>JAFKJY010000089.1 GCA_017305835.1 Hyphomicrobiales bacterium
CGGCGGCGGCCGTCATGCTTTTTCTGCAGGCCGCCTCGGCCGCGACGCCGGGCGAGGGTCTGCCGGGCTTGTCGCCCGGAGCGGAAACGCTGCTGGCGCAGCGCGCCCGCACCTGCAAGCAGGTGCGCTCATGCCGGGAGGCGGTCGAGATCTGGTGCGACGGCTATTCGCGCGCAGACGCCGATCACGACGGCATCCCGTGCGAGAACATCTGCCACTCGAAGGACGAAGTCGACGAAATCCGCGAAGAAATCGGCTGCTGAGAGAGGCTTTCAGCCGCGCGTGGCGATCGCGGCGGCCGCGCCCGCCATCATGGCGGCGCTGGCGCGGTTGGCGAGCCGCACGGCCCGCGCGCTCCTGAGCAGCCGGCGGGCCGCACCCGCCGCGAAGGCCCAGCCGAGGTCAACCGCCACCAGCACGACGAACATCGTCGCCGTCAGCTCCGCCCAGCCGAGCAGGTTCACCCTGCCGAGGTCGATGATCGTCGGCAGCAGGGCCATGTAGAACAGCATGATCTTCGGGTTGCCGAGCGTCACCGCCATGCCGGCGAGGAACATGCGCCAGCCGGAGCCGGCGGGCTGCGGCGCGTTCGCCGCGCGGTCGGCGGCAGGCGCCGTCCACATCTTCCAGGCGAGCCAGGCGAGATAGGCCACGCCCGCCCATTTGATCGCGGTGAAGGCGAGCTGGAAGGTCTGGGCGATCACCGCCAGTCCGAGCACGGCGAAGGTGAGCCAGACCGCCTCGCCGATCCACATCGCGGCCAGGAAGGGCAGGACGTCGCGCACGCCGCGGGCGATGACGCGGGCGACGAGCGCGGCGATGCTCGGACCGGGCGAGCCCGCCGCCACGACCAGCGCGGCGGCGAAGATGGCGAGCGAGAACAGGTCCATCGCTGCTTCCCTCCGGGAGGCCGGCCCGCGAGCCGCCTACGCCCTCTTGTTCTGCCGGTTGGCGATCAGGTCGTCGACGACGCCCGGGTCGGCCAGCGTGGAGGTGTCGCCGAGCGAGCCGAAATCGTCCTCGGCGATCTTGCGCAGGATGCGGCGCATGATCTTGGCAGAGCGGGTCTTGGGCAGCGCCGGCGCGAACTGAATCTTGTCCGGCGTGGCGATCGCGCCGATCTCCTTGCGCACATGGGCGATCAGCTCCTTGCGCAGGTCCTCGGAGCCCGCCTCGCCGGCGTTCAGCGTGACGTAGCAGTAGATGCCCTGTCCCTTGATGTCGTGCGGGTAGCCGACGACGGCGGCCTCCGACACCTTCATGTGGCTGACGAGGGCCGATTCGACCTCGGCCGTGCCCATGCGATGGCCGGACACGTTGATGACGTCGTCGACGCGGCCGGTGATCCAATAGTAGCCGTCCTCGTCGCGGCGGCAGCCGTCGCCGGTGAAATACTTGCCCTTGTAGGTGGAGAAGTAGGTCTGGACGAAGCGCTCATGGTCGCCGAACACGGTGCGCATCATGCCCGGCCAGGGCTGGGCGATGCACAGGTTGCCGGAGCCGGCGCCCTCGATGACCTTGCCGTCGCCGTCGACGATCTGCGGCACCACGCCGAAGAAGGGGCGCGTCGCCGAGCCGGCCTTTAAGTCGGTGGCGCCGGGCAGCGGCGCGATCAGGATGCCGCCGTTCTCGGTCTGCCACCAGGTGTCGACCACCGGGCAGCGCTTCTCGCCGACGACGTTGTAGTACCACTCCCAGGCTTCCGGATTGATCGGCTCGCCGACCGAGCCGAGGATGCGCAGCGATTTTCGCGACGACTTCTTCACCCACTGGTCGCCCGCGCCCATCAGTGCGCGGATGGCGGTCGGCGCGGTGTAGAAGATGTTGACCTTGTACTTGTCGACGATGTCCCAGAAGCGGGTCGGGGTCGGATAGTTCGGCACGCCCTCGAACATCAGTGTGGTAGCGCCGTTGGCGAGCGGCCCGTAGAGGATGTAGCTGTGGCCCGTCACCCAGCCGACGTCGGCCGTGCACCAGTAGATGTCCCCGTCATGGTAGTCGAAGACGTATTGGTGCGTCATCGAGACGTGGACGAGATAGCCGCCGGTCGTGTGCAGCACGCCCTTCGGCTTGCCGGTCGAGCCGGAGGTGTAGAGGATGAACAGCGGGTCCTCCGCCTTCATCGGCTCCGGCTTGCAGTCGGCCTTCACCGAGGCCGTCTCGTCGTGCATCCAGAAGTCGCGGCCTTGCGTCCAGCCGATCTTGCCGCCGGTGCGGCGCACCACCAGCACGGTGCGCACCCTGGTGCCGGCCTTCGCCGCGATCTCGATCGCCCGGTCGGTGTTCTCCTTGAGCGGGATCGGGCGGCCGCCGCGCAATCCCTCGTCGGCGGTGATGACCACGTCGGACTTGCAGTCCTCGATGCGGCCGGCGAGCGAATCCGGCGAGAAGCCGCCGAAGACGACCGAATGGATGGCGCCGATGCGGGTGCAGGCGAACATCGCGTAGGCCGCCTCGAGGATCATCGGCATGTAGATGGTGACGCGGTCGCCCTTCTTGACCCCGTGCTTCTTCAGGACGTTGGCCCAGCGGCAGACATGGGCGTGCAGCTCGCGATAGGTGACCTTCCTGTCGTCGTAGGGATTGTCGCCCTCCCAGATGATGGCGGTCTGGTCGCCGCGCTTCTTCAGATGGCGGTCGATGCAGTTGTAGGAGACGTTGGTGACGCCGTCCTCGAACCATTTGATCGAGACCTTGCCGGTGAAGGAGGCGTTCATGACCTTGGTGTAGGGCTTGAACCAGTCGATCCGCTTGCCGTGCTTGCCCCAGAATTTGTCCGGGTTCCTGACGCTGTCGGCGTACCATTTCAGGTACGTCTCGTTGTCGATCAGCGCGTTCTTCTTCCACGCGGCCTTGACCTTGTGGACGTGAACCTCGGACATGTCTCCCTCCCTGGATGCTCGTCTGCGGCGCGGGCCGCACGTCTCAGCCGGTTCTAGTACCATTTGGCCGGAAGCCACAACATTAGACATTCGGGTTGGAGCGGCGGCAGGCCCCGCGCGGCGGCGGCTTCCGGCGCAGCATCTGTCAGCAATCCGGCGCGCCGGCTGCCAAGGCATTGAAATGCCAGACGAAACCCGCGGAACCCGCAGCAGATGGTTAACGTTTTGCGTCGCATAGTAACGATGCGAGGAACCCATCGTTCGAGGAACCGACACATGCGAAGCCATGCCGAGACCGAACTGATGCTCAAGGGCTACGGGCTGACGACGGCCCAGATCCTCTACCACATGCCGGACCACCCGCATCTGCTGCAGAGCTTCCTGTGGCAGCATTTCGACCTGGCGCCGAAATTCCCCGAGCTGCGCCGCTTCCTCGACTTCTGGAAGGAGAAGCTCGACGGCCCGCTCCACTCGGTCCGCTACACCCACCGGAGGCTGATCGCGCCAACCGAATGGCGCGCCGTGGACGGCGAGCTCGTGCTGCACTAGCGCCGCAGCCGCCTTTTCGGCGCGTAGGGGCTTGCGGGGTTCACGTCGAGGTCGACTTCCTTCACGCAGCTCTGCGGGCCGCTGTGCTGGCCGGGGGCTTCGTGCCACGGTGCGTCGACAAGCGTGGCGTTGGCGACTTCCGACAGGATCAGGCACTTCCAGCCCGGCACGCGGCCGTGCTCGGCGTCGCCGGCGAACTGCCAGACCAGCGCCTTCTCCGCGCCGTCGGAATGGCCGAGGATGATCGGGCAGAGCGCCCGCGCATGGCCGTTGTAGAGGCAGGCGACCGGCCTGCGCTCCGCCATGGCGCGGTGGAAGAGGCGGTATGCGGCGCTGCGTGCCATGCACCCATTCTATGGCGCGGCGCGGCCGCGGAAAGGCCTCAGCCCTGCCGGCGCGCCATGAAGGCGAGGCGCTCGAACAGGTGCACGTCCTGCTCGTTCTTCAGCAGCGCGCCGTGCAGCTTGGGCAGCGCGTTCTTCGCGTCGCCGCGCAGGTCCTCCGGCGCGACGTCGTCGGCGACCAGCAGCCGGATCCAGTCCAGCGCCTCGGAGGTCGACGGCTTCTTCTTCAGGCCGGGCACCTCGCGCACCTCGTAGAACTGGGTGAGCGCGGCGCGCACGAGGTTCTGCTTGATGCCCGGATAGTGGACCTCGACGATTCTTCCGAGCGTCTCGGCGTCGGGGAAGCGGATATAATGGAAGAAGCAGCGGCGCAGGAAGGCGTCCGGCAGCTCCTTCTCGTTGTTGGAGGTGATGATGACGATCGGCCGCTGCGCCGCGCGGATCGTCTCGCCGGTCTCGTAGACGTAGAACTCCATGCGGTCGAGCTCCTGCAGCAGGTCGTTGGGGAACTCGATGTCGGCCTTGTCGATCTCGTCGATCAGCAGCACCGCCTTGCGGTCGGCGGCGAAGGCCTCCCACAATTTGCCGCGCTTGATGTAGTTGCGGATGTCGTTGAAGCGGTCGTCGCCGAGCTGGCTGTCGCGCAGGCGGGTGACGGCGTCGTATTCGTAGAGGCCCTGCTGGGCCTTGGTCGTCGACTTGACGTGCCATTCGATCAGGTCGAGGCCGAGGGCGGCCGCCACCTGGCGGGCGAGCTCGGTCTTGCCGGTGCCCGGCTCGCCCTTGACCAGCAGCGGCCGCTCCAGCGCGATCGCCGCGTTGACGGCCACCATCAGGTCTCTGTCGGCGACGTAGTCCGCCGTACCCTCGAAACGCATGCCTCGATCCTTCTCACAGTCGCGCGGACCCTATGGGGCGGGCGCACGCGACGCAAGCCTCGGACGCCGACCCGGGCACTGGCGCGGCAGGCCAGCCTGTCCTATATTCGGTTCCGGCGTTCTGCGCTTCCCGACAGGAGTAACTTATCCCCGGGGCCTTATTGATCCTTAGGGAGCTGTCCCTGGTTCGGCCCGTGGGCCGGGTCATACGGCGCCCACCTACTTTGTAGGCACCCGGGATCAACCTCTCCATCGGTCGTCGCGGTTCGCCTCTGTTTTTTTCGCTCACGGGCCGTACCGCGCGCTTCGCGCGCTGGCCCTGCGCGGGCGCGCCGGACGACCGGCGGGCGGCAGTCGCCGCCGCGGCCTTCGGCCGAAGGGCCTCCATCCAGCCGCCTTCTCCCATTCCCATTGCTTGTCGCATCGATGCAATCGTGGCAAGCACGGGACAAACGGAGCGTTGCCATGAGTTCGCTGGTCGAGCTGAAGAAGAGCTTGCGCGCCGAGGCGCTCGGCCGCCGCGATGGCCTCGACCCGCAATGGCGCATCGAGGCTTCGCTGCGGATCGCCGAGGCCGGCGCGGCGCTGGAGATCGCCCCGGGCGAGACGGTGTCGGGCTTCTGGCCGATCCGCTCGGAGGTCGACGTGCGGCCGCTGATGTTTTCGCTCGCCGAGCGCGGCGCGCGGCTGGCGCTGCCGGCCATCCTCGACGGCGAAACGATCGTCTTCCGCGAGCTGGTGCGCGGCGCGCCGCTGGTCGACATGGGCTTCGGCACGGCCGGCCCCGGCCCGGACGCAACCGTGCTGGAGCCGGACCTGATGCTGGTGCCGCTCGCCGCCTTCGACATGCGCGGCCACCGCATCGGCTATGGCGGCGGCTATTACGACCGGGCGATCGACAGGCTGCGCGCGGCCGGGCGGGCGCCGCGCCTCGTCGGGGTCGCCTTCGACTGCCAGCAGGTCGAGCGCGTGCCGGACGAGCCGCACGACATAGTCCTTTCGCAGGTGCTGACCGAAAGCGGCTTGCGCACGCTCGGTCACGGTCTATAGACGGGCCATGCGACTTCTCTTTCTCGGCGACATGGTGGGGCGCACCGGGCGCAGCGCGGTGTGGGAGCGCCTGCCCGGCCTGATCTCCGACCTCCGGCTCGATTTCGTCATCGTTAACGGCGAGAACGCCGCCGGCGGCTTCGGCATCACCGAGGAGATCTTCCGCAACACGATCGAGGCCGGCGCCGACGTGGTGACCACCGGCAACCATGTCTGGGACCAGCGCGAGGCGCTGATCTTCGCCCCGCGGGAGGAGCGCTTCCTGCGTCCCGCCAACTTCCCCTCCGGCACGCCGGGCCGCGGCAGCGGCGTCTACGAGGCGCGCAACGGCGCCCGCGTGCTCGTCTCCAACATCATGGGGCGCGTCTTCATGCATCCCGAGCTCGACGACCCGTTCCAGGCGGTCGAGCGGGTGCTGGAAGGCTGCCCGCTCGGCGGCGGCGCGGATGCGGTGGTGTTCGACTTCCACGCCGAGGCGACGAGCGAGAAGATGTGCTTCGCGCATTTCGTCGACGGCCGCGCCAGCGCGGTGATCGGCACGCACACCCACCAGCCGACGGCCGACCACCAGATCCTCAACGGCGGCACGGGCTACATCTCCGACGCCGGCATGTGCGGCGATTACGATTCCTCGCTCGGCATGGACAAGGAGGAGCCGCTCAACCGCTTCCTGTCGAAGGTGCCGAAGGGCCGCTTCGAGGCGGCCGACGGGCCCGCGACGATCTGCGGCCTCGGGCTGGAGCTGTCGGACCGCACCGGCCTGACCGAGAAAATCGCGCCGCTGCGGCTCGGGCCGCGGCTGGAGGAGACGGTGCCGGCCTTCTGGCGCTGATTTTTCGAGCCGTCATTGACGGAAGGGCAGCGCGTTCCTACCTGAGCGCGAACACGCCCTCTCCAGGACGCGCTTCCCCCCATGATCGAATTCCTCGCTCCCCACCTCAACTGGTTCGGCGACCCGACTGCGTGGGTCGCGCTGCTGACGCTCGTCGTGCTTGAGATCGTTCTCGGCATCGACAACCTCATCTTCATCTCGATCCTCACCAACAAGCTGCCCGAAAGCCAGCGCGCCTCGGCCCGCCGGCTGGGCATCGGCGCCGCACTGGTGCTGCGGCTGGTGCTGCTGGCGACGATCTCGATCATCGTGCAGCTCACCAACCCGCTGTTCGAGGTGGCCGGCCACGGCTTCTCCTGGCGCGACCTGATCCTGATCGCCGGCGGCCTGTTCCTGGTGTGGAAGGCGACCCGCGAGATCCACCATTCGGTCGATCCGCAGGACCACAAGGAGGACATGGTCGGCGAGGTGCTGCAGGTGTCGCTCGCCGGCGCGATCTTCCAGATCCTCCTGCTCGACCTCGTCTTCTCGATCGATTCGATCATCACCGCCGTCGGCATGACCGACGAGATCGCCATCATGTACATCGCCGTCATCGTCGCGGTGACGGTGATGATGGTGGCGGTCGGGCCGCTGTCGCGCTTCATCGAGAAGAACCCGACCATCGTCATGCTGGCGCTCGGCTTCCTGCTGATGATCGGCATGACGCTGATCGCCGACGGCATGGGCTTCCACGTGCCGAAGGGCTACATCTACGCGGCGATGGGCTTCTCCGCCTTCGTCGAGGGGCTCAACATGATGGCGCGCCGGCGCAAGGCGCGGCTGAAGGGCCACTGATACGGCAGGCGGGCGGGCAGCGGGAGCGGCCGCCCGTCAGATGCCGGCAAGCACCAGGATGGTCGGCTGCCGCGGCAGGGTCCGCAGCGAAACCTCGAAGCTCCTGTCGGAGCTGAACTCGACGGCGAAGCGCTCGCCCATGCGGCCGAGGAATTCACCGAGCGGCGTGGCGTGCCGGTGCATCGGCAGCACGATCGAGGAGAACAGGCGTGTGGCGATCTCGCTCATGTTGGCGAGCGACTGCGTCATGCCGCCGTCGATCGGCACCATGACGATGTCGAGCCGGCCGATCGCGGCGTAGTGGGCGTCGGTCAGGTCGTGGTGCAGGTGGCCGAGATGGCCGATGCACAGGCCGGCGACCTCGAAGACGAAGATCGAGTTGCCGTCGGCCTCCATGCCGTTCCAGGTGCGGATGTCGGTCGGCACGTTGCGGATCAGCACGTCGTCGACCCTGAGCAGGTGGCGGGCGGGGCCGCCCTCGGGGTTCCAGCCGCGCAGCACGTGCTCGATGGCGGGGTCGGGGCTGTCGGTGTAGTGGCTCGAATGCGCCTTGTTCATGGTGACGACGCGCGGCAGCCGGCTGGCGCCGTTGTAGCCGTTGAAATCGGTGGCGATGCGCACGCCGGCCGGCGTCTCGATGACGTAGGTCGAGTGGCCGGCATAGGTGATCCTGACCGGCCCCTCCTGCGCCTGCGCAGGCGTGTAGGCGGCGAGCACCACGCCGGGCAGCGCCTGCGCGATCGCCATGCAGCGGCTGGAGAGCGAGGCTTCCGGCCCGGCGGCGGCTGCCGGCAGCACGAGCGCGCAGAGGAAGGCGAGGACGGCGGTCATGCGCATGCCGGCTTCCTTTCCGGATCGGTCCGGGACGCATGATATGCCGCGGCGGGTGCGACGGAAGCCCCGCGCGCGCCGCGACCCGTCACGATATCGCGAGCGGGCGGCCACGGCCTCGTCTGGACCTTTTCGCGGCCTTTCACTATAAGGCGCGCCACTCTCGAAAATCCGAAGCCTTCCGCAGGGGTGCCCATGGCCGGCCATTCACAGTTCAAGAACATCATGCACCGCAAGGGCCGTCAGGACGCGGTGAAGTCGAAGATGTTTTCCAAGCTGGCGCGCGAGATCACCGTCGCCGCCAAGATGGGCGTGCCCGAGCCCGACATGAATCCGCGCCTGCGGCTGGCGATCAACGCCGCCAAGGCGCAGTCGATGCCGAAGGACAATATCCAGCGCGCCATCAACAAGGCGGCCGGCGCCGACACCGAGAACTACGACGAGGTGCGCTACGAGGGCTACGGGCCGGGCGGCGTCGCCCTCATCGTCGAGGCGCTGACCGACAACCGCAACCGCTCCGCCTCAAACGTCCGCGCGGCCTTCACCAAGGCCGGCGGGGCGCTGGGCGAGACCGGCTCGGTGTCGTTCATGTGGGACCGGGTCGGCGAGATCTACTATGCGGCGGACGCGGCGAGCGCCGACAAGGTGATGGAGGCGGCGATCGAGGCCGGCGCCGACGACGTCGAATCCGACGACGAGGGCCACACGATCTACTGCGCCTTCGAGGCGGTCGGCGAGGTGTCGAAGGCGCTGGAAGGCGCGCTCGGCGAGGCCGAATCGGTGAAGGTCATCTGGAAGCCGAAGAACACCGTGCCGGTCGACGAGGAGCGGGCGCAGTCGCTGATGAAGCTCGTCGCCACGCTCGAGGACGACGACGACGTGCAGAACGTCTACGCCAATTTCGAGGTGGACGACGCCACGCTCGCCCGGCTGAGCGCAGCCTGAGGCCGGCTATGGCGGACGCTGCCAAGCCACGCATCGCGATCACGTATTGCAGCCAGTGCAACTGGCTGCTGCGCGCCGCCTGGATGGGCCAGGAGCTGCTGCAGACCTTCGGCCAGGACATCGGCGAGGTGGCGCTTGTGCCCGGCACGGGCGGCATCTTCGAGATCCGCATCGGCGACGAGCTGATCTGGGAGCGCAAGCGCGACGGCGGCTTTCCCGAGGCCAAGGTGCTGAAGCAGATCGTGCGCGACCGCGTCTGGCCCGAGCGCGACCTCGGGCATTCGGACCGCAAGCAGGCCGACTAGATCGTCCTGCGTCCTGTCGGACGCACAAAGACGATCTAGCACTTTGATTGAGCATCGAATAATCCGAAAACCGGATTCCACTTTTCGGTCCGATGCTCTGATCCGGCTGGCCCACCCGCTTCCCTTCCTTGCGCGCTTGCCACGCGGCCCGCAGGCTGGTTGGCTCGGGCGTCTTCCCCGAGCCGCAGCCGCCGCCCATGAGCCAGCCCACCTTGCGCGACGCCACCCGCGCCGACCTGCCCGCCATCACCGCGATCTACGAGCACGCCGTGCGGCACGGCACGGCGAGCTACGAGCTGGAGCCGCCGACGCTGGCCGAGATGGGCGAACGCTTCGCCGCGCTGAAGGCCGGCGGCTTTCCCTACATCGTCGTGGAGGAGGGCGGCGAGATCTTCGGCTATGCCTATGCCGGCCCGTTCCGGGCGCGGCCGGCCTACCGTTTCATCGTCGAGAACTCGATCTATCTCGCGCCGGCCATGCAGGGGCGCGGCCTCGGCCGGCTGCTGCTGGCCGCGCTCGTCGAGCGCTGCACGGCGCTCGGCTTCCGCCAGATGATCGCGGTGATCGGCGACGGCGGCGCCCACAGCGCCTCGGTGAAGCTGCACGAGCGGATGGGATTCCGCCATTGCGGGCGGATGGAGGGCTCGGGCTACAAGCTCGGCCGCTGGCTCGACACGGTGTTCATGCAGCTCGCCATGAACGGCGGCGCCAGCCTGCCGCCCGACCCGCAATCGCTGCCGGAGCGGCAGTTCCGCGGGGAGGTTTGAACGGCGCGCCCCGTCAGGCCTTCACCAGCTTCAGCTTGCTGTCGAAGACGCCCAGCACGCGGGCGAGCTCGTGGCCGCGCTTGAGGATGGCGCCGGTGGCGGCGACGACCGAATAGGCGCCCTGGCGGGCGCGCAGCTTCGGCGTCTTGACGATGCGGAAGAGCGGCACCTCGCTGGTGCGCCGGTAGACGGAGAAGACGGCCTCGTCGCGCATGTGGTCGATGGCGTAGTCGCGCCATTCGCCGGCCGCGACCATGGTGCCGTAGACGCGCAGGATCTGGTCGAGCTCCCGCCGGTCGAAGGTGACCGGAACGTCGAGGCGTTCGCGCCGCGCCTCGCTGAGCGCAATGAGTATCCCGGACTCTTCCCTACCCTCCATCTTCGCCGCGGCGCTCCTCGTGAACTGGCTACCGACCGAAGTTCGCCCTTCCCGCAGCGAATTTCAAGGGCGGGCGGCGCGCGCAGGCAGGCTCGCGCGCACGGTCACGCAAATCGGACCGTCTGTTTGAATTGGTGATGGCCTGCCACAATATGGCCACGAACAAACCAATCTCGCGCCACGATGCGCCGCCAGCATCCCCCCGTTGCCTGAGACGGTTCGGTCCGGCACCGGCCTCGTAACCCCAAGCCCCCCGCCCACGGGGTCATTGCCGGATCGAACCAACCCGGCCCTGCCGGGTCCAAGGCGGACGATCCCAAGCAGTTGAAATCCCAAGCAGTCGACCGGAGCAGGCAGCCCAGCCAGCTCCGGTTTTTTCCGTATTCGGGACACGCCGCCTAGGGGCGGCTCAGCTTCCGGTCATGGAGATCAGCGCGGCGCCGAGGATCGGTCCCGGCAGGCCCTCGCGGTCGACCTTCTGGAGCAGGATGGCGCAGCCGCCGGCGCCGCGCATGGCCATCTCGGCGACGGGCACCTCCAGCCGCTCCGCCTCGCCGTGCCACATGCCGACCGTCTGCACCCAGCGCACAGCATTGCGGTAGGTGACGGTGCGGCCGGAATTTTCGCCGCGGTCGATAGCGACCGTGCTCTCCGGCGCGAAATAGGCCATCACCACATGCGCCTTGGCGGCCTGCGCGCCGGCGCCGAGGCGGATGACGACGCTCTCGCCCGAGTAGGCGGCGGAGACGTCGACGGACATGCCCTCGCCGCTGCCGGCCATCCGGTCGATCGCCTGGCTGATCCCGCCGCCCTCGGCGCCGCTCATGTGGACGCGGCCGTTGACCACCGCCTGCGGCGTGTAGACCGAGCGGTCGCCGAAGGAGCGGCCATAGGCGCGCTGGCGGGCCGTGTTGGCCTCGGAGGCGAGCGTGTCGCGCCAGCCGAGATAGTCCCAGTAGTCGACATGGTAGGACAGCGCCACGACGTCGGGACGACCGGCGAGGCCGGCGAACACCTTGTCGGCCGGCGGGCAGGAATTGCAGCCCTGGCTGGTGAACAGCTCCACCACGGCGCGCGGACGGGCCGCCTCGCCGGCGCCCGTGGTGCCCGCCGCGAGCAGGAGTGACGCGACGGCCGCCGTCAGCGCGAAGATGGGGTTCAGCCTCATTGCCTGTCCGGTTGATCCTGCGCATCCGCCCGTGGAGGCGGGACCCGAACGTCCCCGCCCGGGCGATGTCGATGCCTTAAGATTAGGCGGACGCGGCAGTCAACCTAAAGTCACGTTGCGGTGAGAGGCCTTCGGGAGCGATCCCGCGGGGCACGGTGAGAGGCGCGGGCGAATCAGCTAGTCTGCGGCGCGGCCTGCCTGCGGGGACATCGCCATGAACGCCTCTCTCCTCGAAGCCATCGACAATTACTGCGAGCGCACCGGACCGGAGCTGTGGTCCGAGCCGCTCAACGCGCTGACCAACCTCGCCTTCATCGCAGCCGGCGTCTGGGGGCTGGTGCTCGCGCGCCGGCACGGCACCGGCCGCTTCGCCGAGGTGCTCGCCTGGATGGCGATCCTGGTCGGGCTCGGCTCGGGCCTGTTCCACACCTGGGCGAACGGGCTCACCAAATGGGGCGACATCATTCCGATCGCGCTGTTCGTGTTCACCTACACGCTGTTCGCGCTGCGCCGCTACCTGGACCTCGGCCGGGGCACGACGGCGATCGCCTTCATCGCCTTCTACGCGGTGGCGGGCTTCATCACCTGGATGGTGCCGCAATGGCTGGTGGTGGCCACCAACGGCTCGACCGGCTACCTGCCGGCGCTCCTGGCGCTCGTCGCGCTGGGCGGCTGGATCGCCTGGAGCGGCCATCCGGCGGGCCGCTACATGGTCGCCGGCGGCGCCATCTTCATTGTCGCGGTCGCCTGCCGCATCGTCGACATGCGCGTCTGCGATGCGCTGCCGATCGGCACGCATTTCCTCTGGCATACGCTCAACGGCCTGCTTCTCGGCGTGCTGCTGACGGCGGCGGCCCGCTACGGCCACCCGTCCGGCGACGCGGTGGCGGCGTTCGGCCGCGACGGCGTCAGGCAGCCGGCGTGAGCGGCGGCCGGCCGCCGAAGATCGCCGAGCCGACGCGGACGTTCGTCGCGCCGAAGGCGACCGCCGTCGCGTAGTCGCCCGACATGCCCATGGAGAGCTTTTCCACGCCGGCCTCGCGGGCGAGCTTTTCCAGCAACGCGAAATGCGGGCCGGGGTTCTCCCCGGCCGGCGGGATGCACATCAGTCCCTCGACGGCGAGCCCGTGCACGTCGCGGCAGCGGGCGACGAAGGCGGCCGCCTCGCGCGGGTCGATGCCGGCCTTCTGCGGCTCGAGCCCGGTGTTGACCTGCACGTAGAGGCGCAGCACCCGGCCCTGCCGGGCGATCTCCTTCGCCAGCTCGGCGGCGATCTTCTCGCGGTCGACGGTCTCGACGACGTCGAACAGCGCCACGGCCTCCTTCGCCTTGTTGGACTGCAGCGGGCCGATCAGATGCAGCTCGATGCCGGGAAATTCCTGCCGCAGGCCGGGCCACTTGGCCTGCGCCTCCTGCACGCGGTTCTCGCCGAACACGCGCTGGCCGGCGGCGAGCACAGGGCGGATGGCGTCGGCGTCGAAGGTCTTGGAGACGGCGACGAGGGCCACGGAGCCCGCCGGCCGTCCCGCCTCGCGCTCGGCGCGGGCGATATTGGCGCGGACCTCCTCCAGTTGCGCGACGGCGTCGCTCATCGCCCGCCCGCCCGCATTTCAGGCCCGCGCGACAGGGCGCGGAGTTGACGCTTTGCCGAAACCATGTTGAAGGTCCGCCGACTTATTTTCCGGCCTTCTTTTATGTGAAATCCGTCGCATGGCAACCGAACGCTACAATCCGCGCGCATCCGAGCCGAAATGGCAGCAGGCCTGGGCTGAGGCGCGGCTCTTCGAGACCCGCAACGACGACCCCCGGCCGAAATACTACGTGCTGGAGATGTTCCCCTATCCGTCGGGGCGCATCCATATGGGCCATGTGCGCAACTACACGATGGGCGACGTGGTGGCGCGCTTCCAGCGCGCCAACGGCGCCAACGTGCTGCATCCGATGGGCTGGGACGCGTTCGGCCTGCCGGCCGAGAACGCCGCGCGCGACAACAAGGTCGACCCGCGCGCCTGGACTTATGCCAATATCGGCACGATGAAGGGACAGCTCAAGACGATGGGCCTGTCGCTCGACTGGTCGCGCGAGCTGGCCACCTGCGACCCGAGCTACTACCGCCACCAGCAGAAAATGTTCCTCGACTTCTGGCGGGCCGGGCTGGTCGAGCGCAAGTCGGCAAAGGTCAACTGGGACCCGGTCGACATGACCGTGCTCGCCAACGAGCAGGTGATCGACGGCAAGGGCTGGCGCTCCGGCGCGCCGGTCGAGCAGCGCGACCTGACCCAGTGGTTCTTCAAGATCACGTCGATGAGCCAGGAGCTGCTCGACGGGCTCGACACGCTCCACCGCTGGCCCGACAAGGTCAAGCTGATGCAGGCCAACTGGATCGGCCGCTCCGAGGGCCTGCTGGTCCGCTGGCCGCTGGACAGGGCGACGACGCCCGCCGGCGAGAGCGAGCTCGAGATCTACACGACCCGGCCCGACACGATCTTCGGCGCCTCCTTCATGGCGATCGCGGCGGACCATCCGCTGGCGCGCAGGGCGGCCGAGAAGAACCCGGCGCTCGCCGCCTTCGTCGACGAGATCCGCCACCGCGGCACCTCGGCGGCCGAGATCGAGACCGCCGAGAAGAAGGGCTTCGACACCGGCATCCGCGCCGTGCACCCGTTCGACCCGTCGTGGACGCTGCCGGTCTACGTCGCCAACTTCGTGCTGATGGAGTACGGAACGGGCGCCATCTTCGGCTGCCCGTCGGGCGACCAGCGCGACCTCGACTTCGCGCGCAAATACGGCCTGCCGGTCGTTCCCGTCGTGATGCCGGAAGGCGCGGACGCGGTGACTTTTGCCGTGGCCGACGAGGCCTATACGGAAGACGGCGTGATGATCAATTCGCGCTTCCTCGACGGTCTGGCGCCGAAGGCCGCCTTCGAGGAGGTGGCGACGCGTCTGTCGGGCATCGCGGCCGGCAACCGGCCGATGGCCGAGCGCAAGGTGCAGTTCCGCCTGCGCGACTGGCTGATCTCGCGCCAGCGCTGCTGGGGCTGCCCGATCCCGGTCATCCACTGCGAGACCTGCGGCGCGGTGCCGGTGCCGGACGACCAGCTTCCGGTCGAGCTGCCGGCCGCGTTCAGCTTCGACAGGCCCGGCAACCCGCTCGACCACGACCCGACGTGGAAGCACGCGGCCTGCCCGAAATGCGGCAAGCCGGCGCGGCGCGACACCGACACGATGGACACGTTCGTCGATTCGTCCTGGTACTTCGCCCGCTTCACCGACCCGTGGAACGAGGCGGCGCCGACGACGCTGAACTATGTCGACGGACCGGGCGGCTGGCTGCCGGTCAACCAGTATATCGGCGGCATCGAGCACGCGATCCTGCATCTGCTCTATTCGCGCTTCTTCGTCCGCGCGATGAAGGCGACCGGCCATGTCAACGAGGTCGAGGAGCCGTTCGCCGGCCTGTTCACGCAGGGCATGGTGGTCCACGAGACCTATCGCGGCCCGAAGGGCTACGTGACGCCGGCCGAGGTCAGGATCGAGGAGGCCGACGGCGGCCGCCGCGCGAGCCTGATCGCCTCGGGCGAGCCGATCGAGATCGGCCCGATCGAGAAGATGTCGAAGTCGAAGAAGAACGTGGTCGACCCCGACGACATCATCGCCAGCTACGGCGCCGACACGGCGCGCTGGTTCATGCTGTCGGATTCGCCGCCCGAGCGCGACGTGATCTGGACCGAGGCCGGCGTGGAAGGCGCGCACCGCTTCGTGCAGCGGCTGTGGCGGCTGGTGTCGGAATCGGCGCCGGCGCTCGCCGGTGTCGCGCCGCGCGCGGCGGCCGACGGCGGGGCCGGTGAGATTTCCCGCGCGACCCATAAGGTGCTGAAGGCGGTCGGCGACGACATCCGCAAGCTCGCCTTCAACCGGGCGGTGGCGCGCATCTACGAGCTCGCCAACACGCTACAGGCGCCGCTCGCGGCAGCCTCGGCCGGCAAGGCGGACGCGGCGATGCGCGGCGCGCTGCGGCAGGCGACCGAGTTCCTCGTCGTGATGATCGCGCCGATGATGCCGCATCTGGCCGAGGAGTGCTGGGCAGCGCTCGGCGGCAAGGGCCTCGCGGCGGAGCAGTCTTGGCCGGCCTTCGACGCGGCGCTGACGGTGGACAACGAGTTCGTCTACCCGGTGCAGGTCAACGGCAAGAAGCGCGGCGACTTGACGATCGCGCGCGACGCGGACCAAGCTGCGGTCGAGAAGGCCGTGCTGGCGCTCGACTTCGTCGAGAAGGCGCTGGAGGGCCGCGCCCCGAAGAAGGTGATCGTGGTGCCGCAGAGGATCGTCAATGTCGTCGGCTGACGCGCCCGGGACGCGGCGGCCGCTGGTCTTCCGGGTCGCGGCGGCGGCGCTCGCCGTCTCGGCCGCGCTCGCGGCCGGCGCCTGCACGGTGCAGCCGCTCTACGCAACGGCTCCGGCGGCGCCGGGCGCTGCGGGCAACATGGCTTCGACGCTCGCCTCCATCTCGGTCGACCCGGTTGCCACGCGCGAGGCGCTGCAGGTGCGCAACCACCTGATCTTCCTGCTGTCTGGCGGCGCCGGCAATCCGGCGAGCCCCGCCTACGATATGCGCATCATCGTGTCGTCCAGCTCCTCGGCGGCCGCCACGGTGCAGCTCTCGACCACCGAGCAGTCGCCGACCTCGTCGCTGCTCAACATGACGGCGGTCTACTTCGTCACCGACAGGGCGAGCGGCAAGGAAGTGGCGCGCGGCGAGCGCCGCATCTCGTCCACCTACGACGTGCCGCGGCAGCAATATGCCGCCATCCGCTCGCAGCGCGACGCGGTAGACCGCGCCGCCCGCGAGCTCGCCGAGCAGCTCCGCTTCGCCGTCGCGCAGGACCTGTCCCGGCCCAGATAGGCCGGAAGCAGGACGCAGCGGCGTCATCCCGACATGGTCGGTCTCGCGGCCGAAAGGCCTGGCCTATTCACCCTTGCGGCAGAGAACGACGAGCCACGGCGCGCCGCCCGGCGATTGGCAGGGGTCGGCGGTGAAGCCCGCGGTCGCGGCCGCCCCGCACACCTCCTCCGGCGTCCTCATCGTGAAGATGTCCCGGGGCATGCCCATCGTCTCCATCCGCTCTTGCGGAACGAAGCCGACCGCGAGCAGGCCGCCGGGCCGAAGCGCGCGATAGAATTCGCCGAAACCCTTTTCCAGCGACCGCCAGAAATACACCGTATGGACGGTGAGCGCCTTCGTGCACGAGCCGTCGGCGATCGGCAGGTCCTCGACATTGCCAAGCACGAAGCGCGCGCGGCCTTGCGCGCATTCGGCCGCGAACAGTTTCGTCGCAGCCGCCACGGTGTCGGGAGAGCGATCGATCCCGATCACGGAGGCCCCCCGGTCCGTGAGGCGCCTCAGGTTCGGCCCGCCGCCGAATCCCACTTCCACCACCTTGTCGGCCGGGCCGACATCCAGCCGGTCGACCGCGAAGGCATTCACGCGGGCGTTTCCGCGGTTCATGCCGAGCCGCACGAGCCAGCCGCCGATGCCGCTGGGGTTGGACAGTTGCCTGGCGACGAAACGAGGTGGCATCGAACGGCCTCTCTCCCATTGGAATGGATGATAGGCGGTTCGTCGGGCGGACGATAGCATTCAGTCAGGCAACGACGGCCGGCGACCGGCCGTCGTTGCCCGCGATCCCGTCAGCCGATCTTCTGGCCGGTCTTGGCCCAGTCGACGAGGAAGGCGTCGAGCCCCTTGTCGGTCAGCGGGTGCTTGACGAGCTGGCGGACGATCGCCGGCGGGATGGTGGCGACGTCGGCGCCGATCAGGGCGGCTTCCTTGACGTGGTTCACCGTGCGCACCGAAGCGACCAGGATCTCGGTCTCGAACAGGTAGTTGTTGTAGATCTGGCGGATGTCCTCGATCAGGCTCATGCCCGGCTCGCCGATGTCGTCGATGCGGCCGACGAAGGGCGAGATGAAGCTGGCGCCGGCCTTGGCGGCGAGCAGCGCCTGGTTGGCCGAGAAGCACAGCGTGACGTTGACCATGCGGCCGAGATCCTTGCGGATCGAGCGGCAGGCCTTCAGGCCGTCGAGGGTGAGCGGCACCTTGATGCAGACATTGTCGGCGATCCTGGCCAGGATCTCCGCCTCGCGCATCATCTCCTTGTATTCGGTGGCGACCACCTCGGCCGAGACAGGGCCCTCGACGATGTCGCAGATCTGCTTGGTCACCTCGGAGATCTTGCCGCCCGATTTCAGGATCAGCGACGGGTTGGTGGTCACGCCGTCGACGAGCCCGAGGTCGTTGAGGTCGCGGATTTCCTTCACGTCAGCCGTGTCGACGAAGAATTTCATGGCAGGTCTCCTGACATTTCCAGACGGTGCGGGCCGCCTTTTTCGGGCATTGCTTTAGAGCAAGAACCGGGCAAGGTCACGTCCGATGACGAAAGATTCGCCTGTTGCGCGGACGGTGCCGGTGCTGGTGCCGATGCCGGCCGAACGCCCGTATTCCTATGCGGTCCCGGACGGCATGGAGGTCGAGCCAGGCTCGATCGTGCGGGTGCCGCTGGGGCCGCGCGAGGTGGGCGCCGTGGTGTGGGACGGGCCGGGCGAGGCGGTCGACCCACGCAAGCTGCGGCCGATCAGCCTCGTCTTCGACTGCCCGCCGCTGACGGAAGAGACGCGCCGCTTCGTCGACTGGGTGGCGGCCTACACGCTGACCCCGCCGGGTCTGGTGGCGCGCATGCTTCTGCGGGTGCCGGCCGCCTTCGACCCCGAGCCGCCCGTAGAGGGGCTCGAATATGCCGGCCATGAGCCGGACCGGCTGACGCCGGCGCGGCGGCGCGTGCTGGAACTCGCCGGCGACGGCATGGCGTGGACGCGCTCGGGGCTGGCGCATGCGGCCGGCGTGTCGTCGTCCGTGGTCGACGGGCTGTCGGCGCAGGGCGTGTTCCGGCCGGTCATGCTGCCGCCGCGGCCGATCGTGGCGCCGCCCGACCCGGACTACGCGGCGCCGGAGCTGACGGCCGACCAGGCGGCGGCCGCGGCCGAGCTCACGGGGAGCGTCGAGAGGGGCGGCTATTCGGCGACGCTGATCGACGGCGTCACCGGCTCCGGCAAGACCGAGACCTATTTCGAGGCGATCGCGGCGGCGCTGCGGGCCGGCAGGCAGGTGCTGATCCTGATGCCGGAGATCGCGCTGACGCAGGCCTTCCTCGACCGCTTCCACGACCGCTTCGGCGCCAAGCCGGCCGAATGGCACTCCGACGTGCCGCCGCGCGGGCGCGAGCGGGTGTGGCGGCAGGTGGCGGAAGGCGCCGTGCGGGTGGTGGCCGGGGCGCGCTCGGCGCTGTTCCTGCCGTTCCGCGAGCTCGGGCTGATCGTCGTCGACGAGGAGCACGACACCGCCTACAAGCAGGAGGACCGCGTCTTCTACAACGCCCGCGACATGGCGGTGGTGCGCGGCCATATCGGCGACTTCCCGGTCATCCTCGCCTCGGCGACGCCATCGGTGGAGACGCGCGTCAATGCCGACCGCGGCCGCTACCGGCGCGTGGCGCTGCCGGCCCGCTTCGCCGGCGCGGCGCTGCCCGACATCGCCACGATCGACATGCGACGCCACCCGCCGGCGCGCGGCGGCTTCCTGTCGCCGGTGCTGCTTTCGCGCATGAAGGACACGCTGGCGCGGGGCGAGCAGTCGCTGCTCTTCCTCAACCGGCGCGGCTATGCGCCGCTGACGCTGTGCCGGGTCTGCGGCCACCGCTTCCAGTGCCCGGACTGCTCGGCCTGGCTGGTCGAGCACCGCTTCCGCGGGCAGCTCGTCTGCCACCATTGCGGCCATCACGAGCCGCGGCCGGAGGCCTGCCCGGAATGCGGCGCGCTCGACCATCTCGTCGCCTGCGGGCCGGGAATCGAGCGGATCGCCGAGGAGGTCGTCGGCCATTTCCCCGACGCGCGCACCATCGTACTCTCCTCCGATCTCGTCGGCGGCACCAAGCGGCTCAGGCTGGAGCTGGAGGCGATCGCCAAGGGCGAGGCCGACATCGTGGTCGGCACGCAGCTCGTCGCCAAGGGCCACAATTTCCCGAACATGACGCTGGTCGGCGTGGTCGACGCCGATCTCGGGCTGGCGAACGGCGACCCGCGCGCGGCCGAGCGCACCTTCCAGCTCCTGTCGCAGGTGACCGGGCGCGCCGGCCGCACCGGCAAGAAGAGCCACGGGCTGATCCAGACCTTCCAGCCGGCCCATCCGGTGATGCAGGCGCTGGCCTCGGGCGATGCCGAGACGTTCTATGCGCGCGAGATCGCCGAGCGCGAGCGGGCCGGCATGCCGCCCTTCGGCCGGCTGGCCGCCTTCGTGGTCAGCGCGGCGACACGGCACGAGGCCGAGGGCTACGCCCGCGAGCTGCGGCGGGCGGCGCCCGACATGGCGGGCGTCGAGGTGCTGGGGCCGGCGGAGGCGCCGCTGTCGCTGCTCGCCGGACGCCACCGCTTCCGCCTGCTGCTGCACGGCGAGCGGCGCGCCAACATGCAGGACTTCATCCGCGCGCTGCTGGCTGCCGCGCCGCGGCCGCGCGGCTCGGTGCGAGTGCAGGTCGACATCGACCCGCAGAGTTTCCTCTAGCGTCGGGTTGCTACAAAGTTTCCGTCACCGGAAACTTTCTCTTGCATATCCGACTTCGATCCAATAGTTTCCGCGTGTAGAAACAATTGGTGCCGACCCATGTCGCTGACGCTCTACATCCATCCGCTGGCTTCGTTCTGCCACAAGGTGATGATCGCCTTCCACGAGAACGGCGTGCCGTTCGCACAGGAGACCGTCGACCTGATGGATGCGGGCTCTGCCGCCAGCCATCTCGCCCGCTGGCCGGTCGGCAAGATCCCGGTCCTCTACGACGACGAGTCCAAGCGGGTGGTGCCGGAGACCAGCATCATCATCGAATATGTCGCCGAGCGGCTGGGCGACCCGGCCGGGCTGCTGCCGGCCGATGCCGAAGCGCGGCTGGAGGCGCGGTTGTGGGACCGCTTCTTCGACCTCTATGTCAGCCAGCCGATGCAGAAGATCGTCACCGACCGCATCCGGCCGGAGGGCGGCAGCGACCCCGTCGGCGTCGCCGAGGCGCGCCGCACGCTCGACACCGCCTATGCGATGATCGAGGAGCGCATGGCAGGGCGCATGTTCGCCTGCGGCGAAGGCTTCACCATCGCCGACTGCGCGGCGTTTCCGGGCCTGTTCTTCGCCGGCATCGTGCATCCTTTCCCGCCGCAGGCCGCCAGCCTCGCCGCCTATTTCGAGCGGCTGCTGGAGCGCCCGTCGGTGCAGGCGACGCTGGCGCAGGCGCGGCCGTGGTTCTCGATGTTCCCCTACAGGGATGCTATGCCCGACAGGTTCCTTGCCGGCTGAGAAGGCGTACAGACCCCGATGCAGGAGCCGCAGCAGCTCGACCGCCTGTTCCTGGCGCTGGCCGATCCGGGCCGGCGGGGCATGGTCGAGCAGCTCAGCCGCGGGCCGGCCTCGGTCAAGGAGCTGGCGCAGCCGGCCAGGATGCGCCTGCCCTCGGCGCTCAAGCATCTCAGGGTGCTGGAGGAGGGCGGCATCGTGGTGTCGCGCAAGGTCGGGCGCACCCGCACCTACGCCATGCGCGCCGAGGCGCTGGCGCCGATGAAGGCCTGGATGCGTGAACGCGAGGCGGCACTCAATGCCGCTTTCGACCGGCTGGCGCAGGCGATCGCCGACATGCCGGAGGAGGACGCGCCGTGAGCGGCATCGAGCACACCACCTTCGTCATCGAGCGCGACCTGCCGGCGCGGCCGGCGCATGCCTTCCGCTTCTGGGCGGAGAAGGCGCTGAAGCGACGGTGGAACGACTGCCATCCCGACTGGACGGTGCTGGAGGACCGGCTCGACTTCCGCCCCGGCGGCGCGGAGGCGATGCGCTGGCGCACCGTCGAGGGCGTCGAGCAGACGTTCACGGCGCTCTATCTCGACATCGTGGCGGCCAGCCGCATCATCTACGCCTTCGAGATGAGCTCGGCGGGCGAACGTGTGTCGGCATCGCTGGCGACCGTCGAGCTGCGCGCCGCGGAGGCCGGCACGCGCATGGTCTATACCGAGCAGATGGCCTTCCTCGCCGGCGCCGAGGCGATGCGCCAGCGCGTCGCCGGTACCGGCCTCGGCTTCGACCGGCTGGTCGACGCGCTCGCCGTCGACGCGGCGGGCGTGCACTAGCTCCCGGCCCGGCGCCGCTTGACTTCGCGCCCGCGCGGCCTTCAATGCGCCGGATCATTCGCGGCATGAAACCGTTCGGGGGTTCTCCATGGAGCTGGCCTTTCCGTGGCCGTATTCGCAGGGCGAATGGCTGGCCTGGTCGTCGGCGCTCGTCACCGTGCTGCTCGGCCTCGCCGCCCTGTTCGCGCCGAGGACTGTGCTCAGGCTGCTGCGGCTCGAGCCGCGGGCCGACCGGCCCGGCGGGCTCGCGGCGGCGCGCGCGAGCCTGTCGGGCTTCCATATCGGGGTGGGGCTCGCCTGCATCCTTCTGGCGCAGCCGCTGCTCTACCTGGCGCTCGGGCTGGGCTGGGCGGTGACCGCGTTCGGCCGTCTCGTCTCGACGATGTCGGACGGCGGAAACGGCCCCTACAACTGGATCGCGCTCATCGTCGAACTGGTGCTCGCGGCGCCCGCAGTGCTGTTCGGTTTCGGCCTGATTTCCTGATCTGCGGCGGGGCGCGGCGGTCTGCGACAAAACTGCCGCAAATCAGCGGTCGCGCGCGTGTTGCGAGTCGCGGGAGCCTGTGCTAGACGGCAGGCGAATTTTGACCGGCGCGGCGGCAGGGGTTTCCAATCCGGTCAGAAAACTTCAACAAGGTCATGGATTTAGCCAGAGCGACGCGCTCCAGCAGAAAATCTCGCGGCCTGTCAGACGAAAGAAGCGACGGTCCGTGGCAAAATCAGGCTCGCTGATCTCCGGGGTTGCCGAACGTTATGCGGGTTCGCTGTTCGAGCTCGCCAGGGAATCGAAGTCGGTCGACAGCGTCGAGAAGGACCTGTCGAAGGTCGAGGCGCTGATCGCCGGCTCGGACGAGCTGAAGCGGCTCATCGCCAGCCCGGTCTTCTCCGCCGAGGACCAGTTCCGCGCCATCGGCGCGATCGCCGACAAGGCGGGCATCAAGGGTCTGGTCGGCAATTTCCTGCGCGTCGTGGCGCGCAACCGGCGGCTGTTCGCCGTGCCCGGCATGATCGCCGCCTTCCGCAACATCGCGGCCGCCAGCCGCGGCGAGGTCTCGGCCGAGGTCACGTCGGCGCACGCGCTCGACGCCGCGCAGAAGAAGGAGCTCGCCACCGCGCTCAAGCAGGTGGCGGGCAAGGACGTGGCGATCGCCGTCACCGTCGACCCGTCGATCCTCGGCGGTCTCATCGTCAAGATCGGCTCGCGCCAGATCGACACGTCGCTCAAGACGAAACTCAATTCGCTCAAGCTTGCACTGAAAGAGGTCGGCTGATGGATATCCGCGCCGCGGAAATTTCCGCAATCCTTAAGGACCAGATCAAGAACTTCGGCAAGGAAGCCGAAGTCTCCGAGGTCGGTCAGGTTCTCTCCGTCGGCGACGGCATCGCCCGCGTCTACGGCCTCGACAACGTCCAGGCGGGCGAGATGGTCGAGTTCCCGGGCGGCATCCGCGGCATGGCGCTGAACCTCGAGGCCGACAATGTCGGCGTCGTGATCTTCGGCAACGACCGCGACATCAAGGAAGGCGACACGGTCAAGCGCACCGGCGCGATCGTGGACGTGCCGGTCGGCCCGGGCCTGCTCGGCCGCGTCGTCGACGCGCTCGGCAACCCGATCGACGGCAAGGGCCCGATCAAGGCCACCGAGCGCCGCCGCGTCGACGTCAAGGCGCCCGGCATCATCCCCCGCAAGTCGGTGCACGAGCCGATGTCGACCGGCCTCAAGGCGATCGACGCGCTGATCCCGGTCGGCCGCGGCCAGCGCGAGCTGATCATCGGCGACCGCCAGACCGGCAAGACCGCCATCATCCTCGACACCTTCCTGAACCAGAAGTCGATCAATGCGGGCGACGACGAGAGCGCCAAGCTCTACTGCGTCTACGTCGCCGTCGGCCAGAAGCGCTCCACCGTCGCGCAGTTCGTGAAGGTGCTGGAGGAGCGCGGCGCGCTCGAATATTCGATCGTCGTCGCCGCCACCGCCTCCGACCCGGCGCCGATGCAGTATCTGGCGCCGTTCGCCGGCTGCACCATGGGCGAGTTCTTCCGCGACAACGGCAAGCACGCCGTGATCGCCTATGACGACCTGTCGAAGCAGGCCGTGGCCTACCGCCAGATGTCGCTGCTGCTGCGCCGCCCGCCGGGGCGCGAGGCCTATCCGGGCGACGTGTTCTACCTGCATTCGCGCCTGCTCGAGCGCGCCGCCAAGATGAACGAGGACAACGGCTCGGGCTCGCTGACGGCGCTGCCGGTCATCGAGACGCAGGCCAACGACGTGTCGGCCTACATCCCGACCAACGTGATCTCGATCACCGACGGCCAGATCTTCCTCGAGACCAACCTGTTCTTCCAGGGCATCCGTCCGGCCGTGAACGTCGGCCTGTCGGTGTCGCGCGTCGGCTCGTCGGCGCAGATCAAGGCGATGAAGCAGGTTGCCGGCTCGATCAAGGGCGAGCTCGCGCAGTATCGCGAGATGGCCGCCTTCGCGCAGTTCGGCTCCGACCTCGACGCGGCGACCCAGCGTCTGCTGAACCGCGGCGCGCGCCTGACCGAGCTGCTGAAGCAGCCGCAGTTCTCGCCGCTCAAGACGGAAGAGCAGGTCGCGGTGATCTTCGCCGGCGTCAACGGCTATCTCGACAAGCTGACGATCCCGCAGGTCGGCCGCTTCGAGCAGGGCCTGCTGGCGCACATGCGCTCCGACGGCAAGGCCGTGCTGGACGCGATCCGCAAGGAGAAGGCCCTGTCGGATGCGCTGCGCGGCAAGCTCAAGGCCGAGATCGACGCCTTCGCGAAGAACTTCGCCTGAGGCGGCTCTAAAGGGGACTGAGGCAGCCGAATGGCGTCACTGAAAGACCTTCGCAACCGCATCGCCTCGGTCAAGGCGACGCAGAAGATCACCAAGGCGATGCAGATGGTCGCCGCGGCGAAGCTGCGCCGCGCCCAGGAGGCGGCCGAGGCCGCGCGCCCCTATTCGGAGCGCATGGCCGCGGTGCTGGCCAACATCTCGCAGGCCGTCGGCGGCGCCGGCGGCTCGCCGCTGGTGACCGGCACCGGCAAGGAAGACGTGCACCTGCTGGTCGTGGCGACGGCCGATCGCGGCCTGTGCGGCGGCTTCAACTCGCAGATCGCCAGGCTGGCGCGCGACCATGCGCGCAAGCTCGTCGCCCAGGGCAAGACGGTGAAGATCATCACCGTCGGGCGCAAGGGCTTCGACATGCTGCGCCGCGAGTTCGGCGGCATGGTGATCGAGCGCATCGAGCTGCGCGACGTCAAGCAGGTCGGCTTCGCCAACGCCGATGCGATCGCCAAGAAGGTGATCGCGCTGTTCGAGCAGGGCCAGTTCGACGTGGCCACGCTGTTCTACTCGCGCTTCCGCTCGGTGATCGCGCAGATCCCGACGGCGCAGCAGCTCATCCCGGCCGCCGCCCCGCAGTCCGAGGACGGCATGTCGGGCGGCGCCGTCTACGAATACGAGCCGTCGGCCGAGGAGATCCTCGGCGACCTCATCCCGCGCAACATCGCGGTGCAGATCTTCCGCGCGCTCCTCGAGAACGCCGCCGGAGAGATGGGCGCCAAGATGACCGCGATGGACAATGCGACCCGCAACGCGGGCGACATGATCAACCGCCTGACGATCACCTACAACCGTCAGCGCCAGGCGCAGATCACCAAGGAACTGATCGAGATCATCTCCGGCGCGGAAGCGCTCTAGACGAGCGCCGCCCGCAGCGAACCTGAATACCAAAGAGGCAATCGAAATGGCGAAAGCAGCTACTCCCAAGAAGGCCCCGGCGGCAGCCGCCAAGGCCGCCGCGCCGAAGCCGGCCGCGGCTGCGAAGGCTCCCGCGGCGAAGAAGGCCGCTCCGGCCAGGACGGCGGCGGCCAGCGCGGCCCCGGCGAAGTCCGCCGCGCCGGTGCGCGCCAAGGCCTCCGGCGCCACCGGCAAGGTGCGCCAGGTCATCGGCGCCGTCGTCGACGTGGCCTTCGACGAGCACCTGCCGGCCATTCTGAACGCGCTGGAGACCGACAACCAGGGGAATCGCCTGGTGCTCGAGGTCGCCCAGCATCTCGGCGAGAACACCGTGCGCTGCATCGCGATGGACTCGACCGAAGGCCTGGTGCGCGGCCAGAGCGTCACCGACACCGGCGAGCCGATCCTGGTGCCGGTCGGTCCCGAGATGCTCGGCCGCATCATCAACGTCATCGGCGAGCCGGTCGACGAGGAAGGCCCGGTCAAGGCGAGCGAGTATCGCGCGATCCACGCGCCCGCTCCCGAATATGTCGAGCAGTCGACGGAAGCCGAGATCCTGGTCACCGGCATCAAGGTGCTGGACCTGCTGGCGCCCTACGCCAAGGGCGGCAAGATCGGCCTGTTCGGCGGCGCCGGCGTGGGCAAGACCGTGCTGATCCAGGAGCTGATCAACAACGTCGCGAAGGCCCATGGCGGCTTCTCGGTGTTCGCCGGCGTCGGCGAGCGCACCCGCGAGGGCAACGACCTCTACCACGAGTTCATCGAGTCGGGCGTCAACAAGAAGGGCGGCGGCGAGGGCTCCAAGGCCGCGCTCGTCTACGGCCAGATGAACGAGCCGCCCGGGGCGCGCGCCCGCGTCGGCCTGACCGGCCTCACCGTCGCCGAGTATTTCCGCGACCAGGGCCAGGACGTGCTGTTCTTCGTCGACAACATCTTCCGCTTCACGCAGGCGGGCTCGGAAGTGTCGGCGCTGCTCGGCCGCATTCCCTCGGCGGTGGGCTACCAGCCGACGCTGGCCACCGACATGGGCGCGCTGCAGGAGCGCATCACCACGACGACCAAGGGCTCGATCACCTCGGTGCAGGCCATCTACGTGCCGGCCGACGACCTGACCGACCCGGCGCCGGCGACCTCGTTCGCCCACCTCGACGCCACGACCGTTCTGTCGCGCGCGATCTCCGAGAAGGGCATCTACCCGGCCGTCGACCCGCTCGACTCCACCTCGCGCATGCTCGACCCGATGATCGTCGGCGAGGAGCACTACGCGGTGGCGCGTGACGTGCAGCAGACGCTGCAGCGCTACAAGTCGCTGCAGGACATCATCGCGATCCTGGGCATGGACGAGCTGTCGGAAGAGGACAAGCTCACCGTGGCTCGCGCCCGCAAGATCGAGCGCTTCCTGTCGCAGCCCTTCTTCGTGGCCGAGGTGTTCACCGGCTCGCCGGGCAAGCTGGTCGACCTCGCCGACACGATCAAGGGCTTCAAGGGCCTCGTCGCCGGCGAGTACGACCACCTGCCGGAAGCGGCGTTCTACATGGTCGGCACGATCGAGGACGCCGTCGAGAAGGCGCAGAAGCTGGCCGCCGAGGCGGCCTGAGAACGGCAGTAGGCAGTAGGGAGTAGGCAGTCGGGATCATGAGGCGGACTGGCAGCGCGACTGCCGACTGCCGATTGCCGACTGCCTGATCGAAGATGGCTGACGCATTCAAGTTCGAACTCGTCTCCCCCGAGCGGCTGCTGGTCTCCCAGCAGGTGCAGTCGGTGCTGGTTCCCGGCACTGAGGGCGAGATGACGGTGATGGCCCACCACGCGCCGGTCATGTCCACGCTGCGGGCCGGGCTCGTCGCGGTGACGGGCACCGACGGCAAGGTTGACCGCTACGTGGTGTTCGGCGGCTTCGCCGACATCCTGCCGGATAGCTGCACGCTGCTGGCCGAATCGGCCGTGTCTGTCGCCGACATCGACCGCGAGGACCTCGCCCGGCGTATCCAGCATGCGCGTGAGGATCTCGCCGACGCCACCGACGACGAGGGCCGCACCAAGGCCGAGATGCTGCTGCACCAGCTCATCACGCTCGACCAGATCGTCATGCCGGCCTGACGCCGGCGCGACGACGGAACGGATACAGGCCCGGCCTCGCGCCGGGCCTTTTTCTTTCGCGAAGGGCGTGGCGGCCGTGGCGCTCAGCGCGCCTCGTCTTTCAGGAAGGCGGCGATCGCCTCGGCGAGGCCGGGCGCGAGCTGGGCCCCGGGGTCAGAATAGGTCGCGAGGTTGGCGCGCGGATCGGCGTCCGTGACCGACGCCAGTACGTGGTTCATGGTCTCGATCCACAGCGGCTCGACATTCGGTCCGGCGGCGGCGAGCGCGTCGAAATCGGCGCGGACGACCTGCAGGTCGCGGCCGCCGCCGACGACCAGCGCGGGCCGGCCGAACGCCTTGAGCCGCCCGGCCGGATCGAGCGCGAACAGGCCGCGCAGGAAGGGCTGTACCGACGGCCGGAACAGGGCCAGCAGCGCCGGCGGGACGTCCGCCACCTCCTCGCCGACCGCGACGCGCCGCAGGATGGCGAGCGCCTGCCCGCGCAGCGGCTCGTCCAGCCGACCGAGCTGGTCGCGCAGGGTCTCGGCCGCCGGGCGGCCGGGCGTCGCCAGAAGCACGATCCGGGCAAGCTCGGGCCGGCTGGCCGCGAGCTCCAGCGCGATGAGGCCGCCCTCGCTGTGGCCGACGAGCACCAGCGGGCGGCCGCCCGCCTCGCCGCGCAGCCAGTCGAGCGCTCGTCCGGCATCGTCCACGAAAGTCTGGAAGGTCAGCGCGCTCTCGTCGGGAATCGGGAGGCTGCCGGGGATGCCGCGCTTGTCGTAGCGCAGGCTGGCGAACCCGGCATCGGCAAGTGCCGCAACGAGCTTGCCGAGATAGCCGGCGTTGATGCCGAGCCTGCTGTTGCCGTTGCGGTCGGTCGGTCCGGAGCCGGCGATGAAGAGGGCGAACGCAGCCGGCTCTCCCGCGTCCGGCACGAGCAGGGTGGCCGGAAGGCCGTTCGCAGAGACCTCGTGTTCGGCCGCGGCGGCGGGAAGGAGGCTCACGGCGAGGGACAGCGCAAGGACGAGCCGCCGGAGCATGGCGGGCTCAGCCCGCCAGGTGGCGGAAGGCGCCGACGACCTGGTCGTAGACGCCGCGCTTGAAGGGCACGATCAGCTCGGGAAGTTCCGCCATCGGCTTCCAGGCCCAGGCGTCGAACTCGGCCTGATGGCCGCCGGGCGGCGGGTTGATGGCGATCTCGCTGTCGTCGCCCTCGAAGCGGAAGGCGAACCAGCGCTGCGCCTGGCCGCGGAACCGGCCCTTGAGCGCGATGCCGAGGAGATGGGCCGGCAGGTCGTAGTTGATCCAGCCCGGCGCCTCGGCGAGCAGCGAGACCGTGCGCATGCCGGTCTCCTCGTAGAGCTCGCGGCGGGCGGCCTCGAGCGGCTCCTCGCCCTTGTCGATGCCGCCCTGCGGCATCTGCCAGAGCCGGTCGGTGCCGGCCATCTCGCTGTCGTCCTCGGCGATGCGGCGGCCGGCCCAGACGAGGCCGGCGGGGTTCAGCACCATGACACCGACGCAGGGCCGGTAGGGCAGGGATTCGGGAAGGATGGTCTTTTTCGACATGTCGCGCCTCGAAGGAGGCACTAGCGCGCTTCGGGGTCGAAGGCCAGCGCCGAGACCGGCACGATCTCGATGCCGCGCTTCTTCGCCTCGGCCGCCCATGTGATGACGGCGTCGACGGTGGCGTCGAAGGCGCTGCCGATGCCGATCGCCGTCCCCTTGGCGCGGGCCGTGCGCTCGAGGTCGTCGAGCTTGGCGAGGATCGCGGCCTTGTCGCGCTCCTGGTCGATGGCGACGTCGGCGGCCGCGAACGGCGTGCGCAGGCTCTTGGCCAGTCCCTCGCCCTCGCTGCGGGCCGAGGAGCCGTCGTCGACATACATCAGGCCGCGCTCGGCGAGGTCGCCGATCAGGGTCGACATGGCCGCCCTGTCGGCGACGAAGCGGGCGCCCATGTAGTTTAGGACGCCGGTGTAGTTGGTGGTGCGGCCGAGCGCCCAGTGCAGCCGTTTCAGGTTCTCCTGCGGCGAGGCATCGACGGTGAGCGTGTTGCGGCCGGGATCGACGCTCGGATAGTCGAACGGCTCGAGCGGCACCTGCATCAGGATCTCGTGGCCGCGCCGGCGGGCGTCCTGCATCCAGCGGTCGATCGAATTGCCGCCCGAGGCGAAGGCGAGCGTGATCTCGCCCGGCAGCCGCTCGATGGCTGCCTGCGTGCCGGTCTGCGACACGGCAAGGCCGCCGAGCACGATGGCGACGCGGGCGCCGCGCGCGCCCGACCACGGCCGGGCATAGACGTCGAACGGGCGGCGGCCGTCGGCGGCGCGCACCGGCAGCAGCCCGTACTCGCTCTCCTCCACCAGCGCGCGGTCCGGCAGGTGCGCGGTGAGCGGGCTCTGGTTGGCGGCGGAAGGGTCGTGCACGACGATGCCGCCCTGGCCGGCGGCCGGCGGCGACACCTTGATGATCGAAGGGCCGCCGGAGGATGAGGGCCGCGCGGCGGCGGGCGGCGGCAGCTCGGCCTGCTGCACGGCGGGGGCGGCCTCCGCCGGCTTCGACACGACCGGCTGCTGCGGGGCGCGGAACGGCCGCGGCCGTTCGCGCAGCGCGATCGCGCCGGAGCCCGCCACCAGCGCGACGGCGCACAGGCCGAGCATGACGTCGGCGAAGGCCGGCACGCGTCGCGTGCGCGTGGCGCGCACGACGTCGCGGCCGAGCGGCCGGTCGATTTCGCTGCGTTGGTCGTCAGGAATCACGTCGATCAGCCCGCACGCTCGGTCGAGGATAGGCCGCGGGACTGGTCACGAAGCGGCTGGCGGAAGGCGCGGCCCCTGCCGGAGCGGGGGCCGCGCGATACCTCACTTGGCCTCGGCGCGGTCCGGGCTGGGCGGGAAGGACGGGTCCGTCTTGACCCCGCGCATCAGGTCGAGCGCGTAGGTGAGCTGGACGTCGTCCTTCGGGTCCGGCGGCACGTAGGCCGAGGAGCCGGAGCCTTCATCGTTCTCGTTGGCGCCCTTGATGTGGCCGCGCAGCTCGGCCTCGCCGCGCACCACGTCGCGCCCGAGCAGCTCGTCCGGCACCGGCTGGTCGACCTTGACGTCCGGCGTGATGCCGGTGCCCTGGATCGACTTGCCCGAGGGCGTGTAGTAGAGCGCCGTGGTCAGCCGCAGCGCGCCGTTCTCGCCGAGCGGGATGATCGTCTGCACCGAGCCCTTGCCGAAGGAGCGGGTGCCGATGACGGTCGCCCGCTTGTGGTCCTGCAGCGCGCCGGCGACGATCTCGGAGGCGCTGGCCGAGCCGCCATTGACCATGACGATCAGCGGCTTGCCGTTGGTCAGGTCGCCCGGCCGGGAATCGAAGCGGGTCACGTCCTTCGGGTCGCGGCCGCGGGTGGAGACGATCTCGCCGCGGTCGAGGAAGGCGTCGGAGACGCTGACCGCCTGGTCGAGCAGGCCGCCGGGGTTGAGCCGCAGGTCGAGCACGTAGCCCTTCAGCTTGTCGTCGGGCACGGCCGCCTGGATCTTCTTGATGGCGTCCTGAAGGTCGTCGTAGGTGCGCTCGGTGAAGGAGTTGATCTTCATGTAGCCGACGTCGTTCTCGACGCGGTAGCGCACCGCCTTCACCTTGATGATGTCTCGCACCACCGTCACGTCGATCGGCTTGGTGGCGCCTTCGCGCAGGATGGTGAGCTTGATCGGCGTGTTGACGGCGCCGCGCATCTTGTCGACGGCGTCCGACAGGGACAGGCCGCGCACCTCCTCGCCGTCGATCTGGGTGATGTAGTCGCCGGCAAGCACGCCGGCCTTCGCGGCCGGGGTGTCCTCGATCGGCGCGATCACCTTGACCAGCTCGTTCTCCATCGTGACCTCGATGCCGAGGCCGCCGAATTCGCCGCGGGTCTGCACGCGCATGTCCTGCGCGGCCTCGGCGTTGAGGTAGGAGGAATGCGGGTCGAGCGAGGTCAGCATGCCGCTGATGGCGTTCTCGATCAGCGTCTTGTCGTCGGGCGGCGTCACGTACTGCGCGCGCACCCGCTCGAACACGTCGGCGAAGATGTCCAGGTTCTTGTAGGTTTCCGAGTTGGCCGCGTTGGCCGCGCTTCCTGCGGAGCCGTAGACCAGGCTCATGGCGGAGGCTCCCATGAGGGCGCCGGCCAGGAGAAGCGACATCTTACGAATCATTTCCTGTCCTTCCAGAATAAGACTCCGCCCACCACGGTGCGGGATCGACGGGCTTGCCGTCCTTTCGGAACTCGACGTAGAGCTCTGGCGCGGTCGTCTCGCTGCCGATCGAGACGGCGCTCGCCAATCTAGCTTCTCCCATCGTGCCCACCGGCTCGCCCGCCAGCACGGACTGACCGAGAGACACGTTGATTCTGCCCATTCCCGCCAGCACGACATGATAGCCGCCGCCGGCGTTCAGTATCAATAGTTGGCCGTAGGACCGGAACGGCCCGGCATAGAGAACCACCCCGTCGGCCGGCGCGGTCACGATTGCCCCCGATTGTGTCGCAACAATGTCGCCGAACAGGTTGCCGCCGGCGCCGTCGGCCTCGCCGTAGCGGCGGCCGATCCTGCCGGAGGCGGGCAGCACCAGCTTGCCCATCAGCGAGGGGAAGGGCACGGGCTGGGCGAGGCGGTTGCCGTCGGGTACCGCGCCGGCGGCGCGCTCCTCGGCGGCGCGGGCGGCCGCGACCTGGCCCTCCAGCGTCTCGATAAGCTCCTTCAGGCTGCCGGCCTTCGCCGCGAGCTCGGCCGACCGCTTCTGCTCGGCGTCCAACAGCTCCTCCGAGCGGCCGCGCAGCTTGCCCTTCTCGGCGATCAGCAGCGCCAGCCGCTCCTTCTCCGCCGCCTGGTCGGCGACGGTGGCGAGCAGCCGCTCGCGCTCGGACGAGATCGAGGCGGTCAGGCGAGCGAGCTCCTTGAGGTCGCCGGCGAGGATCTCGGTCTCGGCGCGCATCTCGGGCACGACGGCGCCGAGCAGGATGGCGCTGCGCACCGAGGCCAGCGCATCCTCGGGCCGCACGAGGATCGCCGGCGGCGGGTTCAGCCCCATGCGCTGCAGGGCGCCCAGCACCTCGGCGAGCACGCCGCGGCGCTCGCCGAGCGACAGCTTGAGGTCCTGCTCCTGCAGGCGCAGCGCCTCGATCTTCGCCTGGCTGGCGTCGGCGTCCTGGGAGAGCTTACGCTCGGTCTTGGCGGCCTGGATGAGGGCGGCCGACAGCGACTGCTCGTCCTTCTTCAGGCCGGCGATCTCGTCGCGGATGCCGGCGATGCGCTCGTTGGAGAGCGTGATCTCGCGGGTGAGCTGCTCGTATTCGTCGGCGCTGGCCTGGCGGCGGCGCGCCAGCTCGTCCGCGTCCTGAGCGTGGGCGGACGCGACCGGGATCAGCAGCGCGAGCGCCAGCAGCGCGCGCTTCCAGTCCGGCCTCTTCGTTCCGTTCCGCATCGGCGGCGATCCTAGAGCGTCTTCCGTTAACGGAGAATCAACCATGAGCCCAGCCGGCGTCGCATCCCGGCGTCGCCGCCGCAAGGATGTCTGTCGGGCGAAGATGTCAAAATCGCGTGCGCGCCGACCGCGTCAGGCGCGGTGGTAGGGATGGCCGGCGAGAATCGTCGCCGCGCGGTAGAGCTGCTCGGCCAGCATCACGCGCACGAGCTGGTGCGGCCAGGTCATGGCGCCGAAGCAAAGCGTCAGCTCGGCCGCCGCGGCGAGCGCGGGATCGTGGCCGTCCGGGCCGCCGATCGCCAGCACGAGCTCCTTGCGGCCGCCGTCGCGCAGGGCGGCGATCCGTTCCGCGAAGGCCTCGGAGCCGAGGTTCTTGCCGCGTTCGTCGAGCAGGAACAGCGCGGTTCCCGGCCCGAGCCGGGCCGACAGGCGCGCGCCTTCCTCGCGGCAGCGCTCGCCGGGCGAGCGGGCGCGGCTTTCCGGCGTCTCGTGGACGCCGGAGAACTCCAGCCCGACGGCAGGCCCCGCCTTGGCGAGGCGGTCGAGATAACGGTCTGCAAGCTCTCTCTCGGGGCCAGACTTCAGCCGGCCCACGGCATGGACCTCGATGCGCACGCAAGCCCTCTCGGCGGGCCGCCTGTCCGGCCGTCCATCTCATCATCCACCCGCCGCGACGCGGCTCAGTGGATCGTTTCTTCCTCCAGGTCCGGCGCCTGCCACATCTTCTCGAGATTGTAGAATTCGCGGACCTCGGGCCGGAAGACATGCACGATCACGTCGCCGGCGTCGATGAGCACCCAGTCGGCGCCAGACAGGCCCTCGACCCGCGCATTGCCGAAGCCCGCTTCCTTCAACGCCTTGAGGACGTTGTCGGCGACGGCGGCGACATGGCGGTGGGAGCGGCCCGACGCGATCACCATGTGATCGGCGAGGCTGGACTTGCCCTGGATGTCGATGGAGACGATGTTTTCGGCCTTGGAGTCGTCGAGACTGGCAAGGGCCGTGTTCAGGACCTGGTTCACAGCGGTCGTTCCGCTCAACCTGGCCGGCGAAGGCGCGGGTTCGGCCTTCCTCGATTGTGCTGTTCTCAGCGTCTTTCCTTTCCATCAAGAACAACGGCGCCGCGCGGAAATCCCACTTCGGCACCCAATAGATAGGCAGAGTCTCGTATCACTTTCAAGACAATGGCCGGGCATTGGTTCCGCGGCTCAGCCAGGCGGTGCGTCCTCTGGGGTCGCGAGCTCCACCGGCAGCGGCGCCTGGGCGGCCATCGGCGCGAAGGAAACCGTGTCCGCGGCCGGCACCTGCACCACGCGCAGGATGCGCCAGACGGCGAAGGCGGCGAAGGCGACGGCGATCGCCACGGCCACGTAGATGAAGGCGATGGTGCCGTAGAGCGCCGTCAGCACGGTGCCGATGCCGGGTACGACGGAGCCCGACAGCGACCAGGCGAACAGCAGCGTGCTCTGCAGCGCCACCATCTCCTCCTTGGTGGCGCGGTCGCCGGCATGCGCGCTGGACAGCGCGTAGATCGTCTCGGAGGCGCCGTCCCAGACCATGTAGATGGCGATCAGCACGGCGAGCGAGGCGCCGTCGAAGATGCCGGCCGCCAGCCCGAACAGCGCTACCGTCAGCGCCATCGCCACCAGCACGTAGCGGCGGTCGGTGCGGTCGGAGAGCCAGCCGGCGGGGATCTGCACGAACAGCGTGCCGAGCGGCATGGCGAACATCAGGGTCGCCACCTCCTGCTGGGTGTGGCCGGAGGCGGTGGCGTGGATCGGCGTGAAGCCGGCGATCATCATCGACAGGCCGCCGGCCGCCAGCATGCCCGACAGGCCGACCGGCGAGATGCGCCAGGCGCGGCGGAAGGCGACCGAGGCGGTGCTGGGCGCCGGCGGCTGGCGCAGCCGCGTCATGCCGACCGGCAGGATGGCGAAGGCGGTGAAGGCGATGCCGAGCACAGGCGCGGCCGCGCCCGATATGTCGACGATACCGAGCAGGAAGGAACCGGTGCCGAGCCCGACGATGTAGGTGACGTAGAAGGTCGCCATGACGCGGCCGCGGATGGCGTTGGAGACGGCGTCGTTGAGCCAGCTCTGTGCGACGATGAACATGCCGTTGATGGCGAAGCCGTAGAGCGCGCGGGCGGCGATCCAGGCGAGCGGGTAGACGCCGGCGGCGATCACCGCGTTGGACAGGATGATGAGCGCCGAGAAGATCATGAAGGCGCGGGCGTGGCCGACGCGGCGCACGACCAGCCCGGTGGTCAGGCAGCCGACCAAGCCGCCGGCCGACAGCAGGGTCAGGATCGTGCCGGCCCAGGTGGGGGCGTAGCCGGCTGCGCCGAGGCTGAAGGGGATGTAGGCGAACATCAGCCCGTTGCCGACCGCCGTCAGGCCGGTCGAGGCGATCACGCTGGCGATCGCCGCCATGCCGGCGCTGTCGGGGGTGGCTTTGGCGGAGGGGGCGAGGCTGCTCATCGTGCCGACACCCTGCGGCGGCGGCGGGGCGTGCGCTCCGGAAAAAACGACATCGCGTGGCCGTTTCAGGCCGGCGGCTTCTCCTGCCGCGCCTTGCGGGCGGCGGCGCGCAGCGCGGTGGAGGAGAGCGACGAGCGCGGGCCGTGGATGAAGGTCCATGCCGGCGGGCGGGTGCGGGCGAGCCGGCCGGCATCGGCCTCGTCCATGCGGGCATGGTCGAAGGCCTTGGCCATGACCGAGGAGAGGAAGGCGAGGGTGGCGCCCGGCCGGTCGATGACGGCGATCGGGATGGACTTCGCGATGTGGCGCCAGCGCTCCCAGCGGTGGAAGTCGCGCAGCGAATCGGCGCCCATGATCCAGACGAAGTCGACGCCCGGGTTCCGGCTCTTCACCAGGTCGATCGTGTCGGCCGAGAAGCGCAGCCGGTGGGCGGCCTCGAAGGCGGTGACCTTGATGCGCGGGTCGACGGCGAGCTTCTCCGACAGGGCGATGCGGGCGGCGAGCGGCGCCAGCTCGCGCGTGCTCTTCAGCGGGTTGCCGGGCGTGACCATCCACCAGAGCTGGTCGAGCCGCAGCTTGCGCAGCGCGATGTCGGCGACCAGCAGGTGGCCGGCATGCGGCGGATTGAAGGAGCCGCCGAACAGCCCGACCTGCATGCCCTTCTCGACATGCGGCATGCGCAGGTAGCGGGCGGGGATGTCAGCGTGCGGCACCCTGCCTCACGGCCTCACCTGACCGGAGCCGCGGACGCGGTACTTGAAGGAGGTGAGCTGCTCGACGCCGACCGGCCCGCGCGCGTGCATGCGGCCCGTCGCGATGCCGATCTCGGCGCCCATGCCGAACTCGCCGCCGTCGGCGAACTGCGTCGATGCGTTGTGCAGCAGGATCGCCGAATCGACCTCGGCGAAGAAGCGGTCGACCGCCGCCTGGTCCTCCGCCACGATCGCGTCGGTATGGTGCGAGGAATAGCGCTCGATATGCTCGATCGCCCCGCCGACGCCGTCGACCAGCGTCACCGAGATGATCGGAGCGAGATATTCGGTGATCCAGTCTGCATCGTTGGCGGGAATCGCGGCCGGGTAGAGCGCGCGGACCTCTTCGGAGCCGCGAATCTCGCAGCCGGCTTGTGACAGCGCCTCAAGGATCGGCACTAGATAGGTGTCGGCCACGGCGCGGTCGACCAGCAGCGTCTCGGCCGCGCCGCAGATGCCGACGCGCCGCATCTTGGCGTTGACGGCGATCTTCACCGCCATGTCGAGCCTGGCCGAGCGGTCGACATAGACGTGGCAGATGCCTTCGAGATGGGCGAAGACCGGCACGCGCGCCTCGGTCTGGACGCGTTCGACGAGGCTGCGGCCGCCGCGCGGCACGATCACGTCGAGATTGCCGCCAAGCCCCTTGAGCATCTCGCCGACCGCGGCGCGGTCGGTCACCGGCACGAGCTGGATGGCGTCCTGCGGCAGGCCGGCGGCCTTCAGCCCCTCGACAAGGCAGGCATGGATGGCGGCCGAGGAATTGGCCGAATCGGAGCCGCCGCGCAGGATCACCGCGTTGCCGGCCTTGAGGCACAGCGCGCCGGCGTCGGCCGTCACGTTGGGCCGGCTCTCGTAGATGACGCCGATGACGCCGAGCGGCGTGCGCACGCGCTCGATGTGGAGGCCGTTCGGCCGGTCCCATTCGGCGATCATGTCGCCGACCGGGTCCTTCAGCGCGGCGATGTCGCGGATTCCTTCAGCGATCGCGGCGATGCGCTCCGGCGTCAGCCTGAGCCGGTCGAGGAAGGATGCCTTGAGGCCGGCCTCCTCGCCGTTTGCCATATCGATCTTGTTGGCTTCGAGGATCGCGGTCTCGTTGCGGACGAGCGCGTCGGCCATCGCGGAAAGCGCGGCGTTCTTCTGCGCGGTGGTCGCGGTCGCCAACGGGCGCGCGGCGGCGCGGGCGTGCCGGCCCAGATCGGCCATGATGGCGGCGACGTCGTCGCCGGCGGTGCGGTTGGTCTGCAGCATCGCTCAGTCCCCGGCGGCGGTTGCCGCCGCGTCCGTTTGCCTTTCGAGGCGCGACACGACGAGATCGTCGCGATGGACCATCGCCGCGCGCGCCTCGTGGCCGAGGACGCCGGCAATGGCCGCGCTCTTCAATCCGGCGATCCTTACGGCATCGGAGGCGTCGTAGGCAACCAGCCCGCGCGCCACCTCGAAGCCGGCGGGACCGACGATGGCGACCGTGTCGCCGCGCGCGAAGCTGCCCTCGACGGCACGCACGCCGGCCGGCAGCAGCGACTTGCCGGAGCGCAGGGCGGCCTCCGCGCCGGCGTCGATGACGAGGCGCCCCGCCGGCTCCAGATGGCCGGCGATCCAGGTCTTGTAGCCGCGCACGGGACGCGGCGAGGGCTTGAAGAAGGTGGCGCGCTCGCCGCGGTCGATGGCCGCGAGCGGGTTCAGCCGGTTGCCGGCGGTGATGACCATGGCGGTCCCGGCGGCGGTGGCGATCTTGCCGGCGTCGATCTTGGTGCGCATGCCGCCGCGCGACAGCTCCGAGGCCGCCTCGCCGGCCATGGCGTCGATCTCGGGGGTGATCGCCTCGACCACGGGAATGTGCGTCGCTGCGGGGTCGCGCGCGGGCGGGGCGGTGTAGAGCCCGTCTATGTCGGACAGGAGCACCAGGAGGTCGGCGCCCATCATGGTGGCGACGCGGGCGGCCAGCCGGTCGTTGTCGCCGTAGCGGATCTCGCTGGTGGCCACCGTGTCGTTCTCGTTGATGACGGGGACGGCGCCGAGCTTGAGCAGGGTCGAGATGGTGGCGCGGGCGTTGAGGTAGCGGCGGCGCTCCTCGGTGTCGCCGAGCGTGACGAGGATCTGGCCGGACTTCAGCCCGTGGCGGGCGAGCTCGGCCGACCAAGCGCCGGCGAGCGCGATCTGGCCGACCGCCGCGGCGGCCTGGCTCTCCTCCAGCTTCAGCGTCTTGCCGGCCAGCCCGAGGATGGTGCGGCCGAGCGCGATGGCGCCCGAGGAGACGACCAGCACGTCGGTGCCGCGCGCGGCCAGCGCGCCGATGTCGTCGACCATCGAGGCGAGCCACTCCTTGCGCAGGCCGGTCCTGCGGTCGACCAGCAGGGCCGAGCCGATCTTGACGACGATGCGGCGGTAGCGGGAAAGGGAGGTCATTTCACCCACCGCTCGTCGGGCTTTTCCGGGTTCTCCGCCTTGCGCGCTTCCTCGATCACCGCGGCGAGCGCCCGCAGCACCTCCTGCACACCTTCGCCGGTGGCGGCCGAGAGCGCGATGGGGCTGTCGCCGCAGGCGCGCTTGAGCGCCGCGAGCTTCTTCTTGCGGGCATCCATGTCGAGCAGGTCGACCTGGCTCAACGCCACGATCTCGGCCTTGTCGGTCAGGCCCTGGCCATAGGCCTCCAGCTCGCCCCGCACGGTCTTGTAGGCCTTGGCGGGGCTGTCCTCGCGGGCGGAAACCAGATGCAGCAGCACGCGCGTGCGCTCGACATGGCCGAGGAAGCGGTCGCCGATGCCGACGCCCTCGTGCGCGCCCTCGATCAGGCCGGGAATGTCGGCCAGCACGAACTCGCGCGCGTCGATGCGGACGACGCCGAGATTGGGGTGCAGGGTGGTGAAGGGATAGTCGGCGATCTTGGGCTTGGCCGCCGTCACCGCCGCGAGGAAGGTCGACTTGCCGGCATTGGGCAGCCCGACCAGCCCGGCGTCGGCGATCAGCTTGAGCCGCAGCCAGATGGTCATCTCCTGGCCGGGCAGGCCGGGGTTGGCGCGTCGCGGCGCCTGGTTGGTCGAGGTCTTGAAATGCTGGTTGCCGAAGCCGCCATTGCCGCCCTTGGCGAGCTGGACGCGCTGGCCGATCCCGGTCAGGTCGCAGATCAGCGTCTCGTTGTCCTCCTCGTAGACCTGGGTGCCGACCGGCACTTTCAGCGTCACGTCGGCGCCCTTGCCGCCGGTGCGGTTGCGGCCCATGCCGTGCATGCCTGTCTGGGCCTTGAAATGCTGCTGGTAGCGGTAGTCGATCAGCGTGTTGAGCCCGTCGACCGCCTCGACCCAGACGTCGCCGCCGCGGCCGCCGTCGCCGCCGTCGGGGCCGCCGAACTCGATGAACTTCTCGCGGCGGAACGAGACCGAGCCGGCGCCGCCGTCGCCCGATCTGATGTAAACCTTGGCCTGGTCGAGAAACTTCATCGGATTGACAGCAAAGCCGGCTTTCTGGTCATTCGGACGCGCGTCCGATGGCGCGGAGCACTATAGGAATCACGGCGAGACCGCAACGACCGGGCCTCGCGGGCGAAAGGGCGGGCAGCCATGAAGTGCGTGACCTACAACATCCAGTACGGCATCGGCCTCGACGGCCGCTACGACATAGGCCGCATCGCGGAGGCGATCCGCGGGGCCGACGTGATCTGCCTGCAGGAGGTCACCCGCAACGCGCCGCAGAACGGCGGCCGCGACATGGTGGCCGAGATCAGGGCCGCGCTGCCGGACTATTTCGCGGTCTACGGGCCGAATTTCGAGGCCGATGTCGGCTCGCACCTGAAGGACGGGCGGGCCGTCGAGGTGTTCCTGCAGTTCGGCAACATGGTGCTGTCGAAAACGCCGGTCAGGGCTTCGCGCAACCTGCTCCTGCCGCGCGGCCGCAGCTACGAGAAGCTCAACCTGCAGCGCGGCGCGCTGGAGGCGCTGATCGAGACGCCGCTCGGCTTCATGCGCTTCTACTCGGTCCATCTCGACCATCGCGGACCGGACGAGCGGCTGGCGCAGGTCCGCTTCCTGATGGAACGGGCGCTTGGCTATCCGCTGGAGGGCGGCGCGCTGACCGGGATCGCCGAGATGGGCTTCCCCGAGCCGCCGCATCCGGAGGCCTTCGTGCTGGCGGGCGACTTCAACATGCTGGAGGGCTCGCCCGAGCATGCGGAGATCGCCGGGCGGCCCGACCACGAGTTCGGCATGCCGCTGGTGGCGACGAAGGCGGTCGACGTTGCGATCCGGCTCTCGGGGGGCGACAGCAGGGCCAATGCGCTGACCACATGGGTCGATCCCGAGCGGCCGGCGGACGAAAGCCGCCACAAGCGGATCGACTACGTGTTCACCTCGGCCAGCCTGGCGCCGCGGCTGAAGCGGCTGTGGGTCGACCGGCAGGCCGTCGGGTCAGATCACCTGCCGGTCTGGCTGGAACTGGAATAGCCGTGCCTATTTCGCCGGCGCCCAGCTCCGCAGCGCCACCCAGGTGCCGCGGTCGAGCACGTAGCGCTCCACCGCGACGCGGCCGGCGGCGAGCGAATCGATCATGCCCTGGCCGACATACTGGAAGCCGCATTTGTGGATGACCCGACGCGAGGCGGCGTTGAGCACGCGGCAGGAGACGTGCAGCCGCTCGATGTCGGTGGCGCGGAAGGCGAGGTCGACCAGCGCGTGCGCGGCCTCGGTGGCGTAGCCGCGGCCCCAGTGGGGCTCGCCGATCCAGTAGCCCAGCTCCAGCCCGTCCGGCGCCGGGTTGAGGCTCGCGCCGCCGATGAAGGCGCCGGTGGCGGCGAGCGTCACGGCATAGCCGGCGCCGCTCTTGCGCGCGGCGGAGGCGCGCAGATAGGCACGGGCCTCCGCCTCGCCATAGGGATGCGGCATGCGCGCCAGCATCTCGGCCACCTGGCGGTTGCCGGCGAGCGCCACCAGCTCGGGAATGTCGTCCTCGTGCGGCTGGCGCAGCACCAGACGCTCGGTGACGAGCACCGGACAGTCTATCGCTTCACCCTCGTCGTCCCGTATCGCTTCCCTGACCATCGTCGGGGTCCTCCATCCCCGGCCGCGCTCACGCAGCCGATCTGGTTTCCTGGCATTCGTGGCCGGCGAAGGCGGCCGCCGTCAGCCGCGTCGTCAGCGTCTGGACGGATGCGTTGCGACCATGTGCGAAGGTCTCGCCGGCGCCGGTGATGCAGAAGCCGAGCTTGCGCTGGACCCTGAGCGAGGCCGGATTGTCGGCGAAGACGGACGAAGCGACAGCGTCGATGCCGCGCGTCGAGAAGGCATGCGACAGCAGCGCGTGCGCGGCCTCCGTCATGTAGCCGCGGCCGTGCCAGGGGGCGGCCAGCCAGTAGCCGAGCACGGGTGCGGCCGGATCGCCCTCCAGCGAGACGACGCCGATCAGCCGCTCGCGGTGGATGGTGTAGACCATCGCGTCGGGATCGGCCGCGACGCGGTCGATCCACTCCTCGGCGTCCTCGACGTGATAGGGATGCGGCACCCTGGCCAGCATGCGCGCCACGTTGCGGTCGGACAGCCACAGCGCGATGTCCTCGGCATCCGGCGGAGCCGGGGGCCGCAGCGTCAGGCGGGGCGAGATGAGCACGTTCATGGGAACCCTCCAGGCAAAAGAAAAAGGGGAGATGGCGACCCATCTCCCCTGACCTTTTCCTGGCTTTCCCAGACACCGGTCCCCGAGATGGGGCGCCGGTGTTCTTGGTGCGGAACCGGCTACTCCGCGGCCTCCGTAATCGGGTTCACCGACACGTAGGTTCGGCCATTGGCTTTGGCTCGGAACGCTACTTCGCCGGCCGAAAGCGCAAAAAGCGTATGGTCCTTGCCCATGCCGACGTTGACGCCGGGATGCCACTTGGTGCCGCGCTGACGCACGAGGATGTTGCCGGCCAGCACCGCCTCGCCGCCGAACTTCTTCACGCCAAGGCGCTTGGACTCGGAATCGCGACCGTTGCGCGACGAACCGCCAGCTTTCTTGTGTGCCATTTCAGTCTCCTTCGCGCCCGTGAGGGCGCCCAATCCGAATCCGTCGGACGTTGTCGCCGACTATGACAGCTTCAGGCCTTCTTGGCCAGTTCCTTCGCCTGCTCGCGCCAGTCCCTGATCTGGTCGGCGCTGAACGGCATGTGGGCATCGATCTTCTCGATGTCCTTCTCGGTCAGCTTGGCGAGCTGGGCGAAGGTGGTGATGCCCTGCTCCTTGAGCTGGCCGGCCGCGACCGGGCCGATGCCCTTGATCACGACCAGGTCATCCGGCTCGCCCTTCGGCGCCTTGAACAGCGGCGCGGCGATCGCCGGCGCCTCGCCGGCGGCAGCCTCGGCCTTGGCGGCCTTCGGCGCTGCCTCCTTCTTCGCGGCGGGCTTGGCCTCGGCTTCCGCCTTCGGCGCAGGCTTCGCGGCAGCCTTCTTCGAGGGCTTGGCGCCGTCGAGCAGGATCTCCGAGATGCGCACCGTGGTCAGGAGCTGGCGATGGCCGCGCTTGCGGCGCGAATTCTGGCGGCGGCGCTTCTTGAAGGCGATGACCTTGCGGCCACGGCCCTGCGCCACGACCTCGGCTGTGACCAGCGCGCCGTCGACGAAGGGCGCACCGATGGTGACCTTGTCGCCGTCGCCCCAGGCCAGCACGTGGCCGATCTCGACGATGTCGCCGACCTCGCCGGTGACATTCCCGATCTGCAATACGTCATCGGCCGCAACGCGATACTGCTTGCCGCCGGTTTTGATGACTGCGAACATTTTTTGCCTTTCGCTGTTCGGTCGGCTCGATTGGATCGCCGTGCGATCCGGCCGTCTTTTTGTCAGTCTTTCCGGGTTGCTCTCGTTCCGCGCGGCGCGGGCGCCGCAAAGAACAACCGGCGCAGGGAGGCCCCACGCCGGATCGCGCCCCCGATACTTGAAGGCGTCGCGCGAGTCAAGGTGCGGCGCCGCAAGGCGTGCCGCGTTCGCGCGCCCTGTGATTTTGCCCGCGGATGCTCTAGAAGGACGGCACCAGGAAGGAACAGGCCGTGGCCCGCGAGACGTCCGAGACCAGCCGGGAGGCGCGCGAGATCCTCACGCGCATCAACACCGAGAGCGAGAGCTATCTGCGCCCGCGCGACCGCAACGGGCCGCCCGACCCGGACGACTGGGCGGAGGTCTGGGGCCGGCGCATCGGCCGCGGGCTCAGCGCGGTGATCGTCATCGCCATGCTCATCTGGCTCCTCAACGTGCTGACGACGATGGAATGAGCGTGATGGCGGCTGGCGCGGACGACCCTTCGCGGGCGGTGATCGTGGTGTCGAGCCATGTCGTGCGCGGCTCGGTGGGCAACCGCGCGGCGGTGTTCGCGCTGGAGACGCTCGGCTTTCCGGTCTGGGCGGTGCCGACCGTGGTGCTGCCCTGGCACCCCGGCCAGGGGCCGGGCACCCGCATCGTGCCGCCGGCGGAGGATTTCGCCGCGCTCATGGGCGAGCTCGCCCGGGCGAAATGGCTGGGCGAGGTGCAGGCGGTGCTGTCGGGCTACCTCGCCGATCCGGGGCAGGCCGACGCGGTGGCCGCGCTGGTGCGCGCGGTCAAGGCGCGCAATCCGCATGCGCTCTATTTGTGCGACCCGGTGATCGGCGACAGAGGCGGTCTCTACGTGGCCGAGGAGATCGCGGCGCGGCAGCGCGACCTGCTGATGCCGATGGCCGACATCGCCACGCCCAACCGCTACGAGCTCGAATGGATGACGGGCGTGACGCTGGAGACGCCGGCGGCGGTGGCCGAGGCCGCGCTCGACGCCGGGCCGGCGACCATGCTGGTCACCTCGGCGCCGCCGCTGATGGCGCGCTCGACCGGCAACCTGATGGTGACGGCCGACCTCGCCATGGTGGCCGAGCACCGGGTGATCGAGAAGCCGGTCAACGGGCTGGGCGACCTGACGGCGGCGCTCTTCCTCGCCCGCCTGCTCGACGGGCAGGCGCCGGCGCGCGCGCTGCAGACGACGACGGAATCGGTGTTCGAGGTGCTCGCGCGCACCGCCAAGCGCGGCGCCGACGAGCTGACGCTGGAGACCGACGCGCAGAGCCTGGCGCACCCGATGGCGATGGTGCAGACCCGCTACATCCAGCATCCCTCCGGGGGCCGCCGGGCTTGAGCGGCCGCGCCGTCGCCGGCGTCGACGGCTGCCGCGCCGGCTGGGTCGCGGCGATCGCGCTGCCGGGCGAACCGGTGCGCGTCGCGGTCTTCCGCGGCTTCGCGGCGCTGCTTTCGCTGCTGCCGGCCGATGCGCTGATCGCCGTCGACATGCCGATCGGCCTGCCGGAGCACACGCTGCATGGCGGGCGCGGGCCCGAAAGCCTGATCCGGCCGCTGCTCGGCATGCGTCAGTCGAGCGTCTTCTCGATCCCGTCGCGGCGCGCGGTCTACGCCGCCCTGCCCGTTGACGAGGCCGCGCCGGGCGAAGCGTGGGCGGCGGCCCACCGGCTGGCCAGCGCGGTGGCGCGCGAGACCTCGACGCCGCCGCGCGGCGTCGCGATCCAGGCCTTCGGCCTGTTTGCCCGGATCCGCGAGGTCGACGCGCTGCTGAGGGCCGACGCGGCCTTGCGGACCCGCGTGATCGAGGCGCATCCGGAGCTCGCCTTCTGGCGGCTCAACGGCCGGCGCGCGCTGGAGATGCCCAAGAAGGTGCGCAACCGGCCGCATCCGCCGGGGCTGGAGGCGCGGCGGGCGCTGCTCGCCGCAGACGGCTGCGACCCGGCCCTGCTTTCCGCGCCGCCGCCGCGCGGGGCGGGCGCCGACGACGTGCTCGACGCGCTGGCCGTACTCACCGTGGCCCGGCGCGCCGCGGCCGGCACGGTCGAGCGCTTTCCCGAGCCGCCGTCCGCGGACGCCTGCGGCCTGCCGATCGCCATCCACGTCTGAGTCTTTATTCCCGTTGCGGCATCGGATGTTTGGGTTTATCGCCGGTCCCATGACCGACCTTCCCGAAGAACTCATCGCCGGCTACCGCAACTTCAAGAAGGGACGGTACGACGCCGAGCGGTACCGTTCGCTCGCCCGCGAGGGGCAGGCGCCGAAGACGATGATGATCGCCTGCTGCGATTCGCGCTCGGCGCCCGAGACGATCTTCGACGCCGGCCCGGGCGAGCTGTTCGTGGTGCGCAACGTGGCCAACCTGATCCCGCCCTACGCGCCCGACAACCAGAACCACGGCACCTCGGCCGCGCTCGAATTCGCGGTGCAGGCCCTGAAGATCCGCCACATCGTGGTGATGGGCCACGGCCGTTGCGGCGGCATCAGGGCCGCGCTGCACCCGTCCGACAAGCCGCTGTCGCCGGGCGACTTCATCGGTCACTGGATGCGCCTGCTGGCGCCGGCGGCCGAGGCGATCGCCGACAACGCGCTGATGACGCCGGGCGAACGGCAGACCGCGCTGGAGCGCATCTCGATCCGCTATTCGATCGCCAATCTCAGGACCTTCCCCTGCGTGCGCATCCTCGAGGAGAAGGGAAAGCTGTCGCTGCACGGCGCCTGGTTCGACATCTCGACCGGCGAGCTGTGGGTGATGGACCGCACGAGCGGCGACTTCTTCCGCCCCGAGCTCGACTGACCGGAACGGGCCGACGCCGCTACAGGCCCTCGCCGGGGCCTGGCAGCACGACCCGCGCCAGGGCCGGCTCGGGCACGCGGCGCCAGACGACGTAGGCCGCCGTCGCGATCAGCCCCATGCAGGGGATGACCGTCGCCATCGCCAGCACCGGCTCGCCGATGGCGGCCGCCACCAGGCTGCCGACCAGCCCGCCGCCCATCTGGAAGAAGCCGGCGAGCGACGAGGCCGCGCCCGCCATGTGCGGGAACGGGGCGACCGAGGCGGTCGACATGGCCGGCATGACGAAGGCGGTGCCGAAGGAATAGAAGACGATCGGCCCCATCACCGTCAGCACCGAAGGCGGATAGAGGCCCAGCAGCACCGGCAGCGCCAGCGAACCGACCACGATGCCGACGAAGCCGACGGGCACGATGCGGAAGGCGCCGAAGCGGACCATCAACTGGCGCACGAGCAGCGCGCCGACGAAGAAGCTCGCCGACTGCATCAGCATGCTGACGCCGAACTCGGTCGCGGTCAGGCCGACCCGCGTCATCAGGATGAAGGGCAGGATGGTCGCCTGCGTGTAGAAGGCGCCGAGGCCGCCCGCCAGCACCACGCTCGACAGCATGAAGTAGCGGTCGGTCAGCAGCGTGGCGTAGGCGCGCGCCAGCGCGCGCGGGCGGATGCGCGACAGGTCGCGCGGCACGGTCTCGACCATGGCGAAATGCACCGTCGCCACGATGACGACGGCGGCCCCCGCCATGAACAGGAAGATCGACTGCCAGCCGAACAGGCCCATCATCACGCCGCCGAGGGTCGGCGCGAAGGCCGGCGCCACGCCCATCAGCAGGCTGATCAGGTTCATGATGCGCGCCGAGCGTTCGTTGGTGAACAGGTCGCGGACCACGGCGCGCGAGACGGTGGTGCCGACAGCGGCCCCGACGCCCTGCAGGAAGCGGGCGGCGATCAGCGCCTCGATGCTGGGCGCATACACGGCGAGCACGCTGGAGAGCAGATAGATCACCATGAAGATGAAGGTGACCGGCTTGCGCCCGAAGCCGTCCGACAGCGGTCCGCAGACGAGCTGCGCCACCGCGAAGCCGGCGAAATAAAGCGACAGCGTGAGCTTCACCACCGATTCGGTCGAGCCGAACGCCACCACCAGCTCCGGCATGGCCGGGGTGAACAGCGACAGCGAGATCGGCCCGATCATCACGATCAGAGCGCAGATCAGGCTGACGCGACGCTCGCTCATCAGCGGCGCCGGCACCTTGGCGCCGGAGATCATGTTCATGCTGCCGAACTCTTGCGGTTGTCCTCCCGGCCCTCGCAGAGCGCCTTGCGCGCCCGCTTGAGCAGGGTCTGGAGGGTTTCCCATTCGGCCGGCGTCATCGCCGCCTCGACATGCATGCGCGCCCGCGGCCCGATCTCGCGGATGCGGGCGAGCACCTCCCGCGCAGCCTCGGTCAGGTGGACGAGCTTGGCGCGGCGGTCGGCCGGGTCGACGGTGCGGTGCACGAGGCCGCGCGCCTCCAGCCGGTCGAGATAGCCCGACAGCGTCATCGCCTCGACGCCCATGCGCTCGGCGAGCGCGCTCTGGCGCACGGTGCCGGCGCGCGCCGCGTATGAAAGCGTGCGCGCCTCGCCCGGCGTCAGGCCCAGCCCGGCCTCGCCGATGTGGCGGTCGAACTCCTGGCGCATGAGGCGGGCGACGTCGGTCACGAGAAAGCCGAACGTCTCTGTCTCGGGAGAGGGAGGCATTTTTGTAAGTAAACCTTATTATCCCCGCCAGTAGCCGCTGTGCGCAGGGGCGTCAAGTGTTGCCGCAGCCGGCCCGGACGCCTACATCGTGGCCGTCGTCCCGCAGCAGCCCAGCCGGAGTCCCCATGCCCGCCATCGACCTCGCCACGCATCCCCTGACCAACTGGACCGGGCCGCTGGGGCTGCCGGACTTCGCGAAATTGGAGGACGAGGCGTTCGGGCCCGTCTTCGAGGCCGCACTCGCCGCGCACGAGGCCGAGATCGCGGCGATCGCGGACGATCCTGACGTGCCGACCGTCGACAACACGCTTGCCGCGCTCGAACTGTCGGGCAAGCCGCTCGACCGCGTCTCCTCGATCTTCTGGCTGCGTGCCGGTGCCCACACCAACGACACGATCCGCGCGCTGGAACGCGACATCGCGCCGAAGATGGCGCGGCATTTCTCGGCGATCAGCATGAACGCCAAGCTGTTCGCCCGCATCGACGAACTCTACCGGCGCCGCGACGAGCTCGGCCTCGATGCCGAAACCAAGCGCGTGCTGGAGCAGAGCTGGAAGGGGTTCGTCCGCGCCGGCGCGCGGCTCGACGAGGCCGGCAAGGCGCGGCTGGCGCAGATCAACGAGGAGCTGGCGGGGCTCGGCACGAAGTTCGGCCAGAACGTGCTCGCCGACGAAAGCTCCTGGGCGCTGCTGCTCGACGCGGGCGACGACCTCGCCGGCCTGCCCGACTTCCTCGTGACGTCCATGGCTGGTGCCGCCGAGGAGCGCGGCTCGCCCGGCCGCTACGCGGTGACGCTGTCGCGCTCGATCGTCGAGCCGTTCCTGACGTTCTCGACGCGGCGCGACCTGCGCGAGCAGGCGTTCCGCGCGTGGGCGGCGCGCGGCGAGAACGGCGGCGAGACCGACAACCGCGAGACGGTGACGCGCCAGCTCGCGCTGCGGGCGGAGAAGGCGCGCCTGCTCGGCTACGACAGCTATGCGGCGCTCAAGCTCGACGACACGATGGCCAAGACGCCGGCGGCGGTGATGGAGCTGCTGACGCCGGTCTGGGAGAAGGCGCGCGAGCGTGCCGCGAGCGACCAGGCGGAGCTGGAGCGGATCGCCGCGGCGGGCGGCTCCAACCACCCCTTCGCGGCGTGGGACTGGCGCCACTACCAGGAGAAGCTGCGGGCGGAGAAGTTCGCCTTCGACGAGGCGGAGCTGAAGCCTTACCTCCAGCTCGACCGCATCATCGAGGCGTGCTTCGACGTCGCCGGCCGGCTGTTCGGCCTGACGTTCTCCGAGCGCCGCGACGTGCCGGCCTGGCACCCCGACGTGCGCGTCTTCGAGGTGCGCGACGCCAGCGGCGCATACCGCGCCACCTTCCTCGCCGACTATTTCAACCGCGCCTCCAAGCGCTCGGGCGCCTGGATGAGCGCGCTGGAATCCGGCCACAGGCTGCGCGGCGAGACGGTGAAGCCGGTCATCTACAACATCATGAACTTCGCCAAGCCGCCGAAGGGCGAGCCGGCGCTGCTCTCGATGGACGACGCGCGCACGCTGTTCCACGAGTTCGGCCACGCGCTGCATGGCATGCTGACGGAGGCGCGCTGGCCGTCGGCTTCCGGCACCTCGGTCAGCCGCGACTTCGTGGAATTGCCCTCGCAGCTCTACGAGCACTGGCTGACCGTGCCGGAGGTGCTGGAGAAGCACGCGCTGCACTACCGCACCGGCCAGCCGATGCCCAAGCCGCTGCTCGACAAGCTGTTGGCGGCCAAGACCTTCGGCGCCGGCTTCTCGACGGTGGAGTTCACGGCCTCGGCGCTGGTCGACATGGCCTATCACGCGCGCGGCGAGGCGCCGGCCGACCCGCTCGCCTTCGAGGCCGAGACGCTGGCCGCGCTGAACATGCCGGAGGCGATCGTCATGCGCCACCGCACCCCGCATTTCGGCCACGTCTTCGCCGGCGACGGCTATTCGGCCGGCTATTATTCCTACATGTGGTCCGAGGTGCTGGACGCCGACGCCTTCAAGGCGTTCGAGGAGACCGGCGACGTCTTCAACCCCGAGCTCGGCGAGAGACTGAAGCGGCACATCTATGCGGCCGGCGGCACGCGCGACCCGGAGGAGCTCTACACCGCCTTCCGCGGCCGCATGCCCTCGCCGGAGGCGATGATGGAGAAGCGCGGGCTTTCCTGAGCATGGGCCAAAAGATGGCGGCCGGCTGGACGTTCGGCCGCGCCGGCATGCGGGCTAGGAATGGCCCGCACAGCGAGGTCCAGCCATGCCCGTCACCATCCGTCCGCTCGAACGGTCCGACCACGCCGGATGGCGCCGGCTGTGGACGGGCTATCTGACCTTCTACGAAACGGTTCTGCCGGAAGAGGTTTACGCCGCGACCTGGGAGCGGCTGTTCGCCGACGGCGCCTACGAGCCGCGCGGCTGGCTCGCGATCCTCGACGGCCGGCCGGTCGGGCTGGTGCACGCGATCATGCACCGCACCTGCTGGGCGGTCGCCGACAATTGCTACCTACAGGACCTCTACGCCGACCCGGAGGTGCGCGGCCAGGGCATCGGCCGTGCGCTGATCGAGCAGGTGTACCGCCACGCCGACGCGCTCGGCGCGAACACGGTCTACTGGGTCACGCAGGAAAGCAACGCCACGGCGCGGCGGCTCTACGACCGGATCGCCAGGGATACGCGATACGTCAAGTATCAGAGGTAGCGGCTGGAAACGCGCCGAGCATCATGCACCCGATTGCCATCTCCGGCGGCAACAAGTCATGCACCTTCCGATGAAGCTTAGCATCTGCGGTCACGAATGGGCATTCGAGCAACTGGGACAAGGCTAGATAGAAACAGTCGTAGGCGGCGTGGTCGAGACGGAGGGACAGCTCGGCCGCGAGGGGTACCAGTTCGCGCATCGATACCGTCCGCACGGCGAAATCGTCGACCACCGTCGTCCCGCTCATGGCCTCGCTAACCGACATTTCCCCGCGACGCGTCTTTTTCCAGAGAGTGTTGGTACATTCGGCGTAGATCAGGTCCGGAGCGACGAGACTGTAGGCGTCGACAAGCTGCTCCGCGAGGTCGGAATCATGCTCCGGGACGACCCATTTTATCGCCACGCTTGAATCGACGACGACGATTGGCGGGCTCAACGCTCATCCCGGGATTCGCGGATCAGGATTTCAGAGGGTGTATGATACCGGCCCTTCAGGCTTTCCCGAAAAGCACGCGCGCGGCGCTTCCAATCTTCGAGATCGACCTCGGGCGCCCGCTCCCATCGCAGCGCGTCTTTCAGGATTTCGCGGTGCTCGGCCTCGACGGATCGTCCATGCACCTTCGCCCGCTCCTTGAGGCGGGCGACGATCGTGTCGTCGACATTGCGGACGTGCAGGCTGGCCATGGCCGTTCTCCTTCGATCCCGATCATATAGCATTTTGCCAGCACTTTCCCAACCTTGCCTTCATGGCTCCGCTCGCGCACAAAGGCGGCATGTTCATCCCGTTCTTCCTCGAGCTGAAGGCCGCGAAGGTCCCGGTGTCGCTGCGCGAGTACCTGTCGCTGCTCGAAGGCATGGAGGCGCAGCTCGTCGATTACGACGTCGAGGGCTTCTACTATCTCGCCCGCGCCACGCTGGTGAAGGACGAGCGCCACATCGATCGCTTCGACCGCGTCTTCGCGCATGTCTTCCGCGGCGTCGAGGCGGTTTCCGGCGAGGGCGCGGTCGACGTCGCCGACCTGCCGGAGGAATGGCTGCGGCGGCTCGCCGAGAAGCACCTCACCGACGAGGAGAAGAAGCTCGTCGAGGCGCTCGGCGGCTTCGACAAGCTGATGGAGACCTTGAGGCAGCGGCTGGAGGAGCAGAAGGGCCGCCACCAGGGCGGCTCGAAATGGATCGGCACGGCCGGCACCTCGCCCTTCGGCGCCTACGGCTACAATCCGGAAGGCGTGCGGATCGGCCAGCACGAGAGCCGCAACCGCCGCGCCGTGAAGGTGTGGGACAAGCGCGAGTTCAGGAATTTCGACGACACGGTCGAGCTCGGCACGCGCAACATCAAGGTCGCCCTGAAGCGGCTGCGCCGCTGGGTGCGCGAAGGCGCCGCCGAGGAGCTCGACCTGCCGGGCACGATCCACGCCACCGCCGAGCACGGCTATCTCGACGTGCAGACGCGGCCCGAGCGGCGCAATGCGGTGAAGCTCCTGATGTTCTTCGACGTCGGCGGCTCGATGGACGACCACATCAAGGGCGTCGAGGAGCTGTTCTCCGCCGCGCGGGCGGAGTTCCGGCAGCTCGAATATTTCTACTTCCACAACTGCCTCTACGAGGGCGTGTGGAAGGACAACCGCCGCCGCCATTCGGAAGTGATCCCGACCTTCGACGTGCTCCACAAATACGGCCACGACTACAAGGCGATCTTCGTCGGCGACGCCTCGATGAGCCCCTACGAGATCGCGCAGCCGGGCGGCTCGGTCGAGCACTGGAACGCCGAGGCCGGCGCGGTCTGGCTCGCGCGGGCGCAGCAGCAATGGCCTCATGCGATCTGGCTCAATCCGGTGCAGGAGAAGCACTGGGGCTACACGCACTCCATCCAGATGGTCCGCGCCCTGTTCTCCGAGCGCATGTTCCCGCTGACGCTGGCCGGGCTGGAGCAGGCGACGCGCACCCTGTCGCGCAAGCACTGATCCGGCGCCGGCGGGATCAAGCCGGCACTATCGCTTCCCTCGTCGCGCAAACGGCTTTAGGAACACTGCGAGGGGGAGGGGGTCCGGATGGCATCTCGCATGTGGAAGGCGGCGGCCTGCGCCGCGATGGCTCTCGTTGCGGGCACGGCGCCCGCGCTCGCGGCCGAGGCCGGCGGCCTGCCGGGCGCGCAGATGTCGATCCTTTGGGTGCTGCCGTTCGCCGGCATCCTCCTGTCGATCGCCACCGGGCCGCTGTTCTACCCGCATCTGTGGGAGCACCATTACGGCAAGTTCGCCGCGGCCTGGGCCGCGCTGGCGCTGGTGCCGATGGCGTTCGCCTTCGGCTTCCCGGTGACGCTGGAGGCGGCGCTCCACACGATCCTGCTCGAATACATGTCGTTCATCATCCTGCTGTTCGCGCTGTTCACCATCGCCGGCGGCATACTAGTGGCCGGCAACATCCACGGCAGCCCGCTGACCAACGCGCTGCTGCTCGTCATCGGCGCGGCGCTGGCCTCGGTGGTGGGCACGACCGGCGCCTCGATGATCATGATCCGGCCGGTGATCCGGGCCAACGACAACCGGCCGTTCAACGCCCATGTCGTGGTCTTCTTCATCTTCCTCGTCTCCAACATCGGCGGCGCGCTGACGCCGCTCGGCGACCCGCCGCTGTTCGTCGGCTTCCTGCGCGGGGTCGACTTCTTCTGGACGACGCAGCATCTCTTCACCGAGACGCTGATCGTGGCGGGGATCGTGCTCGCCGCCTTTCTGGTGGTGGATGTCTGGCTGCACCGGCGCGAAGGCGGGATGCCGAAGATCAAGGATCCGACGCCCGACTCGAAGGTGCGCATCCGCGGCCTGCCGAACTTCCTGCTGCTGGCCGGCGTGATCGCGGCGATCCTGCTGTCAGCGACGTGGAAGCCGGGCGTATCGTTCACGGTCTACGGCGTGGAACTGGAGCTGCAGAACCTCGTGCGCGACGCCATCATCGTGCTCCTGGCGCTCGCCTCGCTGAAGCTCACCCGCAAGGTCTATCGCGAGGCGAACGGCTTCTCCTGGGGACCGATCCTGGAGGTTGCGAAGCTGTTCGCCGCGATCTTCATCTGCATCGTGCCGGTGATCGCGATCCTGCGCGCCGGCCCCGACGGAGCGCTCGCCTCGCTGGTGGCGGTGGTGACGAGCCCCGACGGCACGCCGCGCGACCTCGCCTACTTCTGGATGACGGGGCTCTTGTCGTCGTTCCTCGACAACGCGCCGACCTATCTCGTCTTCTTCGAGCTGGCCGGCGGCGACCCGCACGCGCTGATGACGACGTTCGCCACGACGCTGGCGGCGATCTCGACCGGCGCGGTGTTCATGGGCGCCAACACCTATATCGGCAACGCGCCCAACTTCATGGTCTATGCGATCGCCCGCGACCGGGGCGTCAGGATGCCGAGCTTCTTCGGCTACATGCTGTGGTCGGCCTGCGTGCTGATCCCAACCTTCCTCGTCGCGGGCTGGCTGTTCTTCGGATAGAGCACCGTCCCCGCTTGGGGACGGAGGGGTGGCGTCACACGTCGGCGCCGGCCATCATGGTGGTCGAATCCCAGCCTTCGCCGGAGGAGACGAGGCAGGAATTGCCGTCCGTGCCGGTGGCGATGATGGTCCAGGTGCCGGCCGCCGAGACGAAGATCTCGAGGATGGCGCTGCGGTCGACCACGCCGACGGCCTGCTGCTTCTCGTGGAACTGGTCGCCGAGCGAGCGGACGATCTCGTCGCGCTTGCCGCACAGAGCGCCGGGCGCCGAAGCGGGCGCCGCTTCGGGCTGGGCGTTACGGGCGCTGCCGGCCTGGATGGGAAGCGCCGAAAACAGGATGACGCCAGCGGCGATCGGGGCTGCGCCGATGAGATGGGCGAGGGATTTCATCTGTTCGTCTCCTCGTTGGCCGCGCGGCGTCCCGAGGCGACGGTTGGCGTCACCTGGTCCGGCCTGCCGGCTCTCGAATAATTCGGGCCAAACCGCTGCTCCTCGGCGATCGGTCGCCAGATCAAGGGCCGGCGGCCATGCGCCGTTCCATCACAGTTTGGTGACGCTTCGAGACGGAATGCGATGGAACCGGCGGCCTTCCGGCGCATCGGACTGAAATCGCGAAAGAAAAAGGCGGGCCTCGCAGCCCGCCTTCGGTTGTCGTGCCCCAGCCGCCCGGTCGCAGCCGCATCGCGGCGGAACGGGCAGGAGAGAGGCCCGCCGGCCTATTTCATCGTCGGCATGGCGAACTCGGCGCCTTCCTTGACGCCGGACGGCCAGCGCGAGGTGACCGTCTTGGTCTTGGTGTAGAAGCGGATCGAGTCCGGGCCGTACTGGTTCAGGTCGCCGAAGCCCGAGCGCTTCCAGCCGCCGAAGGTGTAGTAGGAGACCGGCACCGGGATCGGCACGTTGATGCCGACCATGCCGACATTGACGCGGCCGGCGAACTCGCGCGCGGCATCGCCGTCGCGGGTGAAGATCGCGACGCCGTTGCCGTATTCGTGCTCGGAGGGCAGCCGCACTGCTTCGTCGAAATCATGCGCGCGCACGACCGACAGCACCGGGCCGAAGATCTCTTCCTTGTAGATGCGCATTTCGGGTGTGACCTCGTCGAACAGGCAGCCGCCCAGATAGAAGCCGTTCTCGTAGCCCTGCATCTTGAAGCCGCGGCCGTCGACTACGAGCTTGGCGCCTTCCTTGACGCCGAGGTCGACATAGCCCCTGACGCGCTCCAGCGCCTGCTTCGTCACCAGCGGGCCGAAATCGGCCGAGGGGTCCATCGAGGGGCCGATCTTGAGGCTTTCGACCCGCGGTATGAGCTTTTCCACCAGCCTGTCGGCCGTGGCCTTGCCGACCGGCACGGCCACCGACACGGCCATGCAGCGCTCGCCCGCCGCGCCGTAGCCGGCGCCGACCAGTGCGTCCACCGCCTGGTCCATGTCGGCGTCGGGCATGATGATCATGTGGTTCTTGGCGCCGCCGAAGCACTGCACGCGCTTGCCGTTGGCCGAGGCGCGCGAATAGATGTACTGCGCGATGTCGGACGAGCCGACGAAGCCGACCGCCTTGACGTCGTGATCGTCGAGGATGGCGTCGACCGCCTCCTTGTCGCCGTTGACGACGTTGAGGATGCCGGCCGGCAGCCCGGCCTCCAGCATCAGCTCGGCAAGGCGCATCGGCACGGACGGGTCGCGCTCGGACGGCTTCAGGATGAAGGCGTTGCCGCAGGCGATCGCCGGCGCGAACTTCCACATCGGGATCATCGCCGGGAAGTTGAACGGGGTGATGCCGGCGACGACGCCGAGCGGCTGGCGCATCGAATAGAGGTCGATGCCGGGGCCGGCGCCTTCGGTGTACTCGCCCTTCATCAGGTGCGGCACGCCGAGCGCGAACTCGACCACCTCGACGCCGCGCAGGATGTCGCCCTTGGCATCCGGCAGGGTCTTGCCGTGCTCGCGCGACAGCATCTCGGCGAGCTCGTCATTGTCGCGCGCAACCAGCTCGAGGAACTTCATCAGCACGCGGGCGCGCCGCTGCGGGTTGGTCGCGGCCCAGGCCGGCTGCGCGGCCTTGGCGTTCTCGACCGCCGCGCGCATCTCGGCCTTGGAGGCGAGCGCGACCTTGCCACGCACCGTGCCGTCCATGGGCTGCATCACGTCGGCCGTGCGGCCGCTCTTGCCGGCGACGTGCTTGCCGCCGATGAAATGACCGATCTCGATCATGGATTTCTCTCCCTGGGTGAAGTGACGCCATCTTCCCGCTTCGCCGGGGCGATTGCAACGCGAGCGCGGTCGCAGCCGATGTGCGCGGATTGGATAGCGGCTGGCGTCGAACTTGAAACGCTGCATAATAGGCGAGACGGCGGATGTAGGCCGCCGAGGGAGGGGAGCCGATGAACTGGGACGACGTGCGCGTCTTCCTCGCCGTGGCCCGCGCGGGCCAGATCCTCGGCGCCTCGCGCCGGCTCGGCCTCAACCATGCGACGGTGTCGCGGCGGGTGGCCGCGCTCGAGGAGGCGCTCGGCGCGCAGCTCTTCCGCCGCACCACCACCGGCTCCGAATTGACGCCCGCCGGCGAGCGCTTCCTGGCGGTCGCCGAGCGGATGGAGGCCGACATGATCGCCGCGCGCGCCGACATCGCCGACGAGGGCGACGAGGTGGCCGGCACGGTGCGCATCGGTGCGCCGGACGGCTTCGGCGTCGCCTTCCTGGCGCCGCGGCTCGGCGAGCTGACGGCGCGCCACCGCGATCTCGCGATCCAGCTCGTGCCGGTGCCGCGCTCGTTCTCGCTGTCGCGGCGTGAGGCCGACATCGCCATCACCGTGGAGCGGCCGACCGAAGGGCGGCTGGTCGCTTCCAAGCTGGTCGACTACACGCTCGGCCTGTTCGCCAGCCGCGCCTATGCCGAGCGCCACGGCCTGCCGCGCGAGCCCGCCGCGCTCGCCGGCCACCGGCTTGTCGGCTACGTCGAGGACCTCGTCTTCAGCCCCTCGCTCGACTATGCGGGCGAGTTCTGGCGCGACTGGCGGGCGAGCTACGGCGTGTCGTCCTCGCTCGGGCAGGTGGAGGCGGTGCGCGCGGGGGCAGGCATCGGCATCCTGCACACCTTCATCGCGCGCGCCCACCCGGATCTCGTACCGGTGCCGGCGGCCGATCCGATCCGCCGCGCCTACTGGCTGGTCTACCACGAATCCGTGCGCCCGCTGCGGCGGGTGCAAGCCGTCAGCGCCTTCATCGCCGGGCTGGTGGAGAAGGAGCGGGGGTTGTTCGTGTGAGGGTGGGCGGCGTCACCGCCCCACTTCTTCCTTCGCCCGGTCGCGAAATATCCGCCGGATCACCTTGCCGGTCGTCGTCAGCGGCATGGATTCCACGAACTCCACCTCGCGCGGATATTCGTGCGCGGACAGCCGCGTCCGCACCCAGTCGCGGATCTCGGCGGCGAGCGCGTCGGAGCCCTCCGCGCCGTCGCGCAGCACGACATAGGCCTTGACGATCTCGGTGCGGATCGGGTCGGGCTTGCCGACGGCCGCGGCAAGAGCCACCGCCGGGTGGCCGGTCAGGCAGTCCTCGATCTCGGTCGGGCCGATGCGGTAGCCGGACGAGGTGATGACGTCGTCGTCGCGGCCGAAGAAGGTGACGTAGCCGTCGGCGTCGACGCTGCCCTGGTCGCCGGTCAGCATCCAGTCGCCGAGGAATTTTTTCGCCGTCGCCTCGGGATTGTTCCAGTATTCGAGGAACATGACCGGGTCCGGGCGCGCGACGGCGATCTGGCCGGTCTCGCCGGGCGGGCAGGGCCGGCCGTCCTCGTCGATCACGGCGACGCGGTGGCCGGGCACGGGCTTGCCGATGGCGCCCGGCCGGCTGACGCCGATCGCCGCGTAGGAAGAAAGCACGAGGTTGCACTCGGTCTGGCCGTAGAACTCGTTGATGGTCAGCCCCAGCTCCGCCTCGCCCCATTCGTAGGTCTCGCGGCCGAGCGATTCGCCGCCCGAACCGACCGTGCGCAGCGACAGGCTGAAGCGGTTGCGGATGTCCTTCACCGAGCGCAGCATCCTGAGCGCGGTGGGCGGGATGAAGGTGTTGCGCACGCCGGCGCGCTCCATCAGGCCGAGCGCCGCCTCCGGGTCGAACTTCTCGGTCGGGCTCGCCACAACCGGCACGCCGAGCAGCAGGCCCGGCAACAGCACGTTGAGCAGGCCGCCGGCCCAGGCCCAGTCGGCCGGGGTCCACAGCCGGTCGCCGGGCTGCGGCAGGAACTCGTGCGGCATCTGCACGCCCGGCAGGTGGCCGAGCAGCACGCGCTGGCCGTGCAGCGCGCCCTTGGGCGGGCCGGTCGTGCCGGAGGTGAAGATCATCAAGGCCGGGTCGTCCGGGCCGGTGTCGTCGGCCTCGAAGCCGGAGGGCGCGTCGGCGATCAGCCGGTCGAAGCCGAGCGCGGCCCCGTCGGCGCCGTCGGTCGAGACGATCGTCTTCAGCATCGGCAGGCGGCCGGCGATGGCGCCGAGCTTGGCGAGGCCGGCGGCATTGGTGACGACCGCGGCGACGCCGGCCGTTTGCAGCCGGTATTCCAGCGCTTCCGTGCCGAACAGCAGCGCCAGCGGCACGGCGATGGCGCCGAGCTTGTAGATCGCCGCATGGCTGATCGCGACGGCAAAACCCTGCGGCAGGAGCAGCGCCACCCGGTCGCCGCGCCGCACGCCCTGCCTGCGCAGCGCCGCGGCGAGCGCGTTCGAGCGGCGGGCGAGCTCGCCATAGCTCAGCGTCTCAGGCGCGCCGGCGCCGCGATAGACGAGCAGGGCGACCCGGTCCGGCTCGCGCGCTGCCCAGGCGTCGGCAACAGCGGTTCCGATGTTGAAGCGGGCCGGGATGTTCCAGCGGAAGTCGCGGTAGAGCGCCTCGTAGGTATCGCGCCGCTCAAGCATGGTTCCCCTCCCTGCGCCGCCCGCCTGCCACGCACGGCGCCGGCCGCGCCACGCGTAGCCTCGGGCGAAGCGTGGTGCCCCTGGCCGGGATCGAACCAGCACTCCTTGCGGAACTCGATTTTGAGTCGAGCGCGTCTACCAATTCCGCCACAGGGGCACAGGGCTGCGGACTATAGGGAAGGGCGGTGCCGCGTCAACCGTGCCTTCACAGGCTTGCGAGGCGCGCCCTGTCGCATTGCGGAGGCGGGCGAATGCCAATAGACAGGCTTCCCGCAACCGGGGGTTTTCCATGCTTCGACGGCTCTACGACTGGACGATGTCGCTCGCCGCGCGCCCGGCCGCCGAGGCATGGCTGGCGCTGATCGCCTTCATCGAGAGCTCCGTCTTCCTCGTGCCGGCCGACGTGCTGTTCCTGCCGATGACGCTGGCGCGGCCCGACCGGGCCTGGCGCTACGCGCTGATTGCCACGGTCGCCTCGGTGCTGGGCGGCATAGCCGGCTGGTATCTCGGCTGGTTCGCCTTCGAGACGGTGGCCAAGCCGGTGCTGGAGTTCTACGGCAAGCTCGACGCGTTCGAGCAGCTGCGCAACTCCTCCGACGCCAGCGCGGTGCTGCTCCTGCTCGTCACCTCGGGTCTCGCCCATCTGCCGCCGATCAAGGTGGTGACCATCCTGTCGGGCGCCATGCACGTCAATCTCGGGCTGTTCGTCGTCTCGGCGATCCTTGCCCGCGGCGCGCGCTTCTACGCGCTCGCCTGGCTGCTGCGGCGCTACGGCGAACCGATCCGCGACTTCATCGAGAAGCGGCTCGGCCTTCTGGCCGCGCTTGCCGCGGCCGCCCTGATTTTGCTCTATGTGATCGTCAGATACGTGTTCTAGGAACGGCAGCGCGTCGCGCCGCCGGCAACGCTTCGGAAACGCCAATGACCGCCATCACCGCGCCGACAGGCCGTTCGCATCTCCTCCTCGCCCTGCTGGTCACGGCCGGCATGATCCTCGCCGTCGGCACCGCGCTGGGCTTCCAGTACATAGGCGGCTACATCCCCTGCAAGCTGTGCCTGGAACAGCGCATGCCCTATTATGTCGGCATCCCGGTGATGCTGCTCGCGGCGCTGTCGGCGGCGCTCAGGCTGCCGGGCGCGGTGACGCGCGGGCTGCTTCTCGTCGGCGGGCTGCTGATGCTCTACGGTGCCTATCTCGGCGTCTACCATTCCGGCGTCGAATGGGGCTGGTGGGCCGGCCCGACCGACTGCCAGGCGGTCGACCTGCCGGCGGCCGGCAGCGGCTCGGGCGGCATACTCGACCAGATCGACAAGGTGATCCCGCCGTCCTGCACGGTGGCGGCCGGGCGCTTCCTCGGCCTGTCTTTCGCCGGCTGGAACGTGATCGCCAGCGTCGTCACCGCGGCAATCGCGCTGACCGCGGCCTTCCGCCGTCAATAATCAAAAAACCTTCCCGCCCGCATTCGCGCAGCGGGTGGCCTTCCTCCTCGGCCCGACGGCGCGTCGCCGTCGGGGCCGCGCGGACCGCGTCCGCGCGGCGGATAGGGTCTGGCTCAGTGCCGGGTCGGCTGAGTCCTCAGTTTCTCAATCTCGTCCTTGATGGCCAGCTTGCGCCGCTTCATCGCAGCGATCTCGAGGTCGTCGGCCGAAGGATGGGCCATCGCCTCGTCGAGCTCGCGCTCGATTTCGCCGTGCCTGCGCTGAAGCTCTGCAAGGTGGGATGCAAGAGACATGATTGGATCTCCCTTCCTGGTTCCTCGTTGAGGCCAGACAGGAAGCGCGTCCCGCCGCGGGCTGCGCTCCTAGCCAGCCGACAAACAGTCTGCCACCGCCCGGCACGGAAGTCGATTTTTCCGTAGTAGCATTTCTTAAATGGTTGAAATGTGGTATGGGCGGCGCGCCGGTCGCGGAGGCTGGTCCGGTTCCCGTCTGGCCCCCGCAAGGGCGCGCCAGCGCCGGAAAATCTGGAACGGTCGAGCATAGATGTCGGAACAGGAACAGGCCGGGCTCCGGCTCGAATTCGCCCGCCTCAAGCAGGAACACGCCGACTTCGACGCCGCCATCAACGCCATGATCGCGACCGGCTGCGACCCGCTGCAGATCCAGCGCATGAAGAAGAAGAAGCTGGCGCTGAAGGACCGCCTCGCCCAGGTCGAGGACAGGATCATCCCCGACATCATCGCGTGAGGGCGCTCCCGCCTGCCGGCCGCCTTGCCGCGCCGGGCAAATCGCGATAGGTGGCGGCCTTCCGCCGGGAGACCGCGATGCCGCAGGCGCCTGTCGCAATCATCATGGGCAGCCAGTCCGACTGGGGCACGATGCGCCACGCCGCCGAGACGCTCGAGGCGCTCGGCATCGCCCACGAGGCGCGGATCGTCTCGGCCCACCGCACCCCGAAGCGGCTCTACGACTTCGCCACCAGCGCCCGCGACAACGGCTTCAAGGTCATCGTCGCCGGCGCCGGAGGGGCCGCCCACCTGCCCGGCATGACCGCGGCGCTGACGCCGCTGCCGGTGTTCGGCGTGCCGGTCGAATCGAAGGCGCTGTCGGGCCGCGATTCGCTGCTGTCGATCGTGCAGATGCCGGCAGGCATCCCCGTCGGCACGCTGGCGATCGGCAAGGCCGGCGCGGTCAATGCCGCGCTTCTGGCGGCGGCCGTGCTGGCGCTGTCCGACCCGGCGCTGGCGGCGCGGCTCGACGCCTGGCGCGCGGCCCAGACAGCGGCCGTCACCGAGCGCCCGGCGGACGAGAGCTGATGGCACCGCTGCCGCCCGGCGCGACCGTCGGCATCATCGGCGGCGGCCAGCTCGGCCGCATGCTAGCGATGGCGGCCGCCCGCCTCGGCTACCGCACGATCGTGCTGGAGCCGCAGGCCGACTGCCCGGCCGCGCAGGTCGCCAACCGCCAGATCGTCGGCGCCTATGACGACGCCTACGCGCTGGCGGAACTTGCACGCGCGAGCGCCGTCGTCACCTATGAATTCGAGAACGTGCCGGTCGAGGCCGTCAACGAGCTGGTCGCCGACGTGCCGGTGCTGCCGCCGCCGGCCGCGCTGGAGGCCGCGCAGGACCGGCTGGTGGAGAAGAATTTTCTCACCGGCCTCGGTCTTGCGACGGCGCCCTATCGTGCGGTCGACGGCATGGACGATCTCAAGGCCGGGCTCGCGGCCTTCGGCGGCGCCGGCATCCTGAAGACGCGCCGCTTCGGCTATGACGGCAAGGGGCAGGCGCGGATTGCGCCGGACCGTCCGGGCTCGGCGGAGGCCGCCTGGGCCGAACTCGGCGGCAGGCCGCTGATCCTCGAAGGCGTCGTCGATTTCCGCGCCGAGATCTCCATCGTCGCCGCGCGCGGCGCCGATGGCGGCCTGGCGGCCTACGACCCGGCCGCGAACGTCCACCGCGACGGCATCCTGCGCAGTTCGACCGTGCCGGCAGGGATTTCGGACAAGGTTGGCGGCAGCGCCCGGGCGGCCGCCTTCGCCATCCTCGACGCGCTCTTCTATGTCGGCGTGATCGGCGTCGAGTTCTTCGTCACGCGCGACGGGCGGCTGCTGGTCAACGAGATCGCGCCGCGGGTGCACAATTCAGGCCACTGGACGGAAGCCGCCTGCGCCGTCTCGCAGTTCGAGCAGCACATCCGCGCCGTCTGCGGCCTGCCGCTGGGCGACACCGCGCGGCACTCCGACTGCGTCATGGAGAACCTGATCGGCGACGAGGTCGCCCGTGCGCCGGCCCTGCTCGCCGAGCCCGGCCTCGTGCTCCATCTCTACGGCAAGGCGGAAGCCCGTCCCGGCCGCAAGATGGGGCATTTCACAAAGCTGGGCAGTCGGCAGTCGGCAGTCGGCAATCGGACCTGAATATCTGGCGGCCCCGAATCCGCAGGCTCCGCACCGGCGTTTTCCCGACTGCCGACTGCCGATTGCCTACTGCCGCTCTCTGCGGCGGTTGACACCGGCCCGCGCCATCGTCTATGAGCCCGCATCCAGTTTCGGCGCGCCTTCGGGGCGCGTCTTTCGTGTTCGGCCAGGCCGGACCGTCACCGACGGACGAAGACAATGAAGATCAAGAACTCGCTCAAGGCGCTGAAGGGCCGTCACCGCGACAACCGCCTGGTTCGCCGCAAGGGCCGCGTCTACATCATCAACAAGACCGCGCCGCGCTACAAGGCCCGCCAGGGCTGATCCTGCGCCGGCCGTCGGCCTCACGCGAAATTCAGTTTGACGCGTCGCGAGGCGGGGCTAAGCTCCGGCTCATGCGGCGCGTTCTGGCATGTCTCGTCTCGGCCGGCCTGCTCGGCGCCGGCCTGTCGGCCGGCATGGGTACGGCCTTCGCCCAGAAGACCGGCGAAGGCGCGCAGGAAGCATCCCGCCCCGCCGAGACTGCGAAGGAACGCCTCGACAGGCTGTTTTCCGAGCTCAAGCGAGAACGCAACGAGCAGGCGGCGTCCCGCATCGCCGACGCCATCCGCGCCGAATGGCAGCGTTCCGGCTCGGCCACGATCGACCTCCTGATGCAGCGCGCGGCCAGCGCCATGCAGGCGCGCAAATACGACGCGGCGCTGGATTTCCTCGACGAGGTGACGGTGCTCGCCCCGAGCTTCGCCGAAGGCTGGAACCGGCGCGCGACGGTGCACTACCTCAAGCGGGACTACGGCCGCTCGATGACCGACATCGAGCGCACGCTGCGGCTGGAGCCGCGCCATTTCGGCGCGCTGTCCGGCATGGCCGCGATCTTCAAGGCCTATGACAACAAGCAGGCCGCGCTCAACGCCTTCGAGCGCGTGCTCGACATCTATCCCATGCTGCGCAGCGCCCAGCAGGAGGTCTCCGACCTCGCCGACGCGCTCGCCGGCCAGGGGATCTGACCTCTCCGCCCCCGACCCGCTCCGCATGAGCCTCGCCATCCTCGCGTCGATCGTCATCCTGCTCGCGGCGCTGTTTGCGGCGAGCCGGATCGGCGCCTTCCTGATCGCGCGCCGCCACCCGCCCGTCGGCGCCTTCGCGGAGGTCTACGGTACGCGCATCCATCACGTTCATGTGCCGGGGCCGGTGGAGGCTGAGCTGCCGCCGGTGGTCTTCATCCATGGCGCCAGCAGCAATCTGCTCGACGAGATGCTGCCCTTGCGGCCGCGCCTCGAAGGCCGTGCCGAAATGCTGTTCCTCGACCGGCCGGGGCATGGCTGGTCGGAGCGCGGCGACGGCAACGACACGCCGTCCGGGCAGGCGGCCACGCTGGCCGCCCTGATGGACCGGCTCGGCATCGGCCGCGCCATCGTGGTCGGCCATTCCTTCGGCGGCGCGGTGGCGGCCGCCTTCGCGCTCGACCATCCGGAGCGCACGGCGGGCCTCGTTCTGGTCTCGGCCGCCAGCCATCCCTGGCCCGGCGGCGCGACCTCCTGGTACTACCGGCTGGCGGCGCTGCCGGGCGCCGGACCGGTGTTCTGCGCGCTGGCGGCGCTGCCGGCAGGGCTCGTCCGCATCGCCGGCGCCACGCGCTCGGTGTTCTCGCCCAATCCGGTGCCCGACGGCTATGTCCGCCGCGCCGCGATCATGCTGGTGCTGCGGCCGGCCGCCTTCCGTGCCAACGCGATCGACGTCGACGGCCTCTACGCCCATGTCGCGGCCGCCGCGCCGCGCTATCCGTCGATTTCGGCGCCGACCGTGGTGATCTCCGGCGACAGCGACACGGTGGTCTACGAGGAGGTGCACTCGCTCGGGCTCGCGCGCGACATCCTCGGCGCCGCGCTCGCCTGGGTGCGCAATCTCGGCCACAAGCCGGACTGGATCGCGCCCGAGCTCGTCGCCGCGGCGATCCTCAAGGTGGCGGGAGAGCGCGTCGACCTCGATGCCGCCGTGCGCGCGGCGGAGCGGCGCGTCGCCGGCGACCGCGCCGAGGATGCCGGGCCGGATCGGTCGGCCGAGCCGGCACAGTCGCCGCCGCCGATCTGAGCCGGCGTCAGGCTGTCACGGGGAGGTCGGGTTTCCGGTCAGACGCCGCCCTGGCCGTCGGAGCCGACATAGGCGATGCGCAGCATGTTGGTCGCGCCCGGTGTGCCGAAGGGGACGCCTGCGGTGATGATGACGCGCTCGCCGGGGGCGGCGAAGCCCTCGCGGAAGGCGATGCGGCAGGCGCGGTCGACCATGTCCTCCGAATCGTGCGCGTCCTCGCTGACCACGCAATGCGTGCCCCAGACCAGCGACAGCCGGCGCGCCGTTTCCACCACCGGCGAGAGCGCCACGATCGGCAGCAGCGGTCGTTCGCGGGCAGCCCGCAGCCCGGTGGCGCCGGACGAGGTGTAGGTGACGATGGCGGACAGCTTCAGCGTCTCGGCGATCTGCCGGGACGCCAGCGATATGGCGTCGGCGCTGGTCGCCTCGGGCTCGGTGCGCTGGGCGTTGATGATCGAGGGATAGGTCGGGTCGCGCTCGACCTGCACGGCGATGCGGTTCATCATCGCCACCGCCTCGACCGGATACTGGCCGGCGGCCGATTCGGCCGACAGCATGATGGCATCCGCCCCCTCGAAGACGGCGATCGACACGTCGGAGACCTCGGCGCGGGTGGGCACCGGCGCGGAGATCATCGATTCCAGCATCTGGGTCGCCACCACCACCGGCTTGCCGGCGCGGCGGCAGGCGCGGGTGATCTGCTTCTGGATGCCGGGCACGGCCTCGATCGGCATCTCGACGCCGAGGTCGCCGCGCGCCACCATCAGCGCGTCGGACAATTCGATGATCTCGGGAAGCCGGAGGACGGCCTGCGGCTTCTCGATCTTGGCCATCAGCAAGGCGCGGCCGCGCGCCACCTTGCGCGCTTCGGCGAGGTCCTCGGGGCGCTGGATGAAGGAGAGCGCGATCCAGTCGACGCCGGCGGCGAGCGCGGCGTCGAGGTCGCGCCGGTCCTTCTCGGTCAGCGCGCCGACCGGCAGGTCGGTGTCGGGCAGGCTGACGCCCTTGCGGTCGGAGATCTTCGTGCCCGACACGACGACGCAGCGCAGCGAGGCGCCGTCGGTCTCCTCGCAGCGGAGCTGCAGCTTGCCGTCGTCGATCAAAAGCCGCTCGCCGGGGCGCACGGAGCGCAGGATCTCGGGATGCGGCAGGTTGACCCGCTTCGTGGTTCCCGGCGCCGGGTCGTCGTCGAGGGTAAAGATCTGGCCGGGCTTCAGCTCGACCGCGCCCTTGGCGAACTTGCCGACGCGCAGCTTGGGGCCCTGCAGGTCGGCGAGGATGCCGATCGGCCGCTCGGCCTCCGCCTCGATGCCGCGGATGACCCCGACGAGGCGCCGCATCGTGTCGTGGTCGGCATGGCTCATATTGATGCGGAAGACGTCGGCGCCCGCCTCGAACAGGCGGCGGATCGTCGCCGCGTCGTCGGAAGCCGGGCCGAGCGTGGCGAGGATCTTGACCTTGCGGCTGCGTCTCATTTGGATCCCGTGCCGGAGACGGCGGCAGCGCCACCCTGGGCGGGCCGGTCGGTGAGCTGGATCATCCAGCTCGACTGCGAGCCCGTGTCGTATTCCTGGAAGCCGGCGCGCTGGAAGCCGCGCGCGAAGCAGTCGCTGACGCCGGCGATCTTGAACTCGCGCTCGGCCACGCACATGTTGATCGGGCCTTCCCAGCGGCCGCCGCGCTCGGCATCCTCGGCGTAGAGGTAGTAGTAGCGCGACGACAGCGGCCCCTCGATCAGCGTCTTGCAGCTCGAACCGTCGACATGCCACCAGCCTTCGGTGATCCAGCCGGTGGAGGCGCGATAGCCGATGGCGACGCCGACCAGGTTCTGGGTGGCGTTGCAGACGCGAAAATCGGCGCGCGCCGGCGTCGCGAAGGCGAGGCAGGCCGCGCAGCCTGCCGCCGCGACCAGAACGCCGGCAAGGCGGTGCCCCGTCGCCTTTACCGCCGAAGCCATCCTCGTACCCCTGACCCGTGAATAAGGCATTGCAGTCGACCCTTTTCGGCAAACTCGTCGCGCCTGTCAACGCGGCCGCCCCACCGACCTAATCGATTAGTGAATATCGGCCTCGGACGGCGCCCCGGAGCCCTTCGCGAACAGCGGCGACTATTGCGGTGGAACGGTGACGAAACAACGGCATTGCGCGGCCGCCCGCTTCGTGGAAAACAGCGGACGTCTCCCGCCGATCGCCGCACGCCGCCAATGACCCGTTCAGCCCTGCTTTCCCCCTTCGAGATCGTCGAGGGCGCACGCGACAAGGGCCTCGTGCTGATCGCCGACCATGCCGGCCGCGCGGTGCCGGACGAATATGGCGACCTCGGCCTGCCGCCCTCCGAGTTCGAGCGCCACATCGCCTACGACATCGGGGTGGAGGGCGTGACGCGGCGGCTCGCCGCGCTGACCGGCGCGCCGGCGGTGATGGCGGGCTTCTCGCGGCTGCTGATCGACGCCAACCGCGGCGAGGACGACCCGACGCTGATCCGCCAGCTCTACGACGGCACGATCGTGCCGGCCAACTATCCGATGGACGAGGCGGAGAGGCAGCGGCGGCTCGACCGCTACTACCGGCCCTATCATGACGCCGTCGGCGCGATG
>JAFKJY010000090.1 GCA_017305835.1 Hyphomicrobiales bacterium
TCGGCGAAGACCTTCGGATACATAAGCGAGGAGGCGAACTCGAACTCGCTGACGGCGCGGCCGAGCTTCTCCTCCAGCGCCTTGCGGCGGGCCGGCAGGTCGGCGGGCGGCAGCAGCGAGCCCGGCCGCGCGACGATCGGCGCCTCGCCCTTCAGCGCCTTCTTCTGCAACGCCGCCGGCCAGCCGCCGGACGACTGGCCGAGGTCGCCGCGCAGCATCGAGACGACCGAGTCCGGGAAGGCGATGTCGCGCGCCGGGTCCTCGACGTCCGCAACCGTCAGGTCCTGGCTGACCATCATCAGCGCCATGTCGCCCACCACCTTGGAGGACGGCGTCACCTTGACGATGTCGCCGAACATCAGATTGGCGTCGTGATAGGCCTGCGCCACCTCGTGCCAACGCGATTCCAGCCCCAGCGAGCGCGCCTGCTCCTTGAGGTTGGTGAACTGGCCGCCCGGCATCTCGTGCAGGTAGACTTCGGAAGCCGGCCCCTTCAGGTCGTTCTCGAAGGCGGCATACTGGTTGCGCACCGCCTCCCAGTAGAAGGAGATGCGGCGGATCCAGCCGGCATCGAGGCCGGTGTCGCGCTCCGAGCCCTTCAGCGCCTCGACGATCGAGCCGAGGCAGGGCTGCGAGGTGTTGCCCGACAGCGCGTCCATCGCGGCATCGACCGCGTCGACGCCGCTTTCGACCGCCGCCAGCACGGTCGCGGCCGAGATGCCGGACGTGTCGTGCGTGTGGAAATGGATCGGCAGGTCGGTCGCCTCGCGCAGCGCCTTGAACAGCACCTTCGCCGCGGCCGGCTTGAGCAGGCCGGCCATGTCCTTGACGGCGAGGATGTGGGCGCCGGCCGCCTCCAGCTCGCGCGCCAGCGCCACATAGTATTTCAGGTCGTACCTGGCGCGCGCCGGATCGAGGATGTCGCCGGTGTAGCAGATCGCCGCCTCGCACAGCTTGCCCTCGGCGCGCACGGCGTCCATCGCGACGCGCATGTTGTCGACCCAGTTCAGGCAGTCGAAGACGCGGAAGAGGTCGATCCCGCCGGCGGCCGCCTGCTTCACGAAATGCTGCACGACATTGTCGGGATAGTTTGTGTAGCCGACGCCGTTGGCGCCGCGCAGCAGCATCTGCAGCAGGATGTTGGGCGCGGCCTGCCGCACCAGCGCCAGCCGCTCCCACGGGTCCTCGGTCAGGAAGCGCATGGCGACGTCGAAGGTCGCGCCGCCCCAGCATTCGAGCGAGAACAGGCCCGGCAGCACCCGCGCATAGGCGCCGGCGATCTGCGCGATGTCATGCGTGCGCATGCGGGTGGCGAGCAGCGACTGGTGGGCGTCGCGCATGGTCGTGTCGGTGACCAGCACGCGCGTTTCGTCGCGCATCCAGCGCGCGAACTTCTCCGGGCCGAGCGCGTCGAGGCGCTGGCGGGTGCCGTCGGCGATTGCCGCCTCGACGAAGGGCACCTTCGGCGGCGCGGCATCGGCCTTCGGCATGGCGCGGCCGCGCGCTTCCGGATGGCCGTTCACCGAGACGTCCGCGAGGTAGTTGAGCAGCCGGGTGGCGCGGTCCTGCCGCTTCACCTGCGTGAACAGCTCCGGCGTCGTGTCGATGAAGCGCGTCGTGTAGGTGCAGTCCCGGAAGGCCGGGTGGTTGATGATCGCCTCGAGGAAGGTCAGGTTGGTGGCCACGCCGCGGATGCGGAACTCGCGTAGCGCGCGGTCCATGCGCCGGGCCGCCTCGGCCGCCGTCGGCGCCCAGGCCGTCACCTTTTCCAGCAGCGGGTCGTAGTAACGGGTGATGACCGCGCCCGAATAGGCGGTGCCGCCGTCGAGCCTTATGCCGAAGCCGGTGGCGCCGCGATAGGCGGTGATGCGGCCGTAATCGGGGATGAAGTTCTGCTCGGGGTCCTCGGTGGTGATGCGGCATTGCAGCGCGTGGCCGTTGAGGCGGATCGCCGCCTGCGCCGGCACGCCCGACTGCGGCGTGCCGATCGCCGCGCCCTCGAGGATGTGGATCTGCGCCTTGACGATGTCGATGCCCGTCACCTCCTCGGTGACGGTATGCTCGACCTGGATGCGCGGGTTGACCTCGATGAAGTAGAAGGCGCCGGTGTCGGCGTCCTGCAGGAACTCGACCGTGCCGGCGCCGACATAGGCCGTCGCCCGCGCGATCTTCAGCGCGTGGCCGCACAGCTCCGCCCGCTGCGCGTCGGCGAGATAGGGGGCGGGCGCGCGCTCCACCACCTTCTGGTTGCGGCGCTGGATCGAGCAGTCGCGCTCGAACAGGTGCACCGCGTTGCCATGCGTGTCGCCGAGCACCTGCACCTCGACGTGGCGGGCGCGCTCGACGAGCTTCTCCAGATAGACCTCGTCCTTGCCGAAGGCGGCCTTGGCCTCGCGCTTGGCCTCGGTCACCTCGCGCGCCAGGTCCTCGGCCTTGCGGATGGCGCGCATGCCGCGCCCGCCGCCGCCCCATGAGGCCTTGAGCATCAGCGGATAGCCGATGCCTTCCGCGAGCTTCCTGACCGCTTCCATGTCGTCCGGCAGCGGCCCGGTGGCCGGAACGACCGGCACGCCGACCTCGACGGCGAGCTCGCGGGCTGCCACCTTGTTGCCGAGCCGGCGCATCGTTTCCGGGGTCGGGCCGATGAAGGTGATGCCGGCCGCCGCGCACGCCTCGGCGAATTCGGGGCTCTCCGACAGCAGGCCGTAGCCCGGATGGATGGCGTCGGCGCCCGACAGCTTCGCGACGCGGATCACCTCCTCGATCGACAGGTAGCTCTCGATCGGCCCGAGGTCGCGGGCCAGCTGCGGCCCGCGCCCGACCTGGTAGCTCTCGTCGGCCTTGAAGCGGTGCAGCGCGTATTTGTCCTCCTCCGCCCAGATCGCGACGGTGCGGATGCCCAGCTCGTTGGCCGCGCGGAAGACGCGGATGGCGATCTCGGAGCGGTTGGCGACGAGTATCTTGCTGATCTTCAAGGGAACGGTTCCGGCGGCTGGCGTTGCGTCAGGCGCGACAGACTAGCCGGATTTTTGTGCAGCGCAAACGAATGCTGCGGCGCAGCGACAGATTCTTTTCAACCGATTAGATCGACGTTACCAAGCGGCCATTTGCCGGAGTCAGCCCGCGGCCCCACTGAGCCGGCTGCCAAAGAAAAGGGCCCGGCATGTCGCCATGCCGGGCCCCGTTCGCCGAATGGCGGCAGGACTACTTCAGGTAGTCGTACTTGCCGTCCTTCCACTCGTAGACGACGTAACCCGGCAGGGTGACGTCGCCCTTGTCGTTGAACTCCAGCTCGCCGAGCACGGTCTTGAACTTGCCATCGTCCAGCGCCTTCACGACCGCGTCGAAATCGGTCGACTTGGCGGTGGTGGCAGCCTGGGCCCAAGCCTGGATCGAGGCATAGGTGTAGAGCGAGTAGCCCTCGGTCGGCTTGCCGGCCTTGGTCATCTTCTCGACCACCGGGGCGGCCTCGGGGTTCTTGCGCGGATCGGGCGAGAAGGTCATCAGCGTGCCCTCGCCGGCGGCGCCGGTGATGGCCCAGTACTCGTCGGTGACGAGCGCGTCACCCGACACGAGCACGGTGTTCATGCCCTGCTCGCGCATCTGGCGCGCCATGATGCCGGCCTCGGTGTGGTAGCCGCCGACATAGAGGACGCCGATGCCCTCGCCCTTCAGCTTGGTCACGAGCGCCGAGTAGTCCTTCTCGCCGGCGGTGTAGGCCTCGTACATGGCCGGCTTGCCGCCCAGCTTCTCGTAGACGGCCATGGTGGCGTCGGCGAGACCCTTGCCGTAGGCGGTCTTGTCGTGGACGAAGGCGACCTTCTTGTCCTTGAAGTGGTCGAGCAGGAACTTGCCGGCCACCTCGCCCTGCTGGTCGTCACGGCCGCAGGTGCGGAAGACGCCCGGTCCGGGGCGCTTGTCGGTGAAGTCGGGGTTGGTCGAAGCCGGAGAGATCTGGACGATATGCTCCTCGGCATAGACCGCCGAAGCCGGGATCGAGGAACCCGAGCAGAAATGGCCGGCCATGAAGACCACCCCGTCACCGGCCGCCTTGTTGGCGACGGCCACGGCCTGCTTCGGATCGCAGGCGTCGTCGCCCACCGACAGGACCAGCTTCTCGCCGTTGACGCCGCCGGCCTCGTTGATGTCGGCGACCGCCTGCTCGGCACCGGCCTGCATCTGCGCGCCGAACGCCGCGTACTGGCCGGTCATCGGGCCAGCGACGCCGATCTTGATGTCGGCCCAGGCCGGGCCGGCCATCAGAAGGCCGAGCGCAGCACCCGCCAAAAGCACGTTTTTCATGGTGACTCCCTCTAAACACCCTGCTGTTCCCGAAGCGGCCCGGACAGGTGTCGGTTCCCGGCGTCCGCAGTGCGGGATATCAATCCCGCTTGGCTGCCATGAAAGCCCAAATCCACTCGGAAATAAAGCTGTCCAGGCAGATATCGTGAATACCGTCAGCCTTTCCTGCTCCAGCCGATCATGCTGGTGCGCGAATACTCGAAGCCATATTGCGAGGCCATCTGCCGGGCGCGCGTGATGCGCTTGCCGATGAAGGCGATCACCGCGATGACCACGAAATCGACGATGTAATATTGCAGCGACAGCAGCGTGCCGTGGAAGAGCGCGAAGTGGATGAAGCGTGTCGCCGCGCCCAGCAGCAGCATGTAGACGACCAGTCGCGCATCGCTCTCCCAGGCGCGCGCCACCGCGCGACCGGTGAGATAGGCAGCGCCGCCGGCGAGGATGACGGTGACGAAGAGGAACTCCCAGATCGAGACTTCCCACAGGAAGGACATGTCCTTTTCCATCGCCTAGTGCCTCCCGCCCTCGAGATAGGCGGCCCGCACCTCCTCCCGCTTCAGCAGGTCGGCGCCGGTGCCGCTCATGGTGATGCGGCCGTTGACCATGACGTAGCCGCGATGGGCGAGCCGCAGCGCGTGGAAGGCGTTCTGCTCGACCAGGAAGACGGTCAGGCCCTCGGTGCGGTTCAGCTCGCGGATCACCTCGAAGATCTGCTTGACGATCAGCGGCGCCAGCCCGAGCGACGGCTCGTCGAGCAGCAGCAGCTTGGGCCGCCCCATCAGCGCGCGGCCGATGGCGAGCATCTGCTGCTCGCCGCCCGACAGCGTGCCGCCGCGCTGGGAAGCGCGCTCGCGCAGGCGCGGGAACAGCGTGTAGACGCGCTCCAGGTCCTTGTCGAAATGCTCGGGCGCAACCAGCGCGGCGCCCATCTGCAGGTTCTCCAGCACGGTCATGCGCGGGAAGATGCGCCGGCCCTCGGGCGACTGGGCGATGCCCATGCGCATGATCTGGTGCGTCGGCATGCCGGTGATGTCGATGCCGTCATAGACGATGGTGCCCGCGCGGGCGCGCGGGTTGCCGCAGATCGTCATCATCAGCGTCGACTTGCCGGCGCCGTTGGAGCCGATCAGCGTGACGATCTCGCCCGGCCGGACTTCGACGTCGACGCCGCGCAGGGCGACGATCTTGCCGTAGTAGGTCTCGACGCCGGAGACGGAGAGGAGGGGGGCGCTCATTTCACGTCTCCCTTGCCGGCCGCCGCGGCGAGCCCCCGCGCCTGCCCGACCCAGTCCTCGCGGGCGATGCGCCCGTCGAACTCGAGATAGGCCTCCGCCGCGGCGATGTCGGCCGCCGTCCAGGCGGCGATCTGGGCGAAGGTGGTGACGCCGTGCTCGCCGAGCTTGCGCGCGTTGACCGGGCCGATGCCCTTGATGCGGGTGAGGTCGTCGGGCGCGCCGGCCGGCGGGGCCACGGCCGCCTCGGCCGCGGGGGCGGCGGCCTCCAGCGCCTCGGCCGCGATCGCGGCCACCTCCGGCCTCTCCTCGATCTCCTCGTCGTCGACGCCGAGATAGGCGGCGATCACCTTGGGGTCCGCCTTGACGAAGCCGGCGTCGCCGTCGGAAATCTTGACGCCGTAGTCGAGCACCACGACGTGGTCGGAGATCTCCATGACCACGCCCATGTCGTGCTCGATCAGCAGTACGGACGTGCCGTGCGTGTCGCGGATGAACTTCAGGAGCTGGTTGAGCTCGGCCGATTCGCGCGGGTTGAGGCCGGCCGCCGGCTCGTCGAGGCAGAGCAGCTTCGGGTCCGTGCACATGGCGCGCGCGATCTCCAGCCTGCGCTGGGCGCCGTAGGGCAGGTCGCCGGCCGGGTCGTCGGCGCGCTCGATGAGCTTCACCTGCTCCATCCAGTAGACGGCCTTGTCGATCGATTCGCGCTGCGCCTTGCGGTAGCCCGGCAGGCCGAAGATGCCGGCCAGCGTGAAGCCGGAGGCGATCATCAGCGGGTTGTGCTGGGCGACCAGCAGGTTCTCCAGCACCGTCATGCCGCCGAACAGGCGGATGTTCTGGAAGGTGCGGGCGACCTTGGCCTTCTTCGAGATCTCGAAGTCGGGCATGCGCTCCAGCAGGAACACGGCGCCGTCGTTGGCCGCCTGGTAGCGGTGGCCGCCGGCGGTCACCGCCTGGACGGTCGCCTCCTGCTGGCCGCCGCCGTGGCGCATGGCGATGCGCCCCTCGGTCGGCTTGTAGAAGCCGGTCACGCAGTTGAACACCGTCGTCTTGCCGGCGCCGTTGGGGCCGATCAGCGCGGTGATGTCGCCGCGCCCGACGTTGAACGACAGGTCGTTGACCGCGACCAGGCCGCCGAAGCGCATGGTCAGGTGCTCGACCGTCAGGATCGGGTCGACGTCCCAGCGGGGGCCTGCGCCCGCGACCGGTTCGCTCATCGCCGCCTCGGACATCAGTGGCCCTCCCCCTGCGCGACGAGGTCGGCGCCGATCTTCTTCTTCTCCTTGAGCACGGCCGACGGCTCGCGCGTGGTGATCAGCCCGCGCGGCTTCCACACCATGATGGCGACCATGGCGAGGCCGAAGATCAGCATGCGGTACTGCACGGGATCGACGCCGGGGAAGATCTCCTGCAGGAAGTCGAGGTTGCGCAGCATCTCGATGCCGCCGATCATCACCACCGAGGCGATGACCACGCCGATCTGCGAGCCCATGCCGCCGAGCACCACGATGGCGAGGATGATCGCCGATTCGATGAAGGTGAAGCTCTCGGGCGAGACGAAGCCCTGGCGGGTGGCGAAGAAGGAGCCGGCGAAGCCGCCGAACATGGCGCCGATGGCGAAGGCCGTCAGCTTGGTGTTGGTGGTGTTGATGCCGAGCGAGCGGCAGGCGATCTCGTCCTCGCGCAGCGCCTCCCAGGCGCGGCCGATCGGCAGCCGGCGCAGCCGCATCGTCACGAAGTTGGTGACCAGCGCCAGGATCAGGATGATGTAGTACAGGTACATGAAGCGGTGGATCGTGCTGTACTCGATGCCGAAGAAGTCGGCGAAGCCGCCCGAGCCGCGCACGAACTCCAGACCGAAGAAGGTCGGCTTCGGGATGCCGGAGATGCCGTTCGGGCCGTTGGTGAACTGGTACCAGTTGAGCAGAACGATGCGGATGATCTCGCCGAAGGCGAGCGTCACGATCGCCAGGTAGTCGCCGCGCAGCCTGAGCACCGGGAAGCCGAGGATCAGGCCCCACATGGCCGCCAGCATGCCGGCCAGCGGCAGCGCGACCCAGAAGCCGATGAAGTCGAAATGGGTCGACAGCAGCGCGAAGGAATAGGCGCCGACGGCGTAGAAGGCGACGTAGCCGAGGTCGAGCAGGCCGGCGAGGCCGACCACGATGTTCAGGCCCCAGCCGAGCATGACGTAGGTCATGATCAGGATGGCGAGGTCGATGTACTGGCGCTGCTGCGCGGGGAAGAAGGTGGTGATCAGGAACGGCAGGACGGCGGCGACGAGCAGCAGGACGATCGTCGCCGCGCGCGCCAGCCAGGCGAAGCGCGGCGCGGCCTCGACCCGCTTCGTCCTGGCGGCGGTGCGGGCGCCGCTGCGCCAGCGCGCCACGACGTAGAGGACGGCGACCACCAGCGCGCCGAGCACCGCGCCCACCAGGAGGCGGTTGGCCTGGCGGGAGCCGGGCAGGCCGTAGGCCATCATGCCGATGACGACGAGGATGAAGACGACCGCGGCGATGGCGCGCGCCGAGGCCGGCGCGGCGTGGAAGATGAAGGCTTCGAGCAGCAGCCGGCCGAAGAAGACCAGCGCGATCGCGTAGACGAGCCCCAGCCAGCGGTAGGACAGCACCAGCCCGCCCGGCGCGATGTCGGTGCTCATGCCGATGAAGAAGAAGGCGAGCACGCCGGCGAGGAAGGCGGCCTGGCCGGCGCTGCGCAGCGCCGCCATCCAGTCGAAGGCGCCGGCCGGGCCGGCCGGCTCGAGACCCGCCTTGCGCTGCTCGCGCTCGGCCTGCGCACCTACCGGGTTGATCTCCGAGGCGGGCACCGCAACGTTGTCCGCAGCCATCAGACCTTCTCCACTTCCGGCTTGCCGAGGAGGCCCGAGGGCAGGAAGATCAGCACGATCGCCAGGATCGAGAAGGCCGCCACGTCCTTGTACTCGACGGTGAAGTAGCCCGACCAGAACACCTCGATCAGGCCGATCAGCAGGCCGCCCAGCATGGCGCCCGGCAGCGAGCCGATACCGCCCAGCACCGCGGCGGTGAACGCCTTCACGCCGGCGAGGAAGCCGATGTAGAAGTCGATGACGCCGTAGAGCATCAGGAACATGAAGCCGGCGACGGCGGCGAGCGCGGCGCCCATGACGAAGGTCAGCGAAATGGTGCGGTCGACGTCGACGCCGAGCAGCGCGGCCATCTTGGTGTCCTGCTCGCAGGCGCGCTGGGCGCGGCCGAGCGGCGTGCGCGAGATCAGCAGCGTGAAGCCCGCCATCAGCACGATGGTCGACACGATGATGATCATCTGCATGTAGGAGATCTGGACGACGATCGGGCCGGCGTCGGTCTGGCCGGTCATCAGCGTGATGCCGCCCTGGATCTGCGGCGGCAGCGGCTTGACGCGCGCGCCCTGGGTGATCTGGACGAAGTTCTGCAGCACGATCGACATGCCGATCGCGGTGATCAGCGGCGCCAGCCGGAACGAACCGCGCAGCGGCCGGTAGGCGATGCGCTCCACCGACCAGCCCCAGGCCGCGGTGAACAGCATCGCCACGATGATGACGATCAGCAGCACCACCGGCAGGAAGGCGAAGCCGAGCACCGTCGTCAGGATCAGGAAGGTCGCCAGCGCGATGAACGACCCGATCATGAAGATGTCGCCATGCGCGAAATTGATCATGCCGATGATGCCGTAGACCATCGTGTAGCCGATCGCGATGAGGCCGTAGATGGATCCCAGCGTCAGCCCGTTGACCAGCTGCTGGACAAAATATTCCATGGCTGTGTTGCTCCCCGGGGCGGTTCGCCGGCCGGCGCGCCCCTTGTTCTTATGTTCCCCGTCCTAACCTTTCGACCGCGATCCGCAAAGTCAATATCGCGTTCGTGCCGGTCGAAAAGTGCGCCGGCGCGGCTGGTTCGGGCGCGGAAGCTAGCATCGCGTCGGCGCAATGTCCTTGGCTAATCCGCCCGCCCGGCCGTCCTTTCCGGTCGAAACTTGCATGTTCCGCGCTTCCGATGACCGAAGCTTGCATGGCGTCCTTCCCGCCGAACTCGCCCGTGCTCGCCATCCGCGCGACCACTCAGCGCACCACGAAGCCGTGCGCGAACGGGTCGCGGTCGTCGATGAAGATGGTGTTCAGGCCGGTCATCCTGGCCCAGCCGCCGATCGAGGGAACGATGGCCTTGCGGTTGCCGACGGCGACCTCGCGCTCGACGCGGCCGCGGAACAGGGAGCCGATGATCGATTCGTGCACGAAGGCATCGCCGGCCTTCAATCTGCCCTTGGCGTGGAGCTGCGCCATGCGCGCCGAGGTGCCGGTGCCGCAGGGCGAGCGGTCGATCGCCTTTTCGCCGTAGAAGACGGCGTTGCGGGCATGCGCCTCGGGATGCCGCGGCGCGCCGGTCCAAAGGATGTGGGACAGGCCCTTGATGTCCGGGTTCTCGGGATGGACGAAGGAATAGGCCTCGTTCAGGCGCTGGCGCAGCACCGGGCTCCAGGCGACGAGCTGCGCCGCGGTATAGTCGGCCATGTCGCGGTAGTTCTGCTGCGGCTCGACGATCGCGTAGAAATTGCCGCCATAGGCGACGTCGACCCTGAGCGGGCCGAGGTCCGGGCACTCCACCTCCAGCCCTTCCGAATGCAGGAAGGCCGGCACGTTGGTGATGCGCACCTCCTCGACGTGCTCGCCGTCGAGCCGGTATTCGGCGACGACGCGGCCGGCCGGCGTGTCGAGGTTGAGCCGGCCCGGCGTGCGCGGCTTCATCAGCCCGTGCTCGATGGCGAAGGTGACGGTGCCGATCGTGCCGTGGCCGCACATCGGCAGGCAGCCCGAGGTCTCGATGAAGAGGATGCCGATGTCGCCGTCCCCGGTCGTCGGCGGGTAGAGGATCGAGCCGGACATCATGTCGTGGCCGCGCGGCTCGAACATCAGGCCGGTGCGGATCCAGTCGAACTCCCTGAGAAAGTGCAGCCGCCGCTCCATCATGGTCGCGCCCTGAAGCAGCGGCCCGCCGCCGGCGACGAGGCGGACCGGGTTGCCGCAGGTGTGGCCGTCTATGCAGAAGAAGGAATGGCGGGACATTCGGGAACTCAGAAGCGGGAGGGACTGAACGGCGACAAATCTATCACGGCAGGCCGGCCCGCGACGAGATCGTGAACCAGGCGGCCGGTCGCCGCGGCCTGGGTGAGGCCGAGATGGCCGTGGCCGAAGGCGTAGAAGACGCGCGGCGCGCGGGAAGCCTGCCCGATCACCGGCAGCGAATCCGGCAGGGACGGACGGAAACCCATCCATTCGCGCCCGCCTTCGGTCCGCAGCCCCGGCAGGAAGCGCGCGGCCTTGGTCAGCATCGCCTTCGAGCGGGCATAGTCGGGCGGCCGGTCGAGGCCGCCGAGCTCGACCGCGCCGCCGACGCGCAGGCCGGTCGACAGCGGGGTGATGACGAAGCCGTGGCCGGAGAAGATCAACTGCCGCCTCACGTCGAAGGCGTCGGGCGGCAGCGTGGTGTTGTAGCCGCGCTCGGTCTCCAGCGGAATCGCGTCGCCGAGCTGGCGGGCGAGCAGGTGCGACCATGCGCCGGCGGCGATCAACAGCGCATCGGCCGAGAGCACCCGGCCGTCGGCGAGCCGCACGACCGACCGGCCGCCTTCCGTGCCGACGCCTTCCACCTTCGCCCGCACGAAACGCGCGCCCTTGCGTTCCGCATGGGCCCAGACGGCCTGGCCGAGCAGCTTCGGGTCGGCGACGGTCTTCCAGCCGGGCACGAAGGTGGCGTGGGTGAAGGCGGGCGACAGGCCGGGCTGGAAGGCTGCGATTTCGTCGCCGGCGAGGTGCCGGAACTCCACCCCGAAGCGGGCGCGGGCGTCCCAGCCCGGCTGCGCGGCGGCGAACTCGGCCGCGCCTTCGTAGAACTCGAGCGAGCCGTCCTCGCGCAGCATTTTTCGCGTGCCGGAACGGTCCATCAGCTCCAGCCATGACGTCTCGGCGAGCTTCATCAGGGCCGCCTGCGCGGCGAGGCTCGCCTCGTAGTGGCGCGGGCCGCCGGCGCGCCAGAAGCGCCACAGCCAGGGCAGCAGCTTCGGCAGGTAGGCGGGCGGGATGGCGAGCGGCCCGAGCGGGTCGGCCAGCCAGCGCGGCAGATTGCGCATCATGCCCTTCTGCGCCAGCGGCAACAGGTCGGAGAAGGCGAGCGCAGCGGCATTGCCGGAGGAGGTCTCCTCGCAGATGCCGGTGCGGTCGACGACCGTGACCGCATGGCCGGCCTCGGCGAGCTGCGCCGCGCAGCAGATGCCGACGATGCCGGCGCCGACGATCGTGATGTCGGCCGGCGCGGTCATGGTTGCCTTTCCTGCGAGGCGCGATGGGCAACGCCCCCATCACCACGCTCCGCGTGGTCCCCTTCGCTCGTGAACGGGGGAAGATCCGCCGCGGCCGGTCCAAGGACAGGCTCCGGCGGTGGAGGGGGCACCAGGGCGAACATTGCCGCGCGAGCTATTTAAAACGCAGGCAACACTGGCCGGCTGGCGATGGCGTCCTTGACGATCTTCTCGACCGCCCTGCGCCGCTCGCCGGACAGCGGCATGCGCGGCATGCGGACGCGGTCGTTGGAGCTTATGGCGAAGACCTCGGCGAGCTTGATGTTCTGGACGAGATAGGTCGAGACGTCGAGGTCGAGCAGCGGGCGGAACCAGCGGTAGATGGCGAGCGCCTCGTCGCGGCGGCCCTGCTTCATGAGCTGGTAGATCGCCACCGTCTCGCGCGGGAAGGCGGTGACGAGGCCGGCGACCCAGCCGATCGCGCCGACCGACAGCGCCTCGAAGGCGAGGTTGTCGACGCCGGTGAAGAGGTCGAAACGGTCGCCGAAGGCGTTGAGGACGTCGATCGAGCGGCGGATGTCGTCGGAGGATTCCTTCACCGCGACGAAGAGCGGGTCGTCGGCCAGCGCCTGCATCACCTCGACCGTGACGTCGACGCGGTAGGCGATCCGGTTGGAATAGATCATCACCGGCAGGCCGCCGGCGCCGGCGACCGCCTTCAGCGTCGCCACCGTCTCGTCCGGGTTGGTGTGGTAGATCGGCGAGGGCACGACCATCAGCCCGTCGGCCCCGGCGGCGGCCGCCTTCTTCGCCAGCGCCATGCCGTCGCGGGTGGCCGCCTCGTTGACCGTCATCAGCACCGGCCGGCCACCGGCCGCGCCCTGCGCGATCTCCAGCACTTCGAGCTTCTCGTCGGCGGAGAGCATCGGCCCCTCGCCGAGCGAGCCGCAGACGATCAGGCCGTCGCAGCCGGCCTCGATCATCAGGCCGAAGCAGCGCTCCATCTCGGCGCGGTCGAGCCGGTCGTCAGCGGTGAACTTGGTGGTGACGGCCGGGAAAACACCTGCCCACATGGCTTCCTCCATCTGATATATGAGTGATATATCTCGACATCCGGCCGGCTGTCAATACGTCGGCGAGCCTGATATATCCCGCGCATATCAGAGGAGCCGCAATGCCCCCGTCCAAGGAAGCCCCGGCCGCCAGCCGCGCCTATCTGGCGCTGGAGCGGCTGATCGTGACGCTGGAGCTGCCGCCCGGCGGCCTGACCACCGAGCAGGCGCTGGTCGAGCGGACGGGGCTCGGCCGCACGCCGGTGCGCGAGGCGATCCAGCGGCTCGCCTGGGAGGGGCTCGTCGAGATCCGGCCGCGCGCGGGCATCGCGGTGGCGGCGCTGCACCCGGCCGACTGGGTGCGAGTGCTCGACGTGCGGCGCGGCGTCGAGGTCGTGCTGGCGCGCTCGGCCGCGCGCTATATCGGCCGCGACGACCGCGGGCTGTTCCATGACGCCGCGCTCGCCATGCAGCGCTCCGTGGTCGGCGGCGACGTCTTCGCCTTCCTCGAAGCCGACAAGGCGCTGGACGAGGCGATCGCTTCGGCCGCCGACAACCCGTTCGCCGCGCGGCTGGCCGCCCCCCTGCAGACGCACAGCCGCCGCTTCTGGTTCCGCTACCAGGGCACGGGCGCGCTCGCCGCCTCCGCCGAGGCGCATGTGGCGATCATCCTGGCGATCACCTCGGGCGACGCGGCCGCCGCCGCCAATGCCGCCGGCACGCTGATGGACCTGCTCAGGGCCGACGCCGAGAAGGTCGCGCGCGGCTGAAACCGGGGCCCAGGGCGACATTCCGCCACATTGTTGCCCCGCAGGTCGGTCAATGACGATGCCGTGAGGACGACGTTCCGGGCATTGCGGTAAGGGTTTCTCAAGCATACGGAACTACCACCGTAGCTTGGACGATCGCGGCGCGGGGGCGACGCATATTCGGGATCCGGTCGGGGACCAGATGAAGTTCAGTTTCGCTCATGCCGGCCTGCTCGCGGCTGCCCTCTTCATTGCGGGCTGCAACGACGCGAGCATCGAGGATTGGGCCCCCAAGGCCGAGAAGCAACTGCCCGAGAAGCTGGTGCAGGCGATGCGCGCCAAGGGCATGACCCGCACCTCGCCGATCATGGTCCGCATCTTCAAGGAAGAGGGCCAGCTCGAGGTCTGGAAGCAGAAGGACAACGGCCGCTACGACCTCGCCGCCAGCTACGACATCTGCAAATGGTCGGGCAAGCTGGGGCCGAAGTTCACCGAAGGGGACCGGCAGGCGCCGGAAGGGTTCTACGACATCCACCCCTACCAGATGAACCCGAAGTCGAGCTACCACCTCTCCTTCAACATCGGCTACCCCAACGCCTTCGACCGCGTCCACGGCCGCACCGGCTCCAACCTGATGGTGCACGGCGCCTGCTCGTCGGCCGGCTGCTACTCGATGACGGACGAGCAGGTCGAGCAGATCTACGCCTTCGCGCGCGACGCCTTCCGCGGCGGCCAGAAGGACTTCCAGGTGCAGGCCTTCCCCTTCCGCATGACGCCGGAGAACATGGCCCGCTACAAGGGCGACCCGAACTACGATTTCTGGTCGAACCTGAAGGAAGGCTACGACTACTTCCAGATCACCAAGGTGCCGCCGAAGGTCGACGTCTGCGGCCGGCGCTACGTGTTCAACCAGATCGCCGCCAACGGCGGCAGCTTCTCGCCGGGGGGCGTCTGTCCGCCGAGCAGCCAGCCCGACACGCTGCAGGCGGCCTATCGCAGCTACCAGCAGCAGTTCGACAGCGCCTTCGCGGCCGCCCTCGAAGGCTCATCCTCTTCGGGCAGGCAGCCTTCCCCCTCGATCGCCGGCTTCAAGGAGGCGACGCTGGTCGCCGACTGGTCGCGCCGGCGCGCGCGCGGCGAGAAGGTGACGCGCGAGCCGCCGTCGCTGCAGCAGATGACGCCGCGCGTGGCCGCGGTGCCGCAGCCCCGCCCCGAGCCGGCGCCGCAGCAGGTCGTGGCGACCCAGGCCGGCAAGGCGGTCGAGACGGCCGGTGCGAAGCCCTCAGCCGTCGCGGCCGCCCCGCAGGCGCAGGCCGATGCCGCCGCGGCGACGGCGCCCGTCGAGGGCGAGCAGCCGAAGGACAAGAAGAACTGGCGCCGCCTCTGGGGCCTGTTCGGCGGCGGCTGACGGTGAGCCCCGAGCCCGACACCTACGACCTTTCCGGACTGAACTGCCCGCTGCCGGTGCTGCGCACGCGCAAGCGGCTCTCGGCCATGCGGCCCGGCGAGCGGCTGTGGGTGGCCACCACCGACCCGGTGTCGGTGATCGACATTCCCGCCTTCTGCAACGAGGACGGCCACAAGCTCGTCGAAAGCCGCGCCATCGCCGGCGGCCACCGCTTTCTCATCGAGCGGGGCGGCTGAGGCGGGACGCCCGTATCAGCTCCTGAACCCCGCCACCGCCAGCGGGTTGTCGGTCAGTGCGGCGCGGTCGGGCGTGTCGACGGCGGCGCCGCCGGTGAAGGCCGAGAACAGCCGCCGGACATAATCCTCGTCCATGTCGAAGGTGATCAGCACCAGCCGCGTGCCGCGCGGGCCGGCGGGCCAGGCGGGCAGCCGCGCCGGCGGGTGCATCAGCTTCTGCACGCCGTGCAGCACCAGCGGCCGCCCGGGATCCTCGGCCAGCTCGACGATGCCCTTCATGCGCAGCAGCCGCTCGCCCTGGCTGGAGCGCAGCAGGTCGAGGAACATCTCGATCGTCGACCACGAAACCGGCGCCTCGTGCACCAGCGAGACGCTACGCACGCGATGGTCGTGATGGGCATGGTGGTGCAGGCCGCCATGCCCGTGGTCATGGTCGTGCCCATGATGGTGGTCGTGATCGTGGTCGTGGTGATGGCCATGATCGTGGCCATCGTCGGCTTCCGCCTCGCCCATCCAGCGCGCCACGTCGGCGGTCTTGGTCGCCGGATCGTAGAGGCCGCACGACAGCAGGCCCGGCAGGTCCACCGCGTCGGCGTCGACGATTCCCGCGGACGGGTTGAGCTGGCGCAGGCGCGCGCGCAGGGCGTCCACCGCGCCGGCATCGGCCATCGCGGCCTTGGTGATCACCAGCCGGTCGGCGACCGCCGCCTGGCGCACGGATTCGGCATGCACGTCCAGCGTCGCGGTGCCGTTGACGGCGTCGACCACGGTGACGACGCCGTCGAGCCTGAGCAGGCCGGCGAGCACCGGGTGCCCCATAAGCGATTGCAGCACGGGAACGGGGTCGGCCAGACCGCTGGTCTCGATGACGATGCGGTCGAGCGGCGCGGCGCGGCCGGTCTGCACGCGATCGAGCAGGTCGGCCAGCGTGTCGACCAGATCGCCGCGCACCGTGCAGCACAGGCAGCCGTCGGAGAGCTCGATAACGCCGTCATTGGCCTGCTCGACCAGCAGATGGTCGATCGGCACGTCGCCGAACTCGTTGACGATGACCGCCGCGTTGCCGAGCGCGCGGGCGTCGAGCAGGCGGTTGAGCAGCGTCGTCTTGCCGGCTCCGAGGAAGCCGGTCAGCACGCTGACCGCGACGGGTTCGGCAATCACCTGCATCGCCTAGTCGCCCTGCGCGACCTGCGGCACGTAGTCCGGGCGCGGCGTCGGGATCGGCACCTTCTTGGCCAGCCGGCCGGGGGCCGGCGCGGTGGCCTGCTTCGGCTCGTCCGCCTCGCCGACCTCGATCGCGACGATGCGGCGCGGCCGGTCCATCTCGTGCAGGTAGGGCGAGCGGATGACGAGCTTGCCCTCGGCGTTGCGCCGAGCGGCGATCCGTTGGCGCGCCTCCTTGGTGCAGATCGCCGAGCGCATGTTGGTGGCGACGTCCTGGTACTGGCCGGTGGGCCGCATCGAGGCCAGCCGCGGCGCGGCGAAGCCGGAGACGGAGAAGGCCTTCTCCAGCAGCGCCGCCGCCTTGACGTCGCGGTCGTCGGCCGACTCCTCGCCGATCACCACCGCCACCAGCGTGCGGCCGTTGCGCGTGGCCGAGGCCACCACGTTCCAGCCGGCCGGGCAGGTGTAGCCGGTCTTCATGCCGTCGGCGCCGTCGTAATGGCCGATCAGATTGTTGTGATTGTCGATCACCGCCTTGCCGGCGCCGAGCGCCTCGATGCCGAAATAGGCGGCATATTGCGGGAACTGCGTGCGCAGCGAGACGGCGAGCAGCGCCAGGTCGTGGGCGTTGGAATAGTGGTCGTCGTCGTGCAGGCCGTGCGCGTTGACGAAGTGCGAGCCGCTCATGCCGAGCCGCGCGGCCTCCGCGTTCATGCGCGCGGCGAAGCCCGGCACCGACCCGCCGACGCTCTCGGCGACCGCAGTGGCGACGTCGTTGGCCGACTTGACCATCAGGATCTTCAGCGCGTTGTCGATGGAAAGCACGGTGCCCGGCTTGTAGCCCATGCGGCTCGGCGGCTCCTTGGCGGCGTTGGCCGAGATGCGCACCGGCGACTGCAGCGAGAGCTGGCCGGCCTGGATCGCGCGGAAGACGACGTAGACGGTCATCAGCTTGGTCAGGGAGGCCGGATACCAGCGGCGGAAGGCGTCCTGCTGCGCCAGCACGCGGCCGCTGCCGGCATCGACGACGAGCGAGGGGCCGGCCGCCGCCGGCGCTGCGACGGTGGCCGCGGCCGCCAGCACGAGCGCGGCCATGGCGGTGGTGAGGGGTTTCGTCTGCATCACAAAAAAGAACTCGCCTCTTGCCGTTGCGGCGCGGGGTTTCCTACACTTCGGCACGGCAGCAAATGCCAGAAGCCAGCCCGTGCAGGGGAATCCGCCCGCCTGCCTCGCGACTATCTAGCCGATGTGACGCCAAGATGGCAAAGCGATCGGGTGAAATTCGGCGGGCCGCCGGGACCGGTGCCAGAGACGAAAGCGAGGGGACATGCCAATTCTCAACCGTGTAGCCGAGATGCAGGACGAGATCGCGGGCTGGAGGCGGCACCTCCACACCATCCCGGAGATCCTCTACGACGTGCACAAGACCTCGGCCTTCGTCGCCGAGCGGCTCAGAGAATTCGGCTGTGACGAGGTGGTGACCGGCATCGGCCGCACCGGCGTCGTCGGCATCATCCGCGGCAGGCAGGGCCCCGGCGCCACGGTCGGCCTGCGCGCCGACATGGACGCGCTGCCGCTCTCCGAGATCACCGGCAAGCCGTGGGCTTCGACCCATCCCAACGCCATGCACGCTTGCGGCCATGACGGCCACACCGCCATGCTGCTCGGCGCGGCGAAATATCTGGCGGAGACACGCAACTTCAAGGGCGCAGTGGCCGTCATCTTCCAGCCGGCAGAGGAAGGCGGGGCCGGCGGCAAGGCGATGGTCGACGACGGCATGATGGAGCGGTTCGGCATCTCCCGCGTGTTCGGCATGCACAACATGCCGGGCCTGCCGGTCGGCCAGTTCGCCATCCGGCCGGGCCCGATCATGGCGGCGACGTCGGAATTCACCATCAGGATCAAGGGCCGGGGCGGGCATGCCGCGCAGCCGCACAAGTCGATCGACCCGATCGTGACCGCCGCCACCATGATCTCGGCGCTGCAGACGATCCGCTCGCGCACCATCGACCCGGTGGAGGCGATCGTCGTGTCGGTGACCAAGATCCATGCCGGCGACGCCTACAACATCATCCCCGAGGAGCTCGAGTTCGCCGGCACGATCCGCACGCTCAAGAAGGAGGTCGCCGAGATCGCCTACGAGCGCGTGCGCACGATCTGCGAGGGCGTGGCGGCGGCGGCCGGCGCCAGGGTCGACATCGACATCGACGTCAACTACCCGGTCACCTTCAACCATGCCGGGGAGACCGATTTCGCGGTTCGCATCGCGCAGGGCGTGGCCGGCGAACCGAACGTCGCCACCGGCATCCAGCCGGTGATGGGCGGCGAGGATTTTTCCTACATGCTGGAAGCCCGCCCCGGCGCCTTCATCTTCGTCGGCAACGGCGACACTGCCGGCCTGCACAACCCCGCCTACGACTTCAACGACGAAGCGATCCCCGCCGGCGTCAGCTACTGGGTGCGGCTGGCCGAAACGGCGCTGGCGGCGTAGGACGCGCCGGCGCTGAACCCGCCGGCCGGACCGGAGAGACCGGGCGAACCCGCTTCGCCCGGCTCCGCGACAGGACAGCCGATCCGAGGATTGGGTCTGTTAGCGCCCCAGCCATCCGCCACGCGCCTCGCCGGGCCCATGCCAATGCGCGCTTGGCGAAGCCGCCGCGAGACGCTATGTGTGCGGCCGCGTGGTCCCGTAGCTCAGTCGGATAGAGCATCAGATTCCTAATCTGGGGGTCGCAGGTTCGAATCCTGCCGGGATCACCAGCAATTTCATCGAGATGCCGCGGCAGCGGCGGGCGTGGGAACCGGGTTCCGTTCGTCCTGTGTTGGCTGAAACACAGGCTATGCAATGTTGAGCGTTATTGCCTGCTTGCCGGGCGTGGCTTTCCAACGCCTTCCCAGCGCCGGATGGGCTTGGCATCGAAGCCGAAGAGGTCGAGCACGCGAACCAGCGTGTGATCCACCAGCTCGTCGATCGTCTGCGGACGTGCGTAGAAGGCGGGCACGGGCGGACAGATGATCGCCCCCATCTCGGTCGCCGCCACCATGTTGCGCAGGTGGCCGAGATGGAGCGGCGTCTCCCGCGCCATCAGCACGAGCTTGCTGCGCTCCTTCAGCGCCACGTCGGCCGCACGGGTCAGGAGCGACGCGGCGACGCCGTTGGCGATCTCCGCCAGGGAACGCATCGAGCAGGGGGCCACGATCATGCCGCGGGTCCGGAACGAGCCGCTGGCGATCGGCGCGGCGACGTCCTCGTTGTCGTAGCAGGCGGCCGCCAGCGCGCGCACCTCGCCCGGCTTCATGCCCAGCTCGTGGGCGATCGTGATCTGTGCGGTGCGGGACATCACCAGGTGGGCCTCGACGTCCAGGGTGCGCAGCAATTCGAGCAGGCGCACGCCGTATATGGCTCCCGACGCGCCCGAAATGCCAACGACGAGCCGCATGTCAGCGGTCATTCCCGCACCCTTTCCCGTCCACGCAAAAGTGCCTTCTCGAACCAGTAGCCCAGACAAGCCCGGCGGCCAACTCCGTGTCAGCTCCGACCCGTTTCAATGCGTCTCGGTAGCCTCACCCAGCCCATCCTCCCTGTGGGAATCCCGCGCCAATGCTTCGCGCTGCCCGGCGGCGGGTGCTAGGGACGGGGTTTGAAGGGGTGCCGGATGAAGGTGGACATCGACATGGGCGCCGCGGCCGGCGGCGGCGTGGCGGGACTGGATCTGGAGGAGCTGCTCGCGACGCGCCTGCTGGTGCAGGGCAATTCCGGGTCCGGCAAGTCGCACCTGCTGCGCCGCCTGCTGGAGCAGAGCGCGCCCTGGGTGCAGCAATGCATCGTCGATCCCGAGGGCGATTTCGTCACGCTGGCGGAAAGGTTCGGCCATCAGGTCGTCGACGCGGCCCGCACAGAGGCCGAGCTCACGCGCATCGCCGGCCGCGTGCGCCAGCACCGCGTCTCCGTCGTGCTCAATCTCGAGGGCCTCGACGTCGAGCAGCAGATGCGGGCGGCGGCCGCCTTCCTCGGCGGCATGTTCGATGCCGAGCGCGACCACTGGTATCCGGTGCTCGTCGTGGTCGACGAGGCGCAGCTCTTCGCGCCGGCCATCGCCGGCGAGGTCTCGGACGAGGCGCGCAAGCTGTCGCTCGGCGCCATGACCAACCTGATGTGCCGCGGCCGCAAGCGCGGGCTGGCCGGCGTCATCGCCACCCAGCGGCTCGCCAAGCTGGCGAAGAACGTCGCGGCGGAAGCTTCCAACTTCCTGATGGGCCGCACCTTCCTGGACATCGACATGGCGCGCGCGGCCGACCTGCTCGGCATGGACCGCCGCCAGGCCGAGATGTTCCGCGACCTCGCGCGCGGGAACTTCGTCGCGCTGGGTCCCGCCCTGTCGCGCCGCCCGCTGCCGGTCACCATCGGCCCCGTCGAAACCTCCGCGCGCTCGGCCAGCCCGAAGCTGATGCCGCTGCCGGAGGCGCCGGAGGACGCCCGCGACCTGATCTTCACGCCCGGTCCCGAAGAGGCCAGCCCGGTGGTGCGCTGGCCGGCGCCCAAGCCGGTCCCGACAGCCGACCTTCTGGCGCAACTGTCGCGGCCCAGGCCGGCGCCCGAGCAGCCGACCGAGCCAGTCTTCGCCGTCGTCGACGAAGCCGAGCGCGAGGCCGGCATCGACGCGGTGCTGCGCGAGATCCTCGAGGATCCCGATGCGGCCTTCCGCTCCGACGCCGTGCTCTATCAGGACTTTCTGGTGCGCAGCCGCATCCGCCGCGTGCCCGGCGAGCCGCTGCCGCTTGCCGCCTTCCGTCGGCGGCTGGCGGTCGCCCGCGCCGGCGTCGACGAAAGCTCCGGCGGGGAGGCCTGGGCGACGGCGCTGTCGCTTTCCGAGGCGTTGCCGGACGACCTGCAGGGCCTGTTCCTGATGGTCGCGCGCGCCGCGATCAACGGGGAGCCCTGTCCGGCCGACGCCACGCTGGCACGCGCCTATGGCAGCCACTCGCCGCGCCGGGCGCGCCGTCTGCTCGCCTATTTCGAGGAGCGCGGCCTGCTGGTCGCCCGCACCGACTTCCACGGCCGCCGCGTGCTCGCCTTCCCGGACCTCGGCTGCGAGACCGCCCCCGGCGACCCCGACGCGCCGGACGAGGCCCGGCGCGACGCGGCGGAGTAGGGCAGGCCGCCCGGCGGCGACGGCCGGTCGCCTTCACGCGTGCTCGGCGATCACCGCCAGGAAGGCCGGGCCGTAGCGGTCGAGCTTGGCCTCGCCGACGCCGGGCACGTCCGCCATCTCGGCGCGCGACGACGGCTTCGCCGCCGCCAGCTCGATCAGCGTCTTGTCGTGGAAGATCACATAGGGCGGCAGGTTCTGCGCCCGGGCGATCTCCAGCCGTTTCTGCCGCAGCGCCTGGAACAGGCCGCGGTCCGCCTCGGCGACGGCCGACTGCGCCGCGGCGCGCGCGACCTTGCCGCGCCGGGCGCGCGCGGCCGCCGGCGCGCGCAGCATCAGCACCGGCTTGTCGCGCAGGAAGTCGCGGCCGGCCGGCGCGATCGACAGGCCGCCATGGCCGGCGAGGTCGACGTCGACGAGCCGCAGCGCGATCAACTGGCGCAGGATCGCCCGCCATGTGCGGTTGTCGTGCTCGGTGCCGATGCCGAAGGTGGAGATGCGGTCATGGCCGGAGCGGACAATGCGCTCGTTCTCCACGCCGAGCAGCACGTCGACGACATAGGCCTGCCCGAAGCGCTCGCCGGTGCGGTAGATGCACGACAGCGCCTTCTGCGCGGCGATCGTGCCGTCGAACAGCCTTGGCGGTTCGGCACAGGTGTCGCAATTGCCGCACGGCTCGCAGCGGTCGCCGAAATAGGACAGGAGCACCTGCCGGCGGCAGCCCGCCGTCTCGGCCAGCCCGAGCAGCGCGTCGAGCTTGCCGCGCTCCACGCGCTTGCGCTGGTCGGGCGCGTCGGATTCCTCGATGAAGCGGCCGCGCAGCGCGATGTCCTCGGAGCCGTAGAGCATCAGCGTGTCCGCGGCCAAGCCGTCGCGCCCGGCACGGCCCGTCTCCTGGTAATAGGCCTCGATGCTGGCCGGCAGGTCGAGATGGGCGACGAAGCGTACGTCCGGCTTGTCGATGCCCATGCCGAAGGCGATCGTTGCGACCATGACCACCGCCTCGCCGCGCTGGAAGCGCATCTGGTTGGCCTCGCGCGCGGCCTTGTCCATGCCGGCGTGATAGGCGAGCGCGTCGTAGCCCTCGCCGCGCAGCCAGGCCGCGGTTTCCTCGGTCTTGCGCTTCGACAGGCAGTAGACGATGCCGCTCTCGCCTTCGTGGCGCTTCAGGAAGTCCTTCAACTGCGCGCGCGGATTGTCCTTCTCCTCGATGGCGTAGCGGATGTTGGGTCGGTCGAAGCCGGCGATGAAGGCGTCTTCCTCCGCGATGTCGAGATGGGCCAGGATCTCCGCTCGCGTCGGCTCGTCGGCCGTCGCCGTCAGCGCCATGCGCGGGATATCGGGAAACTGCCGCACCACAGCGTCGAGCTGGCGATAGGACGGGCGGAAGTCGTGCCCCCATTGCGACAGGCAGTGCGCCTCGTCGATGGCGACCAGCGACAGCTTCACCTGGCCGAGCCGCTCCAGCACGTCCGGCCGCAGCAGCGTCTCGGGCGCGACGTAGAGAAGGTCCAGATTGCCGTCGTAAATGTCGCGCCACAGCGCGCGGCGCTCGTCGGGCGGCAGGTCGGAGTTGAGGGCGGCCGCCCGCACCCCTGCCTGCCGCAGGGCCGCCACCTGGTCGGCCATCAGCGCCAGCAGCGGCGACACGACGAGACCCATGCCGGGCCTGGCGATGGCGGGGATCTGGTAGCAGAGCGACTTGCCGCCGCCCGTCGGCATCAGCACGAAGGCGTTGTTGCCGGCGATCACATGCTCGACGATGCGCGCCTGCGGCCCCCTGAACGCGTCATAGCCGTAGACGGTCTTGAGGATGTCGAGGGCGGTCGCGGTCATCTGCATCGGCACGGGGAATCACGGAAACCGCCCTTCATAGCAGCTTCGACGCGGTTGTGGCCTTCGATGCGCCGTTCAGCTCGCCGTTCTCACGCCTTCTCCAGCCGCGCCTGCCGCACGCCCTGCGCCAAGCCGCCGACGAGGGTGGCGACGGCTTCGGCGGGGTCGGCGGTCTTGCGGCCGTCGGGGCCCAGCACGTTGGCGACCGCGTTGACGATCGCGGTGCCGACCACCACGCCGTCGGCCGCCTGGCCGATGACGCGGGCCTGGCTCGCGGTCTTGACGCCGAAGCCGACGCAGACCGGAAGATCGGTGTGGCCCTTGATGCGCTGGACGGCGGCGGCCACCTTCGAGGTGTCGGGCAGCGCCGAGCCGGTGATGCCGGTCATCGAGACGTAGTAGACGAAGCCCGACGTGTTCTGCAGCACCTTGGGCAGGCGCCTGTCGTCGGTGGTCGGGGTCGCCAGTCGGATGAAGTTGACGCCGGCCTTGAGCGCGGGGATGCACAATTCCTCGTCCATCTCGGGCGGCAGATCGACGACGATCAGCCCGTCTATACCCGACGCCTTCGCGTCGGTGAGGAAGCGCTCGACGCCGTAGACGTAGATCGGGTTATAGTAGCCCATCAGGACGATCGGGGTCTCGTCGTCGGCGCGGCGGAACTCGGCCGCCATGGCGAGCGTCTTCGCGAGCGTCTGGCCGCCCTTCAGCGCGCGCAGGCCGGCCGCCTGGATCGCCGGGCCGTCGGCCATCGGGTCGGAGAAGGGCATGCCGAGCTCGATCACGTCTGCGCCCGCCCTCGGCAGCGCCTTCATGATCGACAGCGAGGTCTCGTAGTCCGGGTCGCCGCCCATGAAATAGGTGACGAGCGCGGGGCGTCCCTCGGCCTTCAGCTTCGCCATGCGGCGGTCGATGCGGGTGTCGGTCACGCTCAGATCTCCATGCCCATCATCTTGGCGACGGTGTGGACGTCCTTGTCGCCGCGGCCGGAGAGGTTGACGATCATGATCTCGTCGCCGCGCATCTTCGGCGCCATCTTCATCGCCTGGGCGATGGCGTGGGCCGATTCGAGCGCCGGGATGATGCCTTCCACCTTGGTGCAGAGCTGGAAGGCCTCCAGCGCCTCGTCGTCGAGGATCGGCACGTAGTCGACGCGGCCGGTATCCCGCAGCCAGGAATGCTCCGGGCCGACGCCGGGATAGTCCAGCCCGGCCGAGATCGAATGGCCGTCGAGGATCTGGCCGTCCTCGTTCTGCAGCAGATAGGTGCGGTTGCCGTGCAGCACGCCCGGCCGGCCGGCGTTCATCGAGGCGCAGTGCTCGATGCCGTCGAGCCCGCGGCCGCCCGCCTCGACGCCGACGATGCGAACGTCCTTGTCGTCCAGGAACGGGTGGAACAGACCGATCGCGTTGGAGCCGCCGCCGACGGCCGCGACGATCGCGTCCGGCAGCCGGCCCTCCTGCTCCAGCATCTGCGCGCGCGCCTCCGTGCCGATCACCGACTGGAAGTCGCGCACCAGCTCGGGATAGGGGTGCGGGCCGGCGGCGGTGCCGATCAGGTAGTAGGTGTCCTCGACATTGGTCACCCAATCCCGAAGCGCCTCGTTCATGGCGTCCTTGAGCGTGCCGTGGCCGGACGACACCGGCCGCACCTCGGCCCCCAGCAGCTTCATGCGGAAGACGTTTGGCTTCTGCCGCTCGACGTCTGTGGCGCCCATGTAGACCACGCAGGGAAAGCCGAACCGGGCCGACACCGTCGCCGATGCCACGCCGTGCTGGCCGGCGCCCGTCTCGGCGATGATGCGCGTCTTGCCCATCCGCTTGGCCAGCAGGATCTGGCCGAGGCAGTTGTTGATCTTGTGGCTGCCGGTGTGGTTCAGGTCCTCGCGCTTGAAGTAGATCTTGGCGCCGCCGAGATGGCGCGTCAGCCCTTCGGCGAAATAGAGCTTCGACGGCCGGCCGGCGTAATGGGTCGACAGCGCCGAAAGCTCGGCCCTGAAGGCCGGATCGTCCTTGGCCCGGTTCCACTCGCGCTCGAGGTCGAGGATCAGCGGCATCAGCGTCTCGGCGACGAAGCGGCCGCCGAAGATGCCGAACATGCCCTGCTCGTCGGGGCCGGTGCGGAAGGAGTTGGGAAGGGCCGGCTTGTTCATCGAAATCCCGTGGTCTGGCGCGTGCCCGCGCGGTCGGCAGGCTTATGCACTAGCAGGTCGGAAAACGGAAATCGATTCGTTCAGCCGCGTGCGGCGGCGACGGCGCGGAAGAAGGTCTCGATCAGGCGCAGGTCCTTGACGCCCGGCGCGCTCTCGACGCCCGACGACACGTCGATCGCCGGCGGGTTGGCGATCCTGAGCGCCTCGCCGACATTGGCCGCGTTGAGGCCGCCGGAGAGGAAATAGTCGACGCCGCGGGGGAGGCCGGACAGCACCGACCAGTCGAAGGCGACGCCGTTGCCGCCGGGCAGGACAGCATCCTTCGGCGGCTTCGCGTCGAACAGGAAGCGGTCGGCGACGCCGACGTAAGCGCCGATCGCCGCGAGGTCAGCCGGGGCGCTGACCGAAAAGGCCTTGATCACCGGCCGGCGGTAGCGCGCCTTGACCTCGGCGACGCGCTGCGGGCTCTCCCTGCCATGGAGCTGGAAGGCGTCCGGCTGCATCGCGGTCGAGATCTCGTCCAGCAGCGCGTCGTCGGCGTCGACCGTGACGGCCACCGCCTGCGCCCTGCCGCTCGCGGCGGCGCGCAGGGCGGCTGCCTCGGCGGGCGCGACGTTGCGCGGGCTCTTGCCGAAGAAGATGAAGCCGACATGGCTCGCGCCGGCGTCCAGCGCCGCGGCAACAGCCTCGGGCGTCTTCAGGCCGCAGATCTTGATGTCGAGGAACATGGGCGCGGGGATAGGCCGAAACGGCGACGGAGTCGAGGAAGAGAGCGAATAGCGAGTAGGGAATAGCGAATAGGGGAGCGCGGCCCCTTCTCCTACCCCTATTCGCTACTCACTATTCGCTATTCGCTGTCGAACGATATCGCCTGCAGCGCGCCGCCGTTGCGCTTCAGCCAGGCCTTGCAGCGGTCGGTGTCGGGGGCGAGCTCGCGGCAGAGCTTCCAGAATTTCGGGCCGTGGTTCATCTCCCTGAGATGCGCCACCTCGTGGGCGACGAGGTAGTCTATCACCGGCCGCGGCGCCATCATGATGCGCCAGGAGAAGGAGAGCACGCCGTCGGCGGTGCAGGAGCCCCAGCGCGAGGTCGTGTCCTTGAAGCGGACGGCCTTCGCCTTGCGGCCGATCGCGCCGGTGTGCTTGGCCACCAGCGCCTCGATCTCGCGCCTGGCCTCGCGCTTCAGGAAGTCGGCGATGCGGCGCGGCAGGTGGCGGCGGTCGCCATGGACGACGAGCAGCGGCCCGTCGGTGCCGACGGCGATCTCCACCGTGCCGCGCGTGCCCGGCTCGTGGACGATCCTGTGCGGCACGCCGCGCAGCGGGATCCTGATCCCCGGCCGCACCTGCGGACGGTCGGGCAGCTTGGCCAGGCGCTCCTCCAGCCAGCCCTGGTGGCGCTCGAGGAAACGGTCGACCTCGCGGGTTGAAACGCCGGGCGGCACGGTGACGCGCAGCCCCTTGCCGCCGGCGTCGATCCTGAGCGTCAGGCGGGTGGCGCGGGCGTTCTCGGCGATCCGCAGCGGCACGATGCGGCCGGCCACCGCGTAGTCGCGGATCACGGGCGCGGCGGGCGCGCGAGTGCGTCTCAGGAGCGCGAAGGGCATGGCCGGCAGGTTAGATGATTCGAGCCAAGAGAGGATGTCACGAAAAACGGCGCCTCGCGGCGCCGTCGTTCAGGTCGGAGCTCAGGACCGACGGGGCGGCGCCCGTCAGTCGTCGAGCAGACCTTCGTTCTTGCCGCCCTTCTTCCGCTCGGTGCGCTCGGAAGCGGCGGGGGCAGTCGGGACCGGCGCGGTGCGCTTGCTGCGCTCGCCCATGAAGCGGTCGAACTCTTCCTGGTCCTTGGCGCGGCGCAGCTCGCGGGCATACTCGTCGAACTCGTCGCGCATCTCGTCGAGCTTGCGGCGCTCCTCGGCCAGGCGCTCGAGCTCCTTCTCGCGCCAGTCGTCGAAGGCGGCGTTGCCCGTGCGGGCGAAGCCGTGACGGCCGTGGCCCCAGCGCTCGGCGCGGTCGGCCCCGCGCCGGCAGCCGGCGAAGATGCCGTCGGTGGCGCGGTTCACGTCCCGCTTGAAGCCGTCGAGCCGATCGCCCCAGAGGATGTAGGCGAGCATGGCGAGGCCGAGCGGCCAGAACACCATGAAGCCGATCACCATCAGCGCGATGGTCGCAGGCGTCCATGCGGGACGGATCAATGCGGAATTGGTCATTTCTCCCGTTCCTCGTCGTCAGAAACGCAACCACAGCGGCTGCGCTTTTTTCGAGATGGGAAGGGCCGGACGGCGATTCAATAGGACGAACATTAATTCGGACAAGTCATTGTCCGATATAGGCGTTTTTTCCCTTTTCGAGGCCGAGGACGAGGAGCCCGGCGGCGAGCCCCCAGAAGGCCGAGCCGATGCCCCCGACGACGATGCCCGATGCCGTGACGGCCAGGGTGACGGTCGCGGCGATGCGGTCGGCGGGTGCGGCGACCGCGATGGTCAGCGCGTTGGCGAGCGCGGCAAGCAGGCCGAGGCCGGCAACGAGCACGATGAGGGAGGCCGGCAGCACGGCGAACAGCGCCACCAACGAGGCGCCGAAGACGGCGAAGGCCAGATAGGCGAGCGCGTAGAAGGGGCCGGTCTTCCAGCGCTCGCCCGGGTCGGGATGGGCGTCCGGTCCGGTGCAGATCGCTGCCGAGATTGCCGCGAGGTTGGTGGTCACAGCGTTGAACGGCGCCGACAGCAGCGAGACCAGCCCGGTGACGGTGATCAGCTCGCCCGCCGGCGGCTCGTAGCCCGAGGCCTTGAGCACGGCGAGCCCGGCAAGGTTCTGCGAGGCCATCGTCACCAGATAGAGCGGGATGGCGAGGCCGACGAAGGCCGAGAGCGAAAAGGCGGGCGTGGTCCAGACGAGGCTGGACAGCTCCGGCGCCGGGAAAGAAGGGATGCGGCCGAGCACGAAGGCGAGCGCCACCCCGCCGAACAGCACGGCGAGCACCGAGAGTGCCGGGCTGAACAGGCGGATGACGAGGAACAGCGCGACCAGCGGCAGCACCAGCGCCGGGTCTCCGACCATGCTTTTGGCCGCCCCCACGGCGAAGGAAAAGACGATGCCGGCGAGCATGGCCGACGAGATCGAGGCCGGGATCTTCGCCACCAGCCGCGTCAGCGGGCGCAGCAGGCCGGTGGCGACCAGCATGATGGCCGTCATGATGAAGGCGCCGACGGCGTCGGGCATCGTGTAGCCGCTCGTCGCGCCGAGCAGCGCCAGCCCGGGCGTCGACCAGGCCGCGACCACCGGCATGCGGGTGCGCCAGGACAGCCACGCCGTCTCGACCGCGAGCGCCAGGCACACGGCCGTCACCCAGCTCGCCGTCTGGCCCTGCGTGGCGCCGAGCGCGTTTGCCGCAGCGATGATGAGGGCGAGCGTGCCGCCGAAGCCGACGATCGCCGCCACGAAGGCGGAAGCGGGGATGGACAGGCGCAAGCGTCTACCCCGCCAGCTCGACGAGGCCTTCGGCCGCGCGGATCATCATGGCGATGTCCTGCGGCCGCGACAGGCGGTGGTCGCCGTCGCGCACCAGCGACAAGGTGACGTCGTCGGCCGGCAGGTGCTCGGTCAGCCGCATCGCGTGGCGGTAGGGCACGTCGGGGTCCTGCATGCCCTGCAGGATGTGGACCGGGCAGTGCGTGTCGATCAGGCCGGTGAGCACGCGGTTCCGTTCGCCGTCCTCGAACAGCGCGCGCGTATAGACGTAAGGGTCGTCGGAATATTGCGACGGCTCGCCGAACCAGCCCTTCTCGGCCAGATCCCGGCGCTGCGCGTCGGAAAGCTGCGGCTCGACCAGCTCGGTGGTGAAGTCGGGCGCCGGCGCGGTCAGCAGCAGGCCGGCCAGCCGGTCGCCCTCGCCCGCCCTGTGCAGCTCCTGCACCATCCTCAGCGCGATCCAGCCGCCCATCGAGGAGCCGACGAGGATCTGCCGGCCGGTGGTGAAGGCGCGGAAGACGGCCAGGCTCTCCTCCAGCCAGCGCGAGATCGTGCCTTGCGCGAAGTCGCCGCCCGACTCGCCGTGGCCGGAATAGTCGAAGCGGACGAAGGCGCGGCCGGTGCGCTGCGCCCACGCGTCGAGGGCGGCGGCCTTGGTGCCCTTCATGTCGGAGCGGTAGCCGCCCAGCCAGACGAAGCCCGGCTCGTGGCCTGCACGGCGGCGCAAGGCGATGCGCCGGTCGCCCACCATCGTGAATTGCGGTTCGGTGTCGGTCATGGCGGGCATGGGTAGGCAATCGCGGCGAGGCAGGCAAGCCGCAGTCGAGCGGGAAAGCATAGCGGGGTGATTCATCGCCACGTCTGTGCTATTGACAGCACCGGGCCGGACACCACATTGCGCGTCCGGGTTTTCCCGCGAGCATACGGTCATCAACTGCAGAAGGAGTGAACGACCATTCGCAGACCATTCAAAGCCGCGGCGCCGACGAAGGAAGGGCCGCGCTCCAACCGCGAGATCCGGGTTCCCCGGGTCCAGCTCATCGACGCGGACGGCAACAATCGCGGCAACGTTTCCATCAACGAAGCGCTGCTCGCCGCAGAGGAAGCGGGGCTCGACCTCGTCGAGATTTCCCCCAACGCCGAACCGCCGGTGTGCAAGCTCACCGATCTCGGCAAGCTGAAATACCAGAGCCAGAAGAAGGCCGCCGAGGCGCGCAAGAAGCAGAAGGTCATCGAGATCAAGGAGATCAAGATGCGCCCGAACATCGACACTCACGACTACGAGGTGAAGATGAAGGCCGTGCGCCGCTTCTTCGACGAGGGCGACAAGGTCAAGCTGACGCTGCGCTTCCGCGGCCGCGAGATGGCGCATCTCGAGCTCGGCATGCAGCTCCTCAACAAGGTGCGCGAGGAAGTCACCGAGATCGCCAAGGTCGAGGCCGAGCCCAAGCTCGAAGGCCGTCAGATGATGATGGTGCTGGCGCCGAAATAAGGCGCCGCGCCCGTTCCCCTGACCCGCGTCGCACCGGGACGTGTCGCGCCCTGTTGCGGATTCCCCGGGGCTTCTGTATAGAGCGCGCGTTCAGAGCCGCCCGGCAGGGCATGCCGTGGCGGTTTCTCATGCTTTCCGGACGAATGGTCTCGTTCCGGAGCACAACAAGCCCAATGGTGGGCAGCCCGACCGCGGGCACCAAGAAGGAAGAAGCAAAATGCCCAAGATGAAGACCAAGTCCGCTGCCAAGAAGCGGTTCAAGGTCACCGGAACCGGCAAGGTGAAGGTGCAGGCCGCCGGCAAGCGCCACGGCATGATCAAGCGCTCGAACAAGTTCATCCGCGACGCCCGCGGAATGACCACGATGGCCGAACCCGACGCCAAGAAGGTCATCAAGAACTTCCTGCCCAATGGCGGCGGGCTCTGAGAGCGGCAAGATAAGGAGATCATGACATGGCACGCGTGAAGAGGGGCGTCACCGCCCACGCCAAGCACAAGAAGGTGCTGAAGGCCGCCAAGGGTTTCTACGGCCGCCGCAAGAACACGATCCGCATCGCCAAGCAGGCGGTGGAGAAGTCGCTGCAGTACGCCTACCGCGACCGCAAGGCGCGCAAGCGCAACTTCCGCGCGCTGTGGATCCAGCGCATCAACGCCGCGGTTCGCGAGCACGGCCTGACCTATGGCCGCTTCGTCGACGGCCTCAACAAGGCCGGCATCGAGATCGACCGCAAGGTGCTGTCCGACATGGCCATCCACGAGCCGGCGGCGTTCGCCGCGCTGGTGGCCAAGTCGAAGGATGCGCTGGTCTACCTGAAAGACACCACCCCGAACGCTTTTGAGAGCGCCGTCGCCTAAGGCCGCCGCGCTTCCCAAGCTTTCGAAAATCTGATTTGGGAAACCCGCGCCGGCACGGCTGGCGCGGGTTTTTCTATGACGCCACGAACCGCACCCGACGGATTGCACGATGAGTGAACTCGATACGCTCGAAAAGACATTGATGGCCGAGATCGCCTCGGCAGGCGACGAGGCCGCGATCGAGGCTGTCCGGGTCTCCGCGCTCGGCAAGAAGGGCTCGATCTCCGAGCGGCTGAAGACGCTGGGCGCGATGAGCCCGGAGGAACGGCAGACCGCAGGCCCGGCGATCAACGGCCTGAAGAACCGCGTCACCGAGGCGCTGACGGCGCGCCGGGCGGAGCTGCGCGACGTCGCCATCCAGGCGCGGCTGGCGGCGGAGCGGTTGGACGTGACGCTGCCGGTGCGGCAGGCGCCGGCCGAGCGCGGCCGCATCCATCCGATCAGCCAGGTCACCGACGAGATCGCGGCGATCTTCGGCGACCTCGGCTTCTCGATCGCCGAGGGGCCGGACATCGAGACAGACCACTACAACTTCACCGCGCTGAACTTCCCCGAAGGGCATCCGGCGCGCGAGATGCACGACACGTTCTTCTTCAACCCCAAGGGCGACGGCCTGCCGCCGCGGCTGCTACGCACGCACACCTCGCCTGTCCAGATCCGGACGATGGAGGCGCAGAAGCCGCCGATCCGCATCGTCATCCCGGGCAAGACCTACCGGCAGGACAGCGACGCCACGCACTCGCCGATGTTCCACCAGCTCGAGGGGCTGGTGATCGACAGGACGGCGAACGTCGCCAACATGAAGTGGGTGCTTTCAGAGTTCTGCAAGGCCTTCTTCGAGGTGCCGAACGTCAACATGCGCTTCCGGCCGAGCTTCTTCCCGTTCACCGGGCCGGGCCTCGAGGTCGACATCCAGTGCGACCGCTCGCGGCCGGGCGAGGTGCGCTTCGGCGAGGGCAGCGACTGGATGGAGATCCTCGGCTGCGGCATGGTGCATCCCAACGTGCTGCGCTTCGGCGGGCTCGACCCGGACGAATACCAGGGCTTCGCCTGGGGCATGGGCATCGACCGCATCGCCATGCTGAAATACGGCATGCCGGATCTGCGCGCCTTCTTCGACGCCGACGTCCGCTGGCTCTCGCACTACGGCTTCCGCCCGCTCGACCTGCCGACGCTGTTCGGCGGGCTGAGCAGCTAGGCCGTGCCGACGCTTCTCATATGGCGCGGCTATAAGTTCCGCTTCTACGCCCTCGACACGGGCGAGCCGCCCCACGTGCACATCGTGAAGGACGGCAAGTCGCTGAAGGTGTGGCTGCAAAGCGTGGAGGTTGCCCGTAACAAGGGATACACTGACCAGGAGGTTGCCCGGCTGCTCGCGATCGTCGCCGAGCGCCGGGACGATTGGATGGGTGCTTGGAATGACTTCTTTGGCATTTGAGACCGACGAGATGCGGCCGATCAAGGCATGGTGCACGCAGTCTGAAGTGCACGTCACCCTGGCTGACGGCCGGTCCATTGTCACGCCGCTCTGGTGGTATCCCTTCCTGGCCAATCTGGATCAGTCCCAGCTCGACGACATCGAGCTGATGTACGAAGGAATCTGGTGGCCCGCAGCCGATGAGGGCATCTCCGTCAAGAGCATGTTTCTCGGCATCAAGGCGCCGGGAGCGAAGAAACCGCGCAGAGCCGCGTAACAGGCAGCAGAAACGACAATGAAATTCACCCTCTCCTGGCTGAAGGACCATCTCGAGACCGACGCCTCGCTCGACGAGATCGTCGACAGGCTCACCATGATCGGGCTCGAGGTCGAGGCGGTCGACGACAAGGCGGCGCTGAAGCCGTTCGTCATCGCCCGCGTGCTGACGGCACAGAAGCATCCCGAGGCCGACCGGCTGCAGGTGCTGACGGTCGACGCAGGCCCCAACGTCAACGGCGGAAGGCCGGTGCAGGTGGTCTGCGGCGCGCCGAACGCGCGCGCGGGCCTGATCGGCGCCTTCGCCACGCCCGGAACCTACGTGCCCGGCATCGACGTGACGCTGTCGGTCGGCAAGATCCGCGGCGTCGAGAGCCACGGCATGATGTGCTCGGAGCGCGAGCTGCAGCTCTCCGACGAGCACACCGGCATCATCGACCTGCCGGCCGACGCGCCGGTGGGCACGCCGTTCGCGGCCTACGCCCATCTCGACGACCCTGTCATCGAGATCAACCTGACGCCGAACCGGCCGGACGCGGCGAGCGTCTACGGCATCGCGCGCGACCTCGCGGCCGCCGGCCTCGGGCGGCTGGTCAACGGCCATGTCGGCGCGGTCCCCGGAACGGGCGAGACGCCGGTCAAGGTCGTGATCGAGGCGCCGGAGCTGTGCCCCGGCTTCGCGCTGCGGCTGGTCCGCGGGGTGAAGAACGGCCCCTCGCCGAAATGGCTGCAGCAGCGGCTGATCGCGATCGGCCAGCGCCCGATCAACGCGCTGGTCGACATCACCAACTACGTCACCTTCGACCGCGGCCGGCCGCTGCATGTCTACGATGCGAAGAAGGTCGCCGGCGACCTCGTCGTGCGCCGCGCCCGCGACGGCGAGACGGTGCTCGCGCTGAACGAGCGCGAATACGCGCTGACCCCGGACATGTGCGTGATCGCCGACGCCAACGGCGCCGATTCGATCGCCGGCGTGATGGGCGGCGAGCGCACCGGCAGCGACGAAGGCACGACCGACGTGCTGATCGAATCGGCGCTGTGGGAGCCGCTCAACATCGCACGCACCGGCCGCACGCTCGGCATCGTCACCGACGCGCGCTACCGCTTCGAGCGCGGCGTCGATCCCGAGTTCATGGTGCCGGGGCTGGAACTCGCCACGAAGCTGGTGCTCGAACTGTGCGGCGGCGAGCCGACCCGGATCGAGGTCGCCGGCTATGCCGGCTACACGCCGAGGATCGTCGCCTTCCCGGTCGCCGAGGTGAAGCGGCTGACCGGCCTCGACGTGCCGGCGCAGACGAGCCTCGACATCCTGTCGCGCCTCGGCTTCACGCCGAAGGGCTCGGGCGCGACGGTCGACGTCGCGGTGCCGTCCTGGCGGCCTGACGTCGAGGGCAAGGCCGATCTCGTCGAGGAAGTGATGCGCATCCACGGCGTCGAGAAGATCGCGCCGCAGCCGCTGCCGAGCTTCGGCGCGGTCAACGGCAGGATCCTGACGACGCTGCAGGTGCGCACCCGCAACGCCAAGCGGGCGCTCGCCGTGCGCGGCATGATGGAGGCTGTGACCTGGTCGTTCATCCCCGAGGCGCATGCGAAGCTGTTCGGCGGCGGCCAGCCGGAGCTGAAGCTCGCCAACCCGATCGCCGCCGACATGTCGGACATGCGGCCCTCGCTGCTGCCGGGCCTGATCGCGGCCGCGCAGCGCAATGCCGACCGCGGCTTTTCCGACGTCGCGCTGTTCGAGGTGTCGGGCACCTATGAGGGCGACACGCCCGAGGCGCAGCGCCGGGTCGCGGCCGGCGTGCGCAGGGGAACCGCCCGCGCCGACGGCCAGGGCCGCCACTGGGCCGGCAACGCCGCCGCCGTCGGCGTGTTCGACGCCAAGGCCGACGCGCTCGCCGCGCTGGAGGCCTGCGGCGCCCCGGTCGACAAGCTGACGATCGAGGCGGGCGGGCCGGCCTGGTACCATCCCGGCCGCTCCGGCACGATCAGGCTCGGCCCGAAGGCCGTGCTCGGCACGTTCGGCGAGTTCCACCCGAAGACGCTGGAAGCGCTCGATGCGAGCGGGCCGCTCTGCGGCTTCGAGGTGTTCGTCGACGCCATCCCCGAGCCGAAGGCGAAGCCGACGCGGACCAAGCCGCGGCTCGACCTGTCGCCCTTCCAGCAGGTGAAGCGCGACTTCGCCTTTGTGGTCGACCGCGCGGTCGAGGCCGGCGCGCTGACGCGCGCGGCAGCCGCCGCCGATCGCAAGCTGATCACCGGCGTGCGCGTCTTCGACGTGTTTGAGGGTGCATCGGTGGGCTCGGGCAACAAGTCGATCGCCATCGAGGTCGCGATCCAGCCGGTCGAGCGCACGCTGACCGACGAGGATTTCGAGGCGCTGGCCACCCGCATCGTCGACAACGTCGCCAAGCAGACCGGCGGCACGCTGCGGAGCTGAACTCCCGGGCCGCCGGAAGCCTTGCCGGCTGCCCGATTCGCACCCGAGGGAACCGACGGGCCGGTCGGCAGTTCGGGGCCGCAGACGGTGGCCGGCCGCGCGAATGGCGGGCCGCCGGATGCGGGTGCGGCAAAATTATCGGTTTGCCAGTCCCCACCGCATGTGCAAAACGCGATTCAAAAAGGGGAAGAATCGCTGAGCAAGAAGATCTGGCCGTTGATAGGGCTCGCGGCGGTCGCAGTGTCGATCTGGCTGCTCTATCACGAGTTGCGCGGCATCTCGTTCGCGGAGCTCGAGCGCAGCCTTTCCGCGATCAGGGGCCGGCACTGGGCGCTGGCGGTGGGCTGCACGCTGGTGGCGTATGCGGCGCTCGCCGGCTACGACCACATCGCGCTGATGCATCTCAGGCGCAGGGTGAGCTGGGTCTTCGTCACGCTCGCCTCGTTCACGGCCTATGCGCTGTCGCACAATATCGGCGCCTCGGTGTTTTCCGGCGCGGTGGTGCGTTACCGGGCCTATTCCTCGCGCGGGCTGACCGGCAGCGAGATCGGCGTGCTGGTCGCCTTCTGCTCCTTCACCTTCGCGCTGGGCACGCTGCTGCTGGCCGGGCTGGTGCTGGTGTTCGAGCCGGAGGTGACGGAGCGCTTCGTCGGCCTGCTGCCGGTCGAGGCGTCGGCCGCGACCGGCTTCCTGCTGCTCGCCTTCGTCGCGCTCTACGTCGCCGGGAGCTGGCTCGGCCTCAAGCCGCTGAAGCTCGGCCGCTTCGAGCTGCAATATCCGCGCCTGCCGATCGTGGCGCGGCAGCTCCTGATCGGGCCGCTGGAGATCGCGGCGGCCGCGGGCATCGTCTATTTCGCGCTGCCGGCGGTGGGAAATCCCGGCTACCCGATGGTGCTCGGCATCTTCCTCGTCTCGTTCTCGATCGCGCTCATCTCCCACGCGCCGGGCGGCATCGGCGTGCTGGAGCTCGCCTTCCTGACCGGTCTGCCGGACATGGACCAGGCCGACGTGCTGGCGGCGCTGATCGTCTTCCGCCTGCTCTACCTGATCATCCCGTTCGTGCTGTCGCTGTTCACGATACTGCTGTTCGAGCGGGCGCAGTACGGCCGCAAGGACGGCTGAGCGCCGCCCGCCCGGTCAGGCGGCCGCGAGGGTCAGCCGGTAGGACAGGCCGCCGGCGCCGTCGAGCCTGTAGTCGCCGCCCAACTGCTCGGAGAAGCTGCGGACGAGCCGCAGGCCGAGGCTGCGCGACGCAGCGTTGGGGTCGAAGCCGACGCCCCTGTCGGCGAGCGTCAGCACGGCCTTGCCGTCCTCGCCGCGCTCCAGCTCGATCAGGATCTC
>JAFKJY010000091.1 GCA_017305835.1 Hyphomicrobiales bacterium
GCGGCGTGTAGGCGCGCGTGTCGCCGTCCTCGAGGACGGCGTCGAGCAGCATGCGCGTGTACTGGTGGCGCGGCTTGGCGAATAGCTCGCGCACCTCGTTGGTCTCGACGATCGCGCCGTCCTTCATCACCGCGACGCGGTGGCAGATGTCGGCGACCACGCCGAAATTGTGCGTCACCAGGATCATCGACATGTTGAACTCGGCCTGCAGGTCGCGCAGCAGGTCGAGCACCTCGGCCTGCACGGTGACGTCGAGGGCGGTGGTCGGCTCGTCGGCGATCAGCAGGTCGGGATTGCAGGCGATGGCGCCGGCGATCAGCACGCGCTGCGCCATGCCGCCCGAGATCTGGTGCGGGTAGGAGCGGAAGGTACGCTCCGGGTCGGGCATGCCGACGCGGGCGAGCAGCCGCAGCGCGCGGGCCTTCGCCTCGGCGCGCGAGATGCCGAGCACCGTCACCATCGGCTCGACGAGCTGGAAGCCGATGCGGAAGGACGGGTCGAGGTTCGACATCGGCTCCTGCGGGATATAGGCGATGCGCCTGCCGCGCAGCTCGCGCATGCCGGCCTCGGGCAGGCCGGCGAGGTCCCTGCCGCCGAACCTGATCGAGCCGCGCAGGATGCGGCCGCCGGGCGACAGCAGCCCGAGGATGGCGAAGGCCGTCTGCGTCTTGCCCGAGCCGCTTTCGCCGACCAGGCCCAGCACCTCGCCGCGGCGAAGCTGCAGCGAGACGCCGGTGACGACCTCGCGGTCGCGCCCGCCGTCGGGGTAGCCGACGACGAGGTCGCGGACGTCGAGCACGATGTCGGGATCGGCCGGCGCGGCCATGGCGCTTGACCCGCTCCGGGCAGGTTCGCGCCGGACGGCGCGGGCGGGTGCGGCGCCGCCCGACTGCATGCGGTCGCGGATGGCGTTGGCGAGCAGCACGAAGGCCATCACCGTCAGGCCGATCGCCACGCCCGGCCAGATCAGCGAGAGCGGCGTCACGTAGATGTTCTGGAAGGCGTCCTGCAGCATGCCGCCCCATGTCGGCACGGACGGATCGCCGAGGCCGAGAAACTCCAGGCCCGCCTGGATGACGATGGCGACGCCGGCGACGATGGCGATCTGGATGACCACCGGGGCGCGGATGACCAGCAGGATGTGGCGGCGCATGATGCGCAGGTCGCTCAGCCCCGAGACGCGGGCGGCGTCGATGTAGAGCTCGTGCTTGACGTTCTGCACGAGGTTGCGCGTCAGCCGGTAGAAGCCCGGCGACAGAAGCACGCCGAACACCACCATCGAGAGATAGATCGAGGAGCCGAGCGACTGGTAGAGCGCCAGCAGCACGATGATGGCCGGCAGCGCCATCAGCGCGTCGAAGATCCAGCTCGCCACGAGGTCGAGCCGACGGCCGTAATAGCCGGCGAACAGGCCGGCGGTGACGCCGATGGCGCAAGCCACGACGACCACGGTGAGCGCGCCGAGCAGGGTGTTGCGGGTGCCGTAGATGAGGCGCGAGAGGATGTCGCGGCCGGCCCCGTCGCCGCCGAGCAGGTAGCCCTCGCCCGGCAGCGCGTTGACCTTGAAGATGCGCACCGCTGTGGCGTCGAACGGCGCCAGGAGCGGCGCGAAGACGGCCGCCGCGACGACGACGACCAGGATCACCACCGCCGCGAGGCCGAGCGGGTTGAGCAGCACCGAGCGGACGAAATGCTCGCGCCCGGGCGCCGTCGGCGGCGCCAGCGGGACCGAATTGACCTCGCTCATGATATGCGCACCTTCGGGTTGACCCAGGCATTGATCACGTCGATGGCGACGTTGACGAGGATCACCAGCACGACCAGCGTGACGACGATGCCCATCAGCATCGGCACGTCGCCGCCGAGCGCGGAGGTGACGGTCAGCGAGCCCATGCCGGGTATGGCGAAGACGCGCTCGATGATCGCCGCGCCGCCGAGCAGCGCGATGAACTGGACCGACAGTACCGTCAGCGCCGCCGGCATGGCGTTGCGCAGCGCGTGGCGGAACAGGATCGAGCGGCGGCTGACGCCGCGCGCCCGCAGGGTGCGCACATAGTCCTGCCGCAGCGCGTCGATGATGGCGCCGCGCACCTGCTGCGAGGCCGAGGCGATGCCGGAGAAGGCGAGCGCCAGCACCGGCAGGACGAGCGAGGCCGCCCAGGCCTGCGGCGAGGCGGTGATCGAGACGTAGCCGGTCGCCGGCAGCCAGCGCAGATTGATGGCGAAGAAGATGACGAGCAGGAGCGCCAGCCAGAAATTTGGCATGGCGAAGCCGACGACGCTGCCGACCTGGATGACGCGGTCGAGCCAGCCGCCGCGCACGGCCGCCGCGATGCCGAGCAGGGCGGCGAGCACCGTCATCAGCGCGATGGAGACGACGACGATCGACAGCGTCACCGGCAGGCGGCGCTGCAGTTCCTCGCCGATGCGCACGTTCGAGGTCCAGCTCTTGCCGAGGTCGCCGCGCAGCGCGCCGCGGAGCCAGTCGAGATATTGCGTGGTCAGCGGCCGGTCGAGGCCGAGCTCGTGGTTGAGCGCGGCGATCTGCTCCTGCGAGGCGCTCTCGCCCAGCAGGTTGCTCGCCACGTTCTTCGTCGAGCCGAACATCAGCGCGAAGGTGAGGATCGAGATCGAGAACAGCAGAAAGACGCCCGAAGCCACGCGCCGGGCCATGTAGCGGACCATTCCCGTCTCCTCCCGTGCCGGCCGTTCCGCCTCGCACGCCCGGACAATAGCGTGCATTGCAATGCGCCGTTAATGCAAATATAGCCCCGTCCAATCAGCTCGGTGCATTACTCATGCTCGACCAGATCACGCATCTGTTCCGCCTCAAGGCGATCATCGAGGAAGGCAGCCTGCACAAGGCGGCCGAGCGGCTGAACGTCTCGCAGCCGGCCCTGTCGCGCTCCATCGCGCAGCTCGAGGCGCTGTTCGGCCGGCCGCTGCTCGAGCGGCATGCGCGCGGCGTGCGACCGACGCTCTTCGGCCGCAAGGTGCTGTCGGCCTCGCTGCGGCTCAAGCGCCACTGGGAGCTGGCGGAGCAGGAGCTGCGCGACGACCAGGTGGGCGGCAACATCCCGCTGCGCATCGGCGCCGGGCCGGTCTGGCGGGCGCTGATCCTGCCGGCGGCGATGGTGGAGATCCAGAAGACCTTCCCGCGGCTGGTGGTCGAGATCTACCGCGCGCATCCGACCAAGTCCTACGAGGACCTGACCGAGGGGCGGCTCGACGTGATCCTGTCGGGCGTCGGGCAGGAGACGCAGCATCCGCGCCTGATCGGCCGGAAGCTGGCGGTGGTGACAAACCACATCGTCGCCCGCGAGGACCATCCGCTCTTCGCGCTCGCCGGCGCCGACGGCCTGGTGCCGCACGCGGCGCTGCTCGACTATCCGTGGCTGGTCTACCTCGAATACGCGACCTATCGCGAGGCGACGATCCACGCCATCTACGAGCGGCTGGGCCGCGACCCGGACATCAAGCTGATCTGCGACAGCCTCAACACGACGATCGCGACGCTGCAGCGCAGCGACTATCTCGCCCACCTGCCCGAGCCGATCACCATGGCGGCGACGGCGCCGCGGCTGGTGCCGGTGCCGGTCGACCTCAAGCGGCGGCACGTCAATGTCGGCATGATCGTGCGCGAGGAGCTGGAGCACTGGGAGCCGGTGCGGGCGCTGGAGCGCGCCTGCGTGGCCGCGCTGTCCCGCATGGTCTGGCCCTGACGCATCCGGGAACGGCGCAGCGCCTGCGCTCGCCGGGCGAGCGCAGGCGCCGTGGCCGCTGCGGGTGGGAGGGAGATCCTGATGCAGCGGCGGCTGGCTGTCTCTATTTGGCGGCCGGCCGGTAGTTGAGCGGGAACGTCATGACGTTGCCGGGGATCGGCATCTCCTCGACGTCGGCGGTCATCAGGTTGATCGAATCGAGCCGGTACCACGGCACGAACCACGCATTCTCGACGAGATAGCGGTTCACCGCCTGGAAGGCCGCCTTCTGGTCCGCCGTCTTGGCCGTCTGGACGTTCTTCAGCAATTCGAGCAGCTTCGGATCGTTGGTGTGGAGCGGGTTCCAGGCCGAGTTCGGGAAGGCGAGCTTCTTCAGGTCTCCCCAGTCTGCCTGGTTGCCGAGCCGGAAGAAGAAGATGCCGTGCTTGCCGGCCGTCAGCTCGCTGATGAGGGCGTCGGGCGCCACCTTGACCCACTCGACCGCGATGCCGACGTCCTTCAACTGCTGCTCGATGATCGGGTCGTAGACGGCGAAGCCGGAAGACTGCGGCAGCTTCAGCGTCAGGCCCTCGCCGTAGCCCGCCTCCTTGAGCAGCGCACGGGCCTTCTCGGGATCGTAGGGATAGTAGTCGTCGAGCTCGGGCAGGTAGGCCTCGCTCGTCGAGGCGAAGATCTGGTCGCTGACGATGCCGTATCCCTGCTCGACGAACTTCAGGATCGAGGCGCCGTCGAAGGCCATGTTGAGGGCCTGGCGCACGCGCAGGTCCTTCAGCGCCGGGTTCGTCGTGCCGTCGCGGTCGGCGATGATGAAGCCCTGCCAGTTGACCGGGTTGCGGGTGACCTTGAGGCCGCTCGCCTCGGCGTCCTTGACCGACTGGGGCTCGGCCGGCGCGACGTCGATCTGGCCGGACTTCAGCGCGTTGACGCGGGCGGTGAGGTCGGTCATCGGCGTCAGCGTCATTCGCTCGTAGTGGATGGCGTCGGGGTTCCAGTAGCCCGGATTGCGCTCGTAGACATATTGCCGGCCGGGAACGCTCAGGTTCGCGTCGTAGAGATAGGGGCCGGTGCCGACCGGCACCTTGGCGCCCTGCTCGGTGCCGAGCGAGGAGGGAGCGGCGATGGCGCCGGCCACCAGCGTCAGGTCGCGCACCAGCGCCGGGTCCGGCTCCTTCAGCTTGATCCTGATCTCGGCCGGCGAGACGATCTCGTAGGAATCGATCGTGTTCACCATCCAGACGTTCTGGCCGGTGCCGGTGCGCAGCGCCTCGAGATTGGCCTTCACGGCCTCCGCATCGAACGGCGTCCCGTCGGTGAACTTCACGCCCTCGCGCAGCTTCAGCGTGAGCACCGTGTTGTCGTCGTTGTAGGCCCATTCGGTGGCGAGGTTCGGCGCGATCTTGCCGTCGGGCATGATCGTCAGCAGCGTCTCGAAGACCGGCGCCCAGTACATCAGACGGTTGCCGATCTCCAGCTTGTCGCGGGCGAAGCTGGTGTTGTCGATGCGACCGCCGATGGCGATCGTCTTGTCGTCGTTCTGCACCTGGGCCGACGACGACCCGGCCGACGCCAGCAGCGCCGTCGCTGCGACGAGAACATATTTCCGCATTGTCTCCTCCCAGGGCGGCCCGCGCCACCTTGTGATGGAGCGGAACGGCCACCCGGATCGACGCTACCATGGGGGAGACTTGCACTAAAATGCAAAGAGACGACGGCGCGATAAGCTGAAGTTTTCGCTCGGGCCCGGCCGACCGATGCGCCCGCTTTATTGCCGCGCGCCATATTCGCATTTCCGGCCCAGCGGCCGGCGGTGCTACGACCGGGCCCAGAGAGGGGGCCGCCATGGCGATGCGACCGAACATATTGTGCATCGTCAGCGAGGATTGCCCGCCGCGGCTCGGCGCCTATGGCGACCGGCTGGCACGCACGCCCAACCTCGACCGGCTCGCCGCCGGCGGCGTGGTCTACGAGGTCGCCAACTGCACCTCGCCCGTCTGCGCGCCGTCGCGCTTCGCCATCCTCACCGGCCGCCACGCCGAGAGCTGCCCGCGCGCGCAGCACATGCAGACGGTGGCGCACCTGCCCGACGGCTTCGACACCTATCCCGCGCTGATGCGCGCGGCGGGCTATTACTGCACCAACAACTTCAAGACCCACTACAATTGCGACGTCGACCCCACCCGCATCTGGGACGAATCGAGCCGGGCCGCACACTGGCGCGGACGGCGGCCGGGGCAGCCATTCCTGGCCGTGTTCAACGCCATGGTCACGCACGAATCCTGCAGTTTTCGCCCGCAGGACGGCGCTGTGCGGCCCGAGGATGTGAGCATGCCGTCCTACCTGCCCGACACGCCGGGCATGCGCGAGAGCCTGGCGCGGCAGTACAACGCCATCGCCAGAATGGACGCCGAGTTCGGGGCGCGGCTCGACGAGATCGAAGCGGACGGGCTCGCCGACGACACGATCGTCTTCTACTTCTCCGACCACGGCAGCGTGCTGCCGCGCTCCAAGCGCTATCTCTACGACGAGGGGCTGCGCGTGCCGCTGATCGTGCGCGTGCCGGAGAAATGGCGCCACCTGCTGCCGCATGCGCCCGGCACGCGGCTCGACGCGCCGGTCTCGCTGGTCGACCTGTTCCCGTCCTTCCTCGCCATCGCAGGCGCGCCGATGCCGGAAGGCCTGCAGGGCAGCGCCTTCGTCGGGCCGCGGCGGAGCGAGCGCGACCACGTCTTCGGCGGGCGCCACCGCATGGGAGAGCGCTACGACCTGTCGCGCACCGCCCGCTCGCGCCGCTACCGCTACATCCGCAACTACCAGCCGCACCGCATCCGCGGCCAGCACGTCGCCTATGAATGGCTCGGCCGCCACTACCAGGACTACGAGCAGGCCTTCCTCGACGGCCGCCTCGACGCGGCCGGCCGGCGCTTCTGGGAGCCAAAACCCTTCGAGGAATTCTACGACCTTTCGGCCGATCCCGACGCGACGGTGAATCTCGCCGGCGATCCCGGCCACGCGCAGGCGCTCGACGAACACCGGGCAGCCCTCGACCGCCACATGCTGGCGATCCACGACACCGGCTTCATCCCCGAGCACTCGCCGCTGGAGACGTGGGAGGCGGCGCACGATCCGGCGCTCTACCCGCTGCGCGAGGTGATGGCGCTCGCCGCGCGAGCGGCACGCCGCGACCCGGCCGGGATTCCCGATCTGGTCGCAGGCCTCGGCCATGCCTCGCCGGTCATGCGCTACTGGGCCGCGCAGGGTCTGCTCGGGCTGGCGGCCGATCGCCACGCCCTGCCGCCCGCCGTCGCCCGCCATTGCGAGGCCGAGACGGACCCGCATGTGACGATCGCGCTCGCCGAGGCGCTGGCCAACGGACCGCAGCCGCGGCCGTGGGTGGAGCGGCTGACGGCGATCCTGGAGGCCGGCCCCGATCCGCGCGTGCGGTTGCAGGCGCTGGAGGCGCTGACCTGCCTGCCGCCCTTCCCCGACATCTCGCTCGCTGCGGTCGAGGCCTTCAACGACGTCGACGACCAGTACCTGCGTACGTCCTCGATCTACCTGGCGCAGGTGCTGCGCGGCGAGTACCGGCCGCAGAACGTCATCTTCGACGTCGGCCGGCTGGACGAGGGCGTGCAGACGGGGCGGATGGGTGGCTGAAACGGCGCGCCTGCCCGCATTTGCGGCAATTGCGCCCAGCCGATGCCGAATCTTTCGGCTTGCGGGGCGCAGGCGGCAAAAATATTGTCGCGAGCGGAGGCCGGGGCATGCCTCCGCAACTCCAAGAGGCACTTCCATGCGAAAGACGATCCTGACACTCGCCGGCGCCACGGGCCTGGCGATCGCGATGAACGCCGCTCCGGCGCTGGCGCAGAACAAGACGCTGACCATCTCCTGGTGGGGCTACAATGGCGAGAAGATGGATGCCAACATCATCGCGCCGTTCAAGAAGATCTGCGGCTGCGACGTGGTGTTCGAGACCGGCAACAATGCCGACCGGCTGAACAAGCTGAAGGCGCGCGGCGGCTCCGGCGTCGACGTCATCTACCTGACCGACAGCTACTCGCAGCTCGGCATCGAGGACGGGCTGTTCCAGAAGCTCGACCGCTCGAAGCTGCCCAACATCGCCGGCCTCTACGACATCGCGCAGGACCCGCAGGGCGGCTACGGTCCGGCCTACACGATCGGCCGCATCGGCATGGTCTACGATTCGGCCAAGGTGAAGGCGCCGATCACGTCGTGGAACGACATGTGGCGCGAGGACCTGAAGAGCTCGATCTCGCTGCCCGGCATCACCACGACCGCCGGCCCGATGATGGTGGTTCTGGCCGGCAAGCACGCCGGCGTCGACGCCTACGCCGATCCCGACGCCGCCTTCAAGGCGATCGAGGCACTGAAGCCCAACGTCGTGAAGAACTACAACACCGGCTCCGAGCTGGTGACGCTGCTGTCGACCGGCGAGGTGTCGGTCTCGGTGGCGCAGGACTTCACGCTCGCCGCGCTGCAGAAGGCGGTGCCGACGGTCAAGTGGGCCGAGCTGAAGGACGGCGACCTCGCGACGCTGAACACCATCAACATCGCCAAGGGCGCGGCCAATGTCGACCTCGCCTACCAGTTCATCAACTTCATCCTGTCGAAGGACGTCCAGCAGCTCGAGGCCGAGACCGGCGTCGACGCGCCGGTCGCGACCGCCGTCGAGCTCAAGCCCGAGCAGGCGGCCCTGTGGGTCTACGGCGCCGACATGGTCAAGAGCCTGAACCGTGTCGAATACGACAAGATGAACCAGGTGAAGAGCGACTGGATCGACCGCTGGAACGAGATCTTCGGCGGCTGACCATGCTCCACCGGGCCGCGCTCACGACCGTGTCGCGGCTCGCCACCCTTCGCCGGGCGGCCGTCGCGCCGCCCGACAATCCGCGGGATTCGGCATGAAGAACTGGACGTGCTGGGCACTGGCCGCGCCCGCCACGATCGCCGTCGTGGTCTTCCTGGTGATTCCGGTCGCCAGCACGATCCTGACGACGTTCGGCGACCCCAAGGGCGTGTTCGCGCCCTACATCGCCTTCTACAACAGCGGCTTCCGCCGCACGGTGCTGTACCGGACGCTGGAGATCGCGCTGATCACCACGGCGATCTCGCTGGTGCTCGGCTTCCTGGCGGCATGGATCGTCGCCAACGCGCCGGGCAGGATCAAGAGCATCCTCATCATCGCGGCCGTGTTCCCGCTGCTCACCGGCGTGGTCATCCGCTCCTTCGCGTGGATGATCATCCTCGGCAAGAACGGCATCCTCAACAGCTTCCTGCTGTGGACCGGCGCGATCACCGAGCCGCTGTCGATGCTCTACACCGAGGGCGCGGTGATCGTGGCCATGGTCTACCTGTTCACGCCGCTGATGATCCTCACCCTCGTCGGCGTGCTGGAAGGCATCCCGCAGGACCTGGTGCAGGCCTCGATGTCGCTCGGCGCCGGCCCGGCCGCCACCTTCCGGCAGGTGATCTTCCCGCTCGCCGTCCCCGGGCTGATCGTCGGCGGCGTGCTCGTCTTCACCGGCTCGTTCACCTCCTACGCGACGCCGCAGATCCTCGGCGGCGAGCAGCAGATGATGATGGGCACCTTCCTCTACCAGCGGGCGATGGTGACGTTCGACTGGGTCGGCGCCTCGACCATCGCCGCGGTGATGATCGTGGTCACCTTCGCCGTGGTGCTGGTGATGAGCCGCATCGCGCAGCGCCTCAACCCGATGGCGGTGTCATGAGCGGCCGCATCCACCCCGCCCTGGTCGTGTTCGGGGCCATCGTCTTCATCTTCCTCGTGGCGCCGCTGTTCATCATCGTCGGCGCCTCGGTGAGCGACACGCCCTATCTCGCCTTCCCGCCGCGCGGGCTCACCCTGCAGTGGTTCTGGAACATCTTCGCGATCGAGGCCTTCCGCTCCACCGCCATCACCAGCCTGCAACTGGCGGTGCTCGGCACCTCGCTCTCGCTGATCATCGGCATCCCCGCCGCCTACGCGCTCAACCGCTACCGGGTCGAGCTGCCGAAATGGCTGTCGACGGTCTACGTGCTGCCGATCCTGGTGCCGGAGATCGTGTTCGGCTTCTCGCTGATGAAGTCGGTAAGCGTCGGGCTCGGCACGCCGATCTTCCTGTCGCTGCTGATCGGGCACGCGCTGCTGGTGCTGCCCTATTCGGTGCGCGTGGTGAGCGCCAGCCTCGCCTCGTTCGACTTCTCGGTGGAGGAGGCGGCGATCAGCCTCGGCTGCCCGCCGCTGAAGACCTTCTTCACCGTGCTCCTGCCCAACATCCGCTCCGGCGTGATCGCGGCCTTCATCCTGGCCTTCATCACCTCGGTCAACGACGTGTCGATCTCGGTGTTCCTGACCGGCCCCGGCATCTCGACGCTGCCCATCCAGATCCTCGCCTACATGCAGCAGTTCTTCGACCCGACGATCGCGTCGGTCTCGGTCCTGCTGATGATCGTCACCGTCGCCGTCATGGGCGTCGTGGAAGCCACCCTCGGCCTGACCTTCCTCGCAAAGTAGATTCGCCGTGACCGTTTCGCTCGAGATCAACTCCATCACCGCCCACTACGGCACCACCAAGGTGCTGGAGAACCTGTCGCTGCTGGTGAAGGCGGGCGAGCTCGTCTCGCTGCTCGGCGCCTCCGGCTGCGGCAAGACGACGACGCTGCGGCTCGTGGCCGGCTTCCTGACGCCGACCTCGGGCACCATCGCGCTGGGCGGCAAGGACCTGACGCGGCTGCCCGCCTACCGGCGCGACATCGGCCTCGTGTTCCAGAACTACGCGCTGTTCCCGCACCTTTCGGTGCGCGACAACGTCGCCTTCGGGCTGAAGCAGCGCGGCATCGCCGGTGTCGAGCGTTCGATGAAGGCGGACGACATGCTGGCGCGGGTCGGCCTCTCGGCCCTCGGCGCGCGCTTTCCGTCCGAGCTCTCGGGCGGCCAGAAGCAGCGCGTCGCGCTCGCCCGCGCGCTCGTCATCGAGCCGCCGCTGCTGATGTTCGACGAGCCGCTCAGCAACCTCGACGCCAAGCTCAGGGTCGACATGCGCGTCGAGATCCGCCAGCTCCAGCGCGCCAACGGCACCACCTCGGTCTACGTCACCCACGACCAGGAGGAGGCGTTCTCGATCTCCGACCGCGTGGCGATCATGCACCAGGGCCGCATCATGCAGTTCGACACGCCGGAGGAGCTCTACCAGCGGCCGGCCAACGCCTTCGTCGCCCGCTTCGTCGGCTTCGAGAACCTGATCCCGATGAAGGTCGTGGCGCGCAAGGGCGAGGTGGCGACGGCGCAGGCGCCGGGCGGGGTGACGCTCGACTTCCCGCAGCGCCGATTCGGCGCCGTCCCCGACGATTTCGTGCTCGCGACCCGCGCCGACGGCCTCGCCGTCTCGGCCGATCCAGCCTCCGCCGGCATCCCCTGCCGGCTCGGCCTGCGCACCTATCTCGGCCGCGCCTACCAGTACCAGTGCGAGACCGAGGCCGGCCATCTCATCGCCAACGGCAGCCTCGCCGAACCGCTCGCCAGCGGCTCCGCCGCAAGGCTCGTTCCGGTTCCGGAACAATGCTGCGTGCTGAAGCCTGAATGACCACCCTCATCACCAATGCCACGCTGATCCCGTGCTCGCCGGACATGCCGGTGATCGAGCGCGGTTACGTTCATATCGAGGGCGAAACGATCCTTGCCGCGCAAGGCGGGCCGGTGCCGGCGATCGCCGGCGCCGAGATGATCGACGCGGGCGGCGACATCGTCATGCCGGGCATGGTCGACCCGCATTGCCACATGGCGATGACGCTGTTCCGCGGGCTCGGCGAGGACGTCGACGACCGGCTCTACCGCTACGTGCTGCCGATGGAGCGCAAGTTCGTCACGCCGGAGATGGTGCGCGCGGGGACCGCGCTCGGCACGCTCGAACTGATCGAGGGCGGCGTCACCACCGTCGCGGACATGTACTACTACGAGACCGAGGTCGGCCGCGTCGTCGACGCCGCCGGCATCCGCGGCGTGGTCGGCCAGACGATCGCCGATTTCGACCCGCCCGATCACAAGACGATCGACGCCGGATTCGCGCTGACCGAGGATCTGGTCGACGAGTTTTCCGGCCATCCGCGCGTCACCCCGTCGATCGCGCCGCACGCGCCCTATTCGACCGACATCCCGGTGATGCGCCGCGTCGCCGACTGGGCCGACCGCCACCCCGACGTGCCGGTGCAGATCCACCTCGCCGAGATGGATTCGGAGATGGAATGGTGCGCCAAGCACTATGGGCTGCGGCCGGTCGAAGTGGTGGAGAAGGCAGGGCTGCTGCGGCCTGGCCTGATCTGCGCCCACTGCCTGCATGTCAGCGCCAGCGACATCGAGAAAATGGCGCATGCGCGCGTCTGCGTCGCCCACAATGCCCGCTCCAACGCCAAGGCCGGCCGCGGCATCGCGCCGGTCGAGGCGATGCGGGCGGCCGGCATCCCCGTCGGCATCGCCACCGACGGGCCGATGAGCGGCAACACGCTCGACCTGTTCTCGCAGTTCGCGCCGGTCACCATGTTCCAGAAGCTGCTCGGCCATTCGCGAAAGCCGATGCCGGCGCGCGAGGTGGTCCGCATGGCCACGATCGAAGGCGCGCGGGTGCTCGGCATGGATGCCCGCATCGGTTCGCTGGAGCCCGGCAAGCAGGCCGACCTGATCCGCGTCAGCACCGCCGCACCGCGCATGCAGCCGATCTACGACGCTTACGCGACGCTCGTCTTCTCGGCGATGCCGGTCGACGTCGGCGACGTGATGGTCGCCGGCCGCTGGCTGATGCGCGGCCGCATCGTGCTGACGCTGGAGCGCAGGAAGGTGATGCGCGACGCCCTGCAGGTCGCCGCCGCCTTCAAGGCCGAGATGGCGCGGATCGACGCCAATGCCTGATTTCGGGGCTGACGCCACGCGGCCGATCCGCTGCGTCATCGACACCGATCCCGGCATCGACGACGCGGTGGCGATCCTGTTCGCCCTGCAATCCGGCTGGTTCGACGTTCTGGGCATCAGCACGGTCGCCGGCAATCTCGGCATTCCCGTCACTACCCGCAATGCCGGCCGCATCCTGGCGCTCGCCAGCCGGACCGGCATCCCGGTCGTTGCGGGTGCGGAACGACCCTTGGCGCGCAAGGGTTTTGACACCAAGGACATCCACGGCGGCGACGGTTTGGGCGGCGTCGCCTTTCCTGAACCGGCAGAGCCGCCTCTCGCAGCGAACGCCGTCTCATGGCTCGCCGACCTTCTGACGCGCGAGCCGGCCGGCAGCATCGACCTGCTGGCGCTCGGGCCGATGACCAACCTCGCCTTGCTGGTGCGCGAGGCGCCACAGGCGGCGCGGCGCATCCGACGGCTGATCGCGATGGGCGGCGCGGTCGACGAGCCCGGCAATATCGGCCCGCGCACCGAGTTCAACATCGCGGCCGACCCGGAAGCCGCGCAAATCGTGCTGTCGGCCGGCCTGCCGCTGACGCTGATCCCGCTCGACGCGACGCGCAGGCTGCGCGCGACCCGCGACGACTGCGCCGCGCTTGCCGCGCTCGGCACGCCGGCCGCGCGTGCCTCCGCCCTGCTGATCGAGGCCTATTTCAACGCCACGACCGGGCGCGAGAGCCGGCCGCTGCACGATCCCTGCGTCATGCTGCTGGCGGCGCGGCCGGAGCTGTTCGGCCTCCAGCGCCTCGGCCTTTCCGTCGACACGGGGCAAAGCGAGGATGCCGGCGCGCTCGACCGGGCGCCCGGCGCCCCGGCAGTGGACGTGGCCATGACGGTCGACGCCAGGGGCGCCCTCGCGCTGCTCGCCGAAGGGCTCGGCCGCGCATGAGCGGGCAGGCAGCGCCGCTCGCGCCGCACGAATTCTGGCAGGAGGTCTATCCGGCCGGCCATTTCGACCCCGCGCCGGCCGGCGGTTTCCGCCATCTCTACCCCGCCGCGCTGCCGGACGGGCGGCAGCTCGCGCTGCCGATCCGCGTGCTGCCCGGCGACGGCAGCCGCGCCGTCGCCTCGCTGATCCTCAACCAGGCGAGTTTTTCCGTTGTGGACGCGCTGGCCGAGGCGCTGGCGCAACCGGCGGCGGCGCTGCGTCCGCACGTTATTGTCGCCGTCCCGACGCTGGGCCTGACGCTCGGCGAGGCGCTCGCGCGCCGGCTCGGCCATTCCCGCCTCGTGCCGCTCGGGACCTCGCGAAAGTTCTGGTACGACGAGGCGCTGTCGGAGCCGATCGCCTCGATCACCACGCGGCAGGAGCGGCGCATCTATCTCGACCCGCGCATGCTGCCCCTGCTCGAAGGCCGGCGCGTGGCGGTGGTCGACGACGTGGTGTCGACCGGCACCTCGATGGCGGCCGTGCTCGGCCTGCTCGCGCGGGCCGGCGTGCAGCCGGTGGCGGTGCTTGCCGCGATGCTGCAGGGCGCTGGCGGGCCGGCCCATCTCGCGGCCGCCGCCGGCTGGCGCGGCCCGCTGCTGACGGCGATCGCCTCGCCGCGGCTCGCCCGCAACGCCGCGGACGGCTGGGACCCGTCGGCCTGAAAGCTTCGTTTCCGACCGATCGACTTTAATTCAAAGGCAATCTTTCCCTACGTAAGCTGGGCGGACGAATCGCGCCGGCCTCGAACTCCGGCAGTGCTGCCGAGTGGGGAACATGGCACGAGCGAAGAAGGCCGAGTGCCCTGAGGAGCCGCCCATGGCCGAGCTCGCGAAAGCGATCGGCCAGGTGGGCAGCCATATCGACCGGCTGAAGGACCGCATCCGCCTGCTCGAGGCGGTGATCGAGAACTTTCCCGGCGGCATCTCGCTGTTCGACGACGACCTGCACATGGTTCTGTGCAACGAGCGCCAGAAGCGGATGCTGGAATATCCCGACGAGCTGATGGCCGACGGCTATCCGACGCTGGAGCAGCTCTTCCGCTTCAACGCGCAGCGCGGCGAATACGGCGCCGGCGACGTCGAGATGCACGTGCAGCGGCGGATGGAGCTCGCCCGTCGCCGCGAGCCGCACTGCTACGACCGCACCCGCCCCAACGGGACGATCATGGAGGTGCGCGGCGTGCCGCTCGCCGGCGGCGGCTTCGTCACCACCTATCTCGACGTCACCGAGCAGCGCCGCAACCAGCAGCTCGTCGCCCACATGGCCCAGCACGACCCGCTGACCGACCTGCCCAACCGCATGCTGTTCCACGACCGGCTGAAGACGGCGCTGGCGCAGGTCAAGCGCGGCGGCATGATGGCGGTGCACTATCTCGACCTCGACAACTTCAAGCCGGTCAACGACAGCTTCGGCCACCAGGCCGGCGACGAGCTGCTGGTCGGCGTGGCGAGCCGCATCCGCCGGTCGGTGCGCGAGCACGACACGATCGCCCGGCTCGGCGGCGACGAGTTCGCCGTGCTGCAGACCTCGATCCGCAAGCCGGGCGACGCGGCCATCCTCGCCGGGCGGCTGCTGAGGGCGCTGACCGACCCCTTCCCGGTGTCCGGCCGCGACATCAAGGTGGGGCTGAGCATCGGCATCGCGGTGGCGCCCGACGACGGGTTGACCTCGGACGACCTGCTGATCAAGGCCGACAGCGCGCTCTACCACTCCAAGTCGCACGGCCGCGGCTGCTTCAACTTCTTCCAGGCCGCCGCCTGAGCGCTGCGCCAACGCCTGGCCGCAATTGAGCCTTGAGGCCGCCCGCCGGCTCGGCTAGTCGCTCGGCCGATGGAACGCGCCAGCACGTCGCCCGGCCCGCGCGGCCGGGCCTGGATCGCCTCCGGCGCCGGCATGATCTCCATGCTCGGCGTCGCGCAGATCTGCTCCTGGGGCACGCTCTACTACGCCTTCCCGCTGATCGCCGAGGCGATGCGCGCCGAGCTCGGCTGGTCGAAGGACGCGCTCTACGGCGCCGCCTCGCTGGGCCTCGCGCTGTCGGGCATCGCCGCCTATCCGATCGGCGCGGCGATCGACGCCGGGCGCGGGCGGATGGTGATGACGCTCGCCTCGCTCGCCGCCGGCGCGCTGTTCGTGGCCTGGTCGCAGGTGTCGAGCCTGTGGGCCCTCTACGTCGTCTTCGGCGGCATTGGCTGCCTGCAGGCCGCGACGCTCTACGATCCCGCCTTCGCGGTGGTGGCGCGGCGCTTCGGGCCGCTGAACGCGCGCCGCGCGATCACCCAGCTCACGCTGTGGGGCGGCTTCGCCAGCACCGTCTTCGTGCCGCTCATCCAGTGGCTGATCGACGGCTTCGGCTGGCGCGGCGCGCTGGTCGTGCTCGGCGCCACCAACATCGTGCTGTGCGCCGGCCTCTACTATGCCGCGATCGATCCCGCCCGCGACCATGTCGAGCCGGCGGCCGGACATGCGCCGGAGCGGGCGGAAGGCGCGGTGCGCGAGGTGATGCGGATGCCGGTCTTCTGGGCGCTGGCGCTCGCCTTCGTCGCCTATGCGACGGCCTCGTCGGCGCTGACCTTCCATTTCTATCCGCTGCTGATCGAGCGCGGGCTGACGGCAAGCGGGGCGGTGCTTGTCTTCTCGGTGATCGGCCCGGCGCAGGTCGCCGGCCGCGTGGTCGTCTGGCTGCTCGCCGGCAACGCGCCTGTCGGCCGCATCGGCTCGCTGGTGGTGATCGCCTTCCCGCTCTCCATCCTCGGCTTCGCCTACGCGCCGCCCGAGATCCTGCCGCTGGTGCTGACGGCCGCCGTCTATGGCGCGGCCAACGGCATGATGACCATCGTGCGCGGGCTGTCGGTGCCGGAAATGGTCAGCCGCAAGGCCTATGGCGCCATCAACGGCGCCATCACCACGCCGATGCGCTTCGTGCAAGCGCTGGCGCCGGTCGCCGTCGCCTGGCTGTGGACGCTCGGCGGCAGCTACGACCTGGCGATCGCCGCGATCCTCGCCGCCACCGTGCTGCAGGCCGCGGGTTTCTGGGTCGCGGCGCTGATGGCGCGACGGCCGGCCGGCTGAGCGGCCGCCACAAAGGCGTCGCAAGCGGAAATTATTGGCCACCTCTCGACGCGATCTGCTATGCGGGACGACCGCCCCACGGCAAAAGAGGCGAACAGGCAGCGATGAACTGGATCACCAACTACGTCCGCCCCAAGATCAACTCCATGCTCGGGCGGCGCGACATGCCCGAGAATCTCTGGATCAAGGATCCGGAGACCGGCGAGATGGTCTTCCACAAGGACCTGGAACAGAACCAGTGGGTGATCCCGTCCTCCGGCTACCACATGAAGATCTCGGCGCGCGAAAGGCTGCGCTCGTTCCTCGACGGCGGCGCCTTCGAGGCGATCGAGAATCCCAAGGTGGCGGCCGATCCGCTCAAGTTTCGCGACGAGAAGCGCTATGTCGACCGGCTGAAGGATGCGCGCGCCAAGACCGGACTCGACGACGCGATGCTCGCCGCCACCGGCGAGATCGAGGGCTTGCCGATCGTCGCAGCGGTGCAGGACTTCGCCTTCATGGGCGGCTCGCTCGGCATGGCGGCCGGCGAAACGATCATCCGGGCCTTCGATCGGGCCCGCGAGGAAGGCCGCCCGATGGTGCTGTTCGCGGCTTCCGGCGGCGCGCGCATGCAGGAAGGCATTCTGTCGCTGATGCAATTGCCGCGTACGACCGTGGCCGTCGACCGGCTGAAGGAGGCCGGCCTGCCCTATGTCGTGGTGCTGACCAACCCGACCACCGGCGGCGTCACCGCCTCCTACGCCATGCTGGGCGACGTCCACATCGCCGAGCCGGGCGCGCTGATCGGCTTCGCCGGCCCGCGCGTCATCGAGCAGACGATCCGCGAGAAGCTGCCGGAAGGGTTCCAGCGGGCCGAGTACCTGATGCAGCACGGCATGGTCGACATGGTGGTGTCGCGGCTGGAGATGAAGGCGACGATCGCGCGGCTGCTGAGGCTGATGCTGAAGCGGCCGGCGCCTGCCGCCGACGGCGAAGCCGCGTCCGCGACGCTGCCAGCCGCTGACGGGACAGCCGAAGCGCACCCCGCCTGACATCCTCCCGTCCGGCCTGGCCGGAGAACTCCCGAAGATGACCACGCTGACTGCCGACCAGGAAATCGAGCGGCTTCTGTCGCTCCACCCGAAGGGTTACGACCTTTCGCTCGACCGCATTCGCCGGCTGCTCGCGCGGCTGGGCAATCCGGAGCGGCGGCTACCGCCGGCCATCCACATCGCCGGCACCAACGGCAAGGGCTCGGCCGCCGCCTTCTCGCGCGCGCTGCTGGAGGCGGCGGGGCTGACGGTGCACGTCCACACCTCGCCGCATCTGGTCAACTGGCACGAGCGCTACCGCATCGGCGCGCCGGGCGGCGGCTCGCTCGTCTCCGACGAGGTGCTGGCGGACGCGGTGCGCCGCGTCGCCGAGGCCAATCGCGGCGAGACCATCACCGTGTTCGAGATCCTGACGGCGGCCATGTTCGTGCTGTTCTCGGAGAACCCGGCCGATGCGGCGATCGTCGAGGTCGGGCTCGGCGGCCGCTTCGACGCCACCAACGTGATCGAGAAGCCGGCCGTCTCCGTCATCATGCCGATCTCGCTCGACCACGAGGCCTTCCTCGGCGACCGCGTCGAGCTGATCGCGGCGGAGAAGGCCGGCATCATCAAGCCGGGCTGCCCGGTCGTCATCGGCGCGCAGACCTTCGAGGCCGCGCGCGAGGTGCTCGTCGGCACCGCCGAGCGGCTGGGCGCGCCGGCCAAGGTCTACGGGCAGGACTTCCTCGCCTACGAGGAGAACGGCCGGCTGATCTACCAGGACGAGAACGGCCTGCTCGACGTCTCCATGCCGCGACTCACCGGCCGCTACCAGATCGCCAACGCGGCCGCCGCGATCACGGCGGTCAGGGCCGCCGGCTTCGAGGTCGGCCACGCGGCGGTCGACCGCGCGATGGCGAGCGTCGACTGGCCCGGCCGCATGCAGCGGCTGCCGGCCGGGCGCTTGCAGCCGCTCGCGCCGCGCGGCGCCGAGGTGTGGATCGACGGCGGCCACAATCCGGGCGCCGGAACGGTGATCGCCGAGGCGCTGGCCGAGCAGGAGGAACGCGATCCGCGGCCGCTGTTCCTGATCTCCGGCATGATCAACACCAAGGACCAGGCCGGCTATTTCCGTGCCTTCGCCGGAATGGTGCGGCACGTCTACACGGTGCCGATCACGCACTCCATCGCCGGCGTGCCGCCGGCCGAGCTGGCGGCGAAGGCGGCCGAGGCCGGCCTGTCGGCCGAGCCGGTCAGCTCGATCGAGAACGCGCTGATGCTGCTGCGCGACACATGGGACGCGGCCGAGAAGCCGCCGCGCATCCTGATCGGCGGCTCGCTCTACCTGATGGGCGAGGTCCTCGACCACAACGGCACCCCGCCGGTCTGACCCCCCGCTTGCGGGCAGGGCGAAAGAGAAAAGCGCGGCGTCTCCGCCGCGCTTTGCGCATTCCAGCCGTTTCGATCGCTCAGGCGACGGCGCCGTTGATCCACGCCGAGAGCGCGGTCTTGGGTGCGGCGCCGACCTTCATGTCGGCGACTTGGCCGCCCTTGAACATCATCAGCGTCGGGATGGAGCGCACGCCGAACTGCGCGGCGAGCTCCGGGTTCTCGTCGACGTTGAGCTTGGCGATCTTGACCTTGCCGCCCAGCTCCTTGGCGATCTCCTCGAGCGCCGGGGCGATCATCTTGCAGGGGCCGCACCACTCGGCCCAGAAGTCGACGACGACAGGCTCCTGCGCCTGCAGCACGTCGGACTGGAAGTTGCTCTTGTCGATCTTGACGGTCGCCATTCCGGCACTCCTTGCAAATGGGATTTGAACTGATGTGGGGCGCGCGGCCTGAACGTTCAAGCGCACTGTTTCATGAGCGGGTGAGTCGGGCAAGGGCGGCGTCGAGCCCGGCCGGCTCCAGCGGCACCAGACGCGGCGCCGTGGTGTAGAGCAGCGCGGCGCGCACCTGCCGCCCCGGATAGAGGGGCGCGAGAAGCGCGCGGTAGAGCGCGAGCTGGGCGACGTGCTCGGCCGGCGGCTCGGCGCCGGCCGCGGGCGCGCGACCGGTCTTGTAGTCGACGATCAGCACTTCGCGCTCCGAGGCGGCGAGGCGGTCGATCTTGCCGGAGACCCGGCGCGGCCGGCCGGCGACCTCCACCGTGCCCATCACCTCCACTTCGGGGCGCGAGCCGGGCGCAAACACCGGCGCGAAGCCGGGATCGGCGAGGATCGCCGAGACGCCGGCCCAGATGCGCGCCCGCGCCGAAGCGTCGAGATCGGCGGCGAGTCCGTCGAGATAGCGCAGCGCCGCCGCCTCGCGCCGGTCCGGCGGCAGGTCGGGCAGGCTCTGGAGCAGCCGGTGCGTGGCGGTGCCGAAGGCGCGTGATGCCTCAGGCCGGTCCTGCGGGTCGAGCACCGGGGAGCCGCCCGCCGGCGCCGTCTCGCCCGCCGGCTCGATCGCCAGCCCCGCACCGGAGGGCCGCAGCGGCGGCGGCAGGAGCTCGGGCGCCGGCAGCGGCACCACGAGCGCGTCCGGCAGCAGGGCCGGGGGCGCCGGAACGGGCCGCGCGGCTTCCCTCTCCGGCTCGACCGGCGGCACGTCCGAGGTCCTGTAGCGGCGCACCGGCTGGCAGAGGGCCGGCTCCGCGCGTTCCTCGGTCGCGGCGTCCGCCAGTCCCGCCTCGACCATCGAATGCCAGGAATTGGCCGGTCGCCCCCGCGCGCCATGATAGCCGCAGACGACCAGCCGGTCCTCGGCGCGCGTCATGCCGACATAGAGAAGCCGGCGGTATTCCTCCTCCGCCTTGCGGGCGATGTCGGCGGCGAGCCCCCGCGACACTACATTGGCGGTGTCGACGCCGGCGCGCCACAGATAGCCCTCGCCCAGCCATTCGCCATCAGGCGCGCGCACCGGCAGCAGCCGCGGCAGATGCTGGTCGACGAAGGGCCGGCCGCCCGAATCGACGAGGAAGACGACCGGCGCCTCCAGCCCCTTGGAGGCGTGCACCGTCAGGATGCGCACCTCGTCGCGGCGCTGGTCCATCTCGCGCTTGATCTCGGGCGCGGCGGTATCGAGCGTGGCGAGCAGCGCCTCCAGCCCGTCGCCGCCGGTCTGCTCGGCTGCCAGGCAAAACGACAGGAACTCGTCGATGATGTCGCCGGCCTCCGCGCCCAGCCGCGCAACCAGCCGGTGGCGCGCGCCCTCGCGCTGCGGCGTGCCGGCGAGGATCGCCGCGTAGAACTCGAAGGCCGGGCGGAAGGCCGCCGCGTTGCGCCATTCCTCCAGCGTGGCGACGATCTCCGCCATGCGCGGGTCGGCGGGCGCCTTCGCCCGCATGACCGAGAACAGCGAGGCCGCGCCGCGCCCGTGCGCCAGCGAAAACAGCTCCTCTTCCTCCAGCGCGAAGACCGGGCTCCGCAGCAGCGCGGCGAGCGACAGGTCGTCCTCGGGCTGGAGCGCGAAACGGGCGATGGCGAGCAGGTCCTTGACCGCGATGTGGTCGGTCAGGAGCAGCCGGTCGGCGCCCGCGACCGGCACGCCGCGGTTCTTGAGCGCCCGCGACAGCGCGTGCACGAAGCTGTCGCGCTTGCGCACCAGCACCATGACGTCGCCCGGCGCGACGCGGCGGCCGCGCCCCTCCAGCAGCTCGCCGGAGGCAATCCAGCCGGTGATGGTCGCCGCGATCGTCTCGGCGAGCCGGGTCGCCGGGGCCGAGGCGTGGTCGATCGCCGCGGTCCAGTCGTCCGGCTCCTCGGCCTCGACCGGGCCGAGCGACGACCACAGCTCGACATAGCCCGGCTCGGCGTCGCGGATGCCCTCGTGCACGATCGGCTCGGGGTCGCGCGTCAGGCCCTGCCGGCGCTCCTCCGCCGCAAAGACGAGATCGACGGCCGACAGCACCTCGCGCGTCGAGCGGAAGGATTGCAGCAGCCGCACCTCCTCGAAGGCGCCGCGCGCGCCGGCGATGCGGCTCCGGAACTCGAGCCGGGTCTCCGAAAAGGCGGCCGGCTCGGCGCCCTGGAAGGAATAGATCGACTGCTTCTCGTCGCCCACGGCAAAGATCGTGCGGTGGACGCGGTCGCGCGCACCTTGTCCGGTGAAGAACTCGGCGGCGAGCTTCTTCACCACCTGCCACTGGTCGGGGCTGGTGTCCTGCGCCTCGTCGATCAGGATGTGGTCGATGCCGCGGTCGAGCTTGTACTGCACCCAGGCGCTCGCCTCGTCGCGGGCGAGCAGCCGCACCGTGCGGTCGATCAGGTCGTTGAAGTCGAGGAAGCCGCGCGCGCTCTTCAGCCGCTCGTAGCGGCCGATCAGCCAGTCGGCCAGCGTCAGCGCCGAGCCGGTGGCGGCCAGCATGGCAGCGAGCGCGATGCGGTCCTTCGCGGCGATCGCCGCGCTCGCCGCCGCGCCGTAACGCTCCGGCAGGTCGGGCAGGCGGGCGACGAGCGCCTTGGTCAGCGCGCTCGGCCCGTAGAGCTCGCCCTTCGAGGTCAGCAGACCCTTGCAGGCGAGGTCGAGCCGCCTGACCGGGTCGGTCTCGGCGAAGGCCTCGCGCAGGAAGGGCACCACGTCGTTGGCGAAGCGGGCGGCGGCGATGCCCTCCACCGCTCGCCCGAGCTGCGCCACGTACGGCTCGTCGAAGCCCGGAAGCGGCCAGGCGGCGGCCGAGAGAGAAGCGGCCGTCTCGCCGGGCGCCAGCCCGAACGCCTCGCCGAGCGCCGCCCAGGGCGGCGCCCCGCCGCCGATCGCGTCGATGAAGCGGCGCAGGCCGTCGCGCTTGGCCACGATCTCGGCCAGCAGGTCGTCCAGCCCCGCCTCGCCGCCGCGCTGCAGCACGTCGGCGAAGGCGTCGGCCAGCCCGACGTTCTCGCCGCCGGCCGCGCCCGAGATCATGTCGCGGCGCGCCTCGGCGACGAGGGCGGCTTCCATCTCCGCGTCCAGCATCTCGAAATGACCGGCGATGTTGGCCTCCAGCGGGAACTGCTGGAGCACGGCCTCGCAGAAGGCGTGGATGGTCTGGATCTTGAGGCCGCCCGGCGTCTCCAGCGCGCGGGCGAACAGCCGCCGCGCCAGCGCCAGCCGGGCGGCGTCCGCCGGCCGGCCGGTCAGCTCCGCAATGCGGGCGCCGAGCGCCGCATCGTCCATCAGGCTCCAGGCCGACAGGTCGCGAAAGACGCGGTTGGCCATGTTGGCGGCGGCCGCGCGCGTATAGGTCAGGCACAGGATCTTCGACGGCTCGACGTTGTCGAGCAGCAGCCGCACGACGCGCTGCGACAGAACGTGCGTCTTGCCCGAGCCGGCATTGGCCGAGACCCAGGCCGAGCACGCCGGGTCCGAAGCCAGCCCTTGCCGGCGGATCGTTTCGGCGGGAATTTGCCGGGGCGCGCTCATTCGCCTTCCCCCTCGCCGTCGGCGCCGCCGGCCGACCATTCGAGCACGCGGGCGAGGTGGTCGTAGTCGCCGCTCATGTCGCGCTCGCGGAAGGGCAGCGCCCGCGACAGGTAGCCGTTGGCCTCGTCGCCGTACCAGGCGGCAAGCTTCTCCAGCCGCGCCCACGCCTCCTCCGAGAGCTCCTCGGCCGAGCGGGCCTGCCGGTTGAAGGAGAGGATGGACTCCTCCGTCACCTCGCCGTTCGCCTTCAGCCGCACATAGGCGAGCTCGGCCGGGGTGCGGCGGCCGGCCTCGGCAAAGGCGCCGCGCGCGAGCAGCGCGCCTTCGAGCGAGAGTTGCGGCGCGACCAGCATGTGCGCCTGCCGCTTCGACGGGTAGGAGCCGGTCTTGAAGTCGAGGATGTCGGCCAGCCCGGACGGGCGCAGGTCGATGCGGTCGGCGCGGCCCGACAGCACCACGCCCGTCATGCCGATCGCGGCCGGCGTCGCCACGGCCTCGGAGAGCCGCGCGCCGACGCCCGCGGGCCGGTGCTGCCGCTCCCATTCGACGATGCCGGGGGCGAGCGCGGCGAAACGCGGCCACCACACCGCATCGACGTCGGGCGGCAGCTCCGCCTCGTCGAACACCGCGCGGCCGATCTCCAGCAATCCCGCATCCGCCTCCGGTGCGTGCGGGTCCAGCCCGGCGGCCGAGAAGCGGTGCAATATGTCGTGGAAGAGCTGGCCGCGCTCGGCCGCGCCCGGATCGCGGATCAGCGGGTCGAGCGGCTTCAGCGCCAGCACGCGCCGCGCATAGACCGCATAGGGGTCGCGCCGCAGCGTCTCGATCTCGGTGACGGAAAAGCGTTTCGGCCGCGCCGCCAGCGGCGGCTTCGGGCAGGGCCGCGCCGCGAAGGGCACGGAGGGTGCTGCGTCGAGCAGCCGGCCCCAGCGGACCAGTTCCTCGCCGCGCGCGCGCAGCGCCGCCGCCTCGGCTTCGCCGACGAAGGCGGCCAGCCGCTGCAGCCAGCGCGAGGCGACGGCCGGCGCGTCGCCGGCGCGGGCCGAGCGGGTCAGCACGACGCGCTCCGCGCCCATCGCCATCATGAAGTCGTGCGCGGCCTGGCCGATGCGCCGCTCCGGCGGCTCGAGGTCGACGCCGGCCTTCATCAGCCGCGACATGAAGCGGTCGGGCTCGGGCCGGCGCGGCCAGCTCCCCTCGTTGAGGCCGCCGAGCACCAGCGTGTCGACATGCTGGAGGCGGGCCTCCAGCGCGCCCCAGATATGGACGCGGCTGTCGGCGCCGGGCGAGGGCTTCACCGTCGGGCCGGCCAGCAGCGCTGCGAGCATGCCGGGCCAGTCGCGCGGGGCGAAGGCGAGGCCGGTGCGCGAATCGGCGAGGTCGCGCAGGAAGCCGACCAGCACCTCGCCGGCGTCGCCGGCATAGAGCCCGTCGAGGCCACCGGCCTCGTCGCGGCCGAGCGCCTCCAGCGCTCGAACCGTGGCGCGGGCGATGTCGCCGAACGTCACCTCCTCGCGCGCGGCGAGCGTCGCCAGCGGCGCGATGGCGCCGGCCAGCGCGTCGATGAAGCGGTTGGCGTCCTCGAGCTGCCGCGCGCCGAGCCGGGCGAGCCAGAAGGGCGGAAACTCGGCATTCGTCCAGAACTCCAGCCGCCGGGCGAAATGCTCGCGCAGGGAGGCAAGCTCGGGCCGGCCCGTGCCGCCGCGCAGCGCCACCAGCTCGACCATCTCGGCCGCCTGCCGAACCAGCAGCCGCGGCAGGCCGCACTGGAGCAGCGGATGCTTGATCAGCGCCAGGATCGCCACCGGGTCGCCCGGTGCGCAGACCGCCTCGGCAAGGCGGGCGAGCAGCGCCGCCGCCGGCGCGCGGGCGAGCGGCGTGCCGCCGGAATCGTCGGCGCGGATGCCGAAGCGGCCGAGCTCGACGGACACCCGGCGGGCGAGCGCGCGGTCCGGCGTGACCAGCGCCGCGCTTCGGCCCTCGCCGACCGCCAGCCGCAGAGCGACGGCGACGGCCAGCGCCTCCTCGCGCTCGCTGCCGGCCTCGACCAGCGCCATTTCGGCCAGCGCGCCCTGCGCCACGAGGTCGCCCGCCAGGCCGCGCGAGGCCGCCCACATGTCGGTCGTCTCGGCCGGCCGCAGCGCCTCGGCCACCAGCCGCGCGCGGGCGGTGAGCGCGGGCGCGACGGCGCCGACCGCATTCACCTCGGCGCGGTCGGCGCCGATGGTGCCAAGCAGCTTGCGCAGGCCGAACTGCGGGTGGCCGCAGGCGGACGGATGCGGCTTCTCGGCCGCCAGCTCGCGCCACGACCGCTCGTCGAGCGCCGGGTCGAGGCCGGGCAGCACGACGGCGCCGCGCGGCAGCCGGGCGATGACCGAGAGCAGCCGCGCGGTGGCGGGGATCGAGCCGGTCGAGCCGGCGGCGATCACCGGCCCGGCCGGCGGGTTGCGCTTCAAGCGCTCGGTCTCCGCGTCGATCAGGGCGCTGCGATGGGCGCCGGGGCTGGAGCGGCCGATCGCGGCCAGCGCGGCCGGGAAATGCTCGGTGACGATCGCCAGGAAATCGAGCGTCACCTGCCACCAGCCGGCCAGCTCCGCGTCGACCAGCCCGGCGAGCCGGCCCCAGTCGGCGCCCTCCGTCTCCATCTCGTCGATCAGCGCGGCGAGGTCGCGCGCGAGCCACACCGCGTCGGCGGCGGAAGCCGGCACCACCACGTCCTCGTCGAAGCGGGAGCGGATGTGGGCCGGCAGGCGCTGCTTCCAGCGCTGGATCAGCGGCGCGAGCAGCAGCAGCCGGTCGAGCGACGCGACCGGCGGCGCCAGCTCCGGCAGGGCCGGACCGAGCGGCTCGAAGGCAGCCGCGTCCTCGTCGAACTCGCCGAGCGGGCGGATCGTCGGCAGGATCGCGGCCGGAACCCGGGACAATTCGACGAAGGCCTCGCGCAGCGCGCGCGCAGCGCGGCGCGTCGGCACGTAGATGGTGGTGGCGGCGAGCGCCAGCGGGTCGGCGGAGGCCGGCGCGCCCGGCACCAGCCGGCCGTCGAGCACGGCGCGCGCGAGCGTTTCGAGGAAGTTCGCTCCCGGCGGGATCGAATGGAGCCGCGGCCGGGCGCTCATCGTCCCTTCGTCGCGGCGGCGACGGCGGCCTCCGCAGCGGGAATCGCGTCCGGCGTGCCGACGGTGATCCAGCGCCCGCGCATGCGCATCCCGAACAGGCGGCCGGCCTGCATGGCGCGGTCGAAATAGAGGTTGAGCGAGTGCGGCTCGGCCGCGGCGTCCGCGAAGATGCGCGGGTGCACGATGGCCGCGCCGGCATAGATCGCGCCGGCCGGGTCGCCCTTCGAGCGCGCGAGCCGCCCGTCGGCGCCGACGAGGAAGTCGGTTCCGCCGGAATGGCCGGTGGCGTCGGCGAGATCGGCGAGCATCAGCAGAATATCCATGCGCGCGCCGTCCCATGCAAGGGAAAGGCGGCCGAGATTGGGCTCGCCTTCATCGATCCAGAACGTGTCGGCATTGAGGATGAAGAACGGATCAGCGCCGAGCAGCGGCAGCGCCCTGACGATGCCGCCGGCCGAATCGAGCAGCCGGTCGCTCTCGTCGGAGACCAGCACCTTCGGACGGGCGCGGCCGGCGACGTGGCGCACGATCTGGCCGCCCAGATGGTGCACGTTGACCACCGCGGTGGCGACGCCGGCCGCCGCGAGGCTGTCCAGCCCGCGGTCGAGCAGGGTTTCGCCGGCGATCCTGACCAGCGGCTTGGGCAGCGTGTCGGTGATCGGCCGCAGCCGCTTGCCCAGCCCCGCGGCGAGCACCATCGCGGTCTTCGGCGCAGTCATGCGGACGGTCCGCTCCCGACGATCCCAAGCTTGCGATACGCCTCCCGCACCGGCGCCAGCGCGGGGTGGGCGAGCGCGCGGGAGAGGTAGTCGCGGATGCGCGGCAGGTGCTTCAGGTAGTGCGGCTTGCCGTCGCGGTCGTTCAACCGCACGAAGATGCCGAGGATCTTGGAGTTCCGCTGCGCGGCCATGATCGCGTAGTCGCGCGCGAAGCGGGCCGGATCGAAGCTGCCACGGGCCTGCCGCGCCGCGCAATAGGCCGCGACGGTGTCGGCCTCCCGCGCCGGCGGGATGGTCACGCGCGCATCCATGGCCAGCGAGGCGACGTCGTAGGCGGCCGGGCCGATCAGCGCGTCCTGGAAGTCGATGACGCCGAGCCGGTCGCGGCCCGCCCGCTGCGGCCGCCAGATCAGGTTGGGCGAATGGTAGTCGCGCAGCACCAGCGAGGTCTCGGCGTCTGCCAGCGCATCGAACACCGCGCCCCACGCGTCGCGGAACAGCGCCCGCTCGGCCTCGTTCGCCGGCCTGCCGCGCTCGCGCGGGACGTACCAGTCGAGCAGCAGTTCGGTCTCCATCCCCATCGCCTCGCGGTCGTAGGGTGGCACGCGGTGGACGACGCCGGGCGCGGCCGGCATCTCCGGGTCCCAGCGGACGGCGTGCAGGTCGGCCAGCAGCTCGGCAGCGGCGCGGTAGCGCTCCGCCACCGGCGCGCCGTCGTCGAGAAAATTGCCGGTGCCGAGATGCTCGATCAGCAGCAGGCCGGCGTCGAGGTCGGCGGCATAGATGTCCGGCGCGGCGAAGCCGGCGCCCTTCAGCGCCCTGCCCACGGCGACGAAGGGCGTCACCGATTCGGCCAGCTTGGCAATGCGGCTGTAGGGCTTGCCGTCGCGGATCGGCGGCCCGTCCGGCTGGCGCGGCGCGTTCATCAAAATGCGCGGAGGCTGATCGGCGACGCTGACGGTCTCGTAGGCGCGGGTCGAGGCGTCGCCCAGCAGGAATTCTCGGCGCGCATTGCCCCAGCCGGCACGGCCGAGGAAATCGCGGATGGCGAGCGAGCGGCGCAGGCGGGCCAGCGCCGGCCCCGGTGCCTCGATCGCGGCGCGGCGGCCGGCGCCGTCTTCCGTCAGCCGGACATGGATCGCGGTTTCCGGCAGGCGGTCGCCAGCGCGCTCGGGCCACTCGACCAGCGCCACGCCGCCGGCGAGCGCCTCGTCGAAGCCGAGCTCGTCGAGCTCGTCGGGCGCTGCGAGGCGGTAGAGGTCGAAATGGGCGACGGGCAAGCGCGCCTCGTAGGCCTGCACCAGCGTGAAGGTCGGGCTCGGCACTTCGAGGCCGGGGTCGGCGGCGAGGCTGCGCAGGATCGCGCGGGCGAGCGTCGTCTTGCCGGCGCCGAGGTCGCCGTGCAGCGCCACGACATCGCCGGGCTTCAAGGCTGCGGCGAGGTCGTCGCCGAGCCGCTCGGTCGCCGCCTCGTCGGCCAGGAACAGGGTGAGACCGGGCTCGGCCATATGGAGGACTACTCGGCGGCGGCGCGCATGCCGGTGGGGGCGAGCGGGAAGCGGCAGGTCACTGTCGTGCCGTGGCCCCTGCCGCTGTCGATGGCGACGGTGCCGCCATGCAGCTCGACGAAGCTCTTGACGATCGACAGGCCGAGCCCGGCGCCGCGGCGGCGGCCGCCCTCGGCCTTCGGCTCGAAGCGGCGGAACACCGTCTCCAGCCGCTCGACCGGCATGCCGGGGCCGTCGTCGTGGACGGAGAACTCGACGCCGCCCTCATAGGCGCGCGCGGCCAGCGAAACGGTGCTGTCCTCCGGCGCGTAGTTGACGGCATTGGCGAGCAGGTTGAACAGGACCTGGCGCACGCGGTGCTCGTCGGCGTGGAAGGTGGCGGGCGCGGCGGCCGTATCCAGCTCCAGCGCGATACGATGCTCGCGCAGCCGGTCGGCCACCAGCTCGGCGGCGGCCTCGACGATCCGGCGCACCGGCACCTCGCCGATGTCCAGCTCCATGATACCGGCGTCGACCGTGGCGAGGTCGAGGATGTCGTTGACGATGGTCAGCAGCACCGCCGAGGACGAGCCGATATGCTCGACATATTCGCGCTGGCGCCTGTCGAGCTCGCCCATGCCGGGCATGGCCAGAAGCTCGGTGAAGCCGATGATGTTGGTCAGCGGCGAGCGCAGCTCGTAGGACACGTGCTGGACGAAGTCGTTCTTCAACTGGTCGGCGCGCTGCAGCGCCTCGTTCTTGTCCTTCAGCGCCCGCTCGACGTTGACGCTGTCGGTGACGTCGACGAAGGTCATCATCACCTGGCCGTTGGGCAGGTGGATCACCGCGTAGCGCAGCACCGAGCCGTTCCTCAGCTCGACCTGGCCGTGGCGGTCGCGGCGCTCGTCGTCGAAGCCGGTCGCGGCGGCGATGAAGTCGCCCCACGGGCTGTCGACGGCGATGTCCTTGCACAGCGCGCGGATGGTCGAGATGTGCGTGTCGGGCACGACGAGCGCCGCGTCCAGCCCCCACAGGCTGGCGAAGGCGGGGTTTGAGAGCCGCAGCCTTCCGTCCGGGCCGAACACGGCGACGCCCTCGGCGAGGTTGTCGAGCGTCTCACCCTGCACGCGCACGGCGGTGTTGTAGCGGGTCTCGAGGTCGATCTTCTCGGTCAGGTTCTCGAAGATCCAGGTGACGCCGCCATTGGCCTGCGGGTTGGCGACGACGCGGATGGTGCGGCGGTCGGGCAGGTGCCACCAGTGCTCCTGCGAGTCCGGCGCCTGGTAGGCCGACAGAAGGTTCTCCTTCCAGCGCCGCCATTCCGGCTGCTCGGCGAGCTTGCCGTCGCTGCGCAGCCGGTCGAGCACGAGGGCATGCTCGGGCGCGCTCTCGAGGAAGCGGATGTCGAGTTCCCACAGCTTCTGGAAGGCCTGGTTGAAGAAGCGCAGCTTGCGCTCCGAATCGAAGATGGCCACCGCCGTGTTCAACTGGTCGAGCGTGTCGGCGTGGCTGCGCACCATGCGCTCGTATTCCTCGCGCACGCCCTCTATGTCGCTGACGTCGACGGCCATGCCGGCCGATCCCTCGCGCCCGGCATGGTCGGTCACCGCATAGACCCGGCGGTCGCCGCCGACCACGGTGGCGAGCTTGCCGGCGAAGGCGGGCTCGGTCTGCTGCTGGCGGGCGATCGCCTCGCGCGCCTGGGTGCCGAGGAACTCGCGCCCTTCCTGCACGGCGGCGACCGGCGATTCGGCCTCGACGGCGGCGGCATAGGCGTGGTTCACCCATTGCAGGCGGCCATCAGCCCCTCGCATCCAGACCGGCATGGCCAGCACGTTGGCCAGCCCGATCAAATTGTCGCGCTCGATGAGCACGCGCTGGTGCTCCAGCTTGAGCCGCGCATGCGCGCGCTCGGCAGCCGACAGCGAGCGGAAGCGCAGCACCCGGCTCGAAGCGGCGCGGCGGCCCTGCGCCTCGAGCAGCGTGCCGTTGCCCGTCTCGACCATGATCTCGAAGGCGGTGCCGGCCTCGCGCAGCGCAGCCACCGCATGCTCCAGCTCGGCCGCCGAGCGCGGCTCCAGCCAGCGGCCGAAGGCGAGGAACTGGCCGCGATCGTCGGGCACGCCGGCGGCGGCCGGCAGGGTGCCGACGAGGTCGGGCTTACGGCCCTCCTCCTGCCAGATGACGACGCGCTGGTCGTTGAGGTTCAGCAGCGTGTCGGCGCGATGGAGCGCCGCGCCGATCTCGGCGACGCGGCCGCGCAACTGCGTGTTCTCGGCCGCCGTGCGGCCGCGCTCGCGGATCAGCCAGATGGCCGACAGCATAGCGGCGCCGGTGATGCCGGCGAACACGGCGAACTGAATCGCCTCCAGCGCGGTGAAGCCGACGGCCGCGGGCGCGTCGGCCTGCGCATGCGCCGCCAGCGACAGCAGCGAGGCGCCGGCGGCGAGCGCCGCCACGCCGGCCACGGCCTTCAGCCCGCCCGCCCGCCCGCGGTGCGCATCTCGTGAATCGCCATTGCCGCCATCGCTGGCGCTTCCCGCCTCTGGCGGGACGAATTCCGGCATGTCCAGGTCCCTCTCCGCCGCGTGAATGCAAGACCGTCATGCAGCGCGCGACCTCCCCGCCCCGTAACGGCGACGTCGCGAATCACTTCAATGTACAGGCTTGGCGAATCGGCGTGAAGAATCCGTTGCCGCAAAAAGAAGGCCGGGCCGTTGTCAACGGCCCGGCCTCAATATGTTGTGCAAGAAGCGGAGCTCGTCAGTATCTGTAGTGCTCGGGCTTGAACGGGCCCTTCGGCGTGACCCCGATATAGGCGGCCTGCTCGTCGGAGAGCTCGGTCAGCGTGGCGTTGAGCTTGGCCAGATGCAGCCGGGCGACCTTCTCGTCGAGGTGCTTGGGCAGCGTGTAGACCTTGTTCTCGTACTGCTTGCCGCGGGTGAACAGCTCGATCTGCGCCAGCACCTGGTTGGTGAAGGAGGCGCTCATGACGAAGCTCGGATGGCCGGTGGCGTTGCCGAGGTTGAGCAGGCGGCCTTCCGACAGCAGGATCATGCGCTTGCCGTCCGGGAAGGAGATCATGTCGACCTGCGGCTTGACGTTGGTCCACTTCAGGTTGCGCAACGCGGCGACCTGGATCTCGTTGTCGAAGTGGCCGATATTGCCGACGATCACCATGTCCTTCATCGCCCGCATGTGGTCGAGCGTGACGACGTCCTTGTTGCCGGTGGTGGTGATGACGATGTCGGCGGTGGGTGCCGCGTCCTCCAGCGTGACGACCTCGAAGCCGTCCATCGCCGCCTGCAGGGCGCAGATCGGGTCGACCTCGGTGACCTTGACGCGGGCGCCGGCGCCCTTGAGCGAGGCGGCCGAGCCCTTGCCGACGTCGCCATAGCCGCAGACGACGGCGACCTTGCCGGCCATCATCACGTCGGTGCCGCGGCGGATGCCGTCGACCAGCGATTCCTTGCAGCCGTACTTGTTGTCGAACTTCGACTTGGTGACGCTGTCGTTGACGTTGATCGCCGGGAAGGGCAGCAGGCCCTTCTTCTGGAGCTGGTAGAGCCGGTTGACGCCGGTGGTCGTCTCCTCCGACACGCCGCGGATGGCGGCGCGGGTCTTGGTGAAGAAGCCCGGCGTCTCCTTCATGCGCCTGGCGATCTGGGCGAAGAGGATCTCCTCCTCCTCGCTGCCCGGCTTGGACAGCACGTCCTCGCCGGCTTCGGCGCGGGCGCCGATCAGGATGTACATGGTGGCGTCGCCGCCGTCGTCGAGGATCATGTTCGACGGCTGGCCGTCCGGCCACTGGAAGATGCGGTCGGTATAGGTCCAGTAATCCTCGAGGCTCTCGCCCTTGACGGCGAAGACGGCGGTGCCGCCGGCGGCGATCGCTGCCGCCGCATGGTCCTGCGTCGAGAAGATGTTGCAGGAGGCCCAGCGCACGTCGGCGCCGAGCGCCTTCAGCGTCTCGATCAGCACGGCCGTCTGGATGGTCATGTGCAGCGAGCCGGAGATGCGGGCGCCCTTGAGCGGCTTGGACGCGCCGAACTCCTCGCGGCTGGCCATCAGGCCGGGCATCTCGGTCTCGGCGATCTCGATTTCCTTGCGGCCCCAATCGGCAAGCCCGATATCGGCCACGACATAGTCCCTGTTCGCCATCGTTTGCTCCGGAATTTGCGGAATGGTGCGCGCCGGCGCGGTCGGCGGGCGCATATCGTGCGGGTGCCTAGCAGATCGAGCCCGGCTGGACAATGGATATAAAGAAATCGTTATCTGTGCATTCCTCTGCAATCCGCAACATCTTGCATATTCTTGGCGATATGATATCTTCAGGAATATGCTGAGAGTGGTGATCGATACGAATGTCATCATTGCCGCGCGACGCAGCAGGTCCGGCGCCTCGAATGCACTGCTCCGCACGGTCGGCGATGGACGGCTCACGATGCTTGTGAGCGTGCCGTTGTTCCTGGAATATGAAGCGGTACTGACCAGGCCGGAGCATCTGCTTGCGACGCGGCTGACCGAACGCGACGTCAGGGGATTCTTGGGCTATCTGGCGACGATCATCGCGCCCGTGAAGCTGCATTATCTCTGGCGTCCGCAGCTTGGCGACCTCGCGGACGAGATGGTTCTGGAGACTGCCATCAACGGCCGTGCCGACCGTATCGTCACGTTCAACGTCCGGCACTTCGGGCCGGCACAGAAGTTCGGTATCGAAGTGGTCACACCGGCCGAGACGATGAGGAGGCTCACATGAGCAAGTCCAACTATGCGCTGCGTCTCCAGCCCTCGCTGAAGCAGGCCGCGGAGCGGATCGCCGCGAGCGAGGGGACCAGCCTCAACCAGTTCATCAACGTGGCGGTCGCCGAAAAGCTGTCGGCGCTCGAAACCGAAGACTTCTTCCGGTCGCGCGCGAAGGCGGCGGACCGGAAGGCCTTTCTGGCGTTTCTGGACGGAGCCGGCGACGAGCCGCCGGCGGAAGGCGACCGGGAATAGCCCCGGAAGCGGCCTCAGATCTCCTCGCCGAACCTGTCGGCGACGAGCTGCGCCAGCGCGTCGAGGGCGGATTGGGCGTCGGCGCCGCTGGCGCGCACGGTGATGCAGCAGCCGGGGCTGGCCGCCAGCATCATCAGGCCCATGATCGAGGTGCCGCCGACGACGGTGCCGTCCTTCTCGACCTCGATGTCGGCCTGGAAGGCGCTCGCCACCTGCACGAACTTGGCCGAGGCGCGGGCGTGCAGGCCGCGCTGGTTGACGATCTCGAGGCGGCGCGACAGGCGGCCGGCGGCGGGGACCGTACTCGTCATTTGGCGGCGAGCACCTGGCTGGCGACGTTGATGTACTTGCGGCCGGCGGCCTGCGCCTCGGTCAGCGCCCGGCCCATGTCGTCGGCGCTGCGCACGCTGGTGAGCTTGATCAGCATCGGCAGGTTCATGCCGGCGACCACCTCGACCGTGCCCGACCGCATGACCGAGATGGCGAGGTTGGACGGCGTGCCGCCGAACATGTCGGTCAGGATGATGACGCCGTGGCCGGTGTCAGCCCGCGCCACCGCCGCGATGATGTCGGCCCGGCGCTGCTCGATGTCGTCGTCGGCCTCGATCGAGACCGTCTCGAAGCTTTCCTGAGGCCCCACGACATGCTCCACAGCGTGCCGGAACTCATCGGCAAGCCGACCGTGCGTCACAAGCACGAGTCCGATCATCCTGAACTGGCTCCCGCGTGGGCCCTGTTTTCCTTGCCGTCGCTGCCGTACCCCCACGGCCGGCGACAGGGGCGCTATCTTGACGGCGGCTTGCGCGTTTACAAGCCCCTATTTGAGGCACCAAGGGCCATTTTGCCGCAGGTGCGAAGACCGGCCCGGCGACGCCCCGAACGGCCTTCCAGGCCGCGTCAGGGGCCGAAAGGCGGCAGACGGAGCAGGCCCGCGACCGCCCGAGCCGCGCCGGCGGCGAAACGCGCCGGCAGGTCGAGCGCCGGGATCCGGCAGCCTTCCAGCATGGCGGATGCCTCCTGCGCGATGCGCGGCGCGGCGGCCGGATCGACAAGCCGCACCAGAAGGTCGACCACCATGCGAGCCTCTGCGGCGATCGGCGCCGGGCCGAAGCCGCGCAGCTCGACGAGGCCGGCGATCGGCGGCGGGGCCGCCGCGATCAGGCGGCCATTCGGCGCCGCCGAGAGCAGCACCTGGTCGTCGCAGACGAGCCGCGCGGCATATCCGTGGAGCCGCGCCTGGTCGAGCAGGGTCAGGCAGAGCGCCGTCTTGCCGGCGCCAGACGGGCCGGCGACCAGCACGCCGCGGTCGGCCAGCAGCACCGCGCCGGCGTGGAAGTTCGAGGCCAAGTCAGTCTTCCGCGGGCAGCGCCACCACGAAGCGGGCGCCGCGTATGTCGCCCGGCTTGGTGCCGGCGATGTTCTCGGCCGTCAGCGTGCCGCCATGCGCCTCGACGATCTGCCGGCTGATCGACAGGCCGAGGCCGGAATTCTGGCCGAAGGCCTCGCTCGACGGCCGGTCGGTGTAGAAGCGCTCGAAGATGCGCTCCAGCGCGTCGGGGCGGATGCCGGGGCCGTTGTCCTCGACGGTGACGATGTTGCGGCGGCCGCTGCGCGACAGGCCGATGACGATGCGGCCGTTCTCCTCCGGCACGAAGGAGCGGGCGTTGTCGATCAGGTTGGAGATCACCTGGCCGAGCCGCGATTCGTGGCCGGTCACGTAGTAGCCCTTGACGCCCTGCGGCAGCTTGGCCGCCTTGAACTCGACCTCGGCCTGCCGCTTGCCGCGCGCAACCTCGCGCGACAGCGCGACGATGTCGCCGAGGAATTTCTTCAAGTCGACCCGGCCGGCGTCGACGCGGGCGAGCTCGGCGTCGAGGCGGGAGGCGTCGGAAATGTCGGTGATCAGCCGGTCGAGCCGCCGCACGTCGTGCTGGATCACCTCCATCAGCCGCGCCCGCGAGGCGTCGTTCTTGGCCAGCGGCAGCGTCTCGACCGCGCTGCGCAGCGACGTCAGCGGGTTCTTCAATTCATGGCTGACGTCGGCGGCGAAGCTTTCGATCGCCTCGATGCGGGCGTAGAGCGCGTTGGTCATGTCGCGCAGCGCCACCGACAAATTGCCGATCTCGTCCTGGCGGTCGGAGAAGTCTGGGATCTCCTCGCGGTTCTTGACCCCGCGGCGGACCCGCACGGCGGCCGCCGACAGGCGGCGCAGCGGGTTGGCGATGGTGGACGCGAGCAGCAGCGACAGGATGCCGGTGACCAGCGCGGCGACGCCGAAGACGCGGAAGATGGCGCTGCGCTCGGCCGCCACGATCTTGTCGATGTCGCCGCCCTGGGTCGACAGCATCAGCGCGCCGAGCACGGCGCGGAAGCGCTGCACCGGCACCGCCACCGAGACGATCATCTCGCCCTGCTCGCTGACCCTCACCACCGTGGACGGGCTGCCCGACAGCGCGCCGATCACCTCGGGGAAGGCGGCGCCGTTGCCGCCCGGCTGCTCGCGGTAGACCGGCAGGTCGGTGCGGCGCAGGAAATTGCCGATCCGCTTCTCGATGCGGTCGATCAGGCCCGGCTGCTCCTCCTCGACCGAGGGCAGGTCGTAGCGCAGGATCTGGCCGCGCGAATAGAGATGGCGCGAATCGAGCAGCAGGTTGGCGTCGCGGTCGTAGATGCGGGCGCGCGTGCGCGTCGGCGAGATCAGCCGGCGCAGCACCGGCGCGACGCGCTCGGGATTGATCGGGAAATCGAGGCTGTCGAGCCGGTCGGAACCGGGCGGCAGGCTCTCGCCGGCCTGCAGCTCGAGCAGCTTCTCCGGGTCGATCGAGATCGAATCGGTCTCGACGGTGGCCGAGGCGGCGATGGCGCCGGCGATGATCTCGCCCTGCGTCATCAGGCTCTCGACGCGGGCGTCGATCAGCCCCTCGCGGAACTGGTTCAGGTAGAGGATGCCGACCACCAGCACGCCCAGCCCCGCGAGGTTGAGCACGATGATGCGTTGGGTGAGGCTGGAAAAGATGTAATGGCCGAGGACGCGGCGCAGCCAGGTCGCCGCCCGCGACAGCAGCATCGGCCGCCCGGCCGTGCGCGCGCCCTTGGCATCCTTCCCGGTTTCGGTCGCCATCACCATGAACGGTCGTGGGTCTCTCCGGTTCACACCTCCCGGAAGCGGTAGCCCACGCCGTAGAGGGTCTCGATCATGTCGAAGTCGTCG
>JAFKJY010000129.1 GCA_017305835.1 Hyphomicrobiales bacterium
TGCCGACCGCGGCGGCGGCTGGGCCGCCGGGGCATTCGACGACGCCGAGCGGCGGGTGCTCGCGCGCATCGACCAGCTCGACCCGGATCTCGGGAATGTCGGAAAAGCGGATGACGGGATAGCTCGCCCAGTCGGTGCTGGCGACGCCCGTCTCGCCGAAGCGGACCTCCTCGATCAGCGTCCAGCTCACGGCCTGGACGATGTTGCCCTCGACCTGGTTGGCGAGGCCGTCAGGGTTGATAACCAGCCCGGCGTCGACGGCGCACCAGACGTCGGTGACGCGCACGGCCTCCTCGACCTCGACGGCGGCGACGACGGCCGCATAGGCGGCGGTGTTCTTGTAGCGGGCGAGCCCCAGCCCCATGCCGCGCCCGTCGCCGCCGGCGCCGCGCCGCGGCCAGCCGGCCATCACGGCCGCGCGTTCAAGCACGTGGCGCGCGCGCGGGTCGGGGAGGATCGACAGCCGGTAGGCGAGCGGGTCCTGCTCGACGCGGGCGGCAAGGTCGTCGACCAGCGCCTCGATGGCGAAGACGTTGAGCGTGGCGCCCAGCCCGCGCAGCGAGGAGGTGCGCACCGGCACGTCGTGGACCAGGTGGAAGTCGATGCGTTTGGGACCGACCGCGTAGAGCGGGATGCCGTTGCGGGTCGCGCCGCCGCCGCGCTCCTCCGGCACGTCGAAGGGCTTTCGGGGCGGAGGCGGCGTCTCCAGCGCCTCGGCGGCGAGAAGGGTGGCGCCGCCGACGCCGGGGCGCTGGCCGTGGGCGGCGCTCCAGATCTCGGTCGTCCAGTCGACGGGGCGGCCGGCGGCGTCGAGCACGGCGTGGACGGCGACCGTCATGGCGGACGACAGCGGCTCGCAGGCGAACTCCTCCTCGCGCCGCCAGAACAGGCGGATCGGCCGACCGGGCAGGGCCATCGCCACGAGGGCGGCGTCGAGGGCCGCGTCGTCGGCACCGTTGTGGCCGTAGCAGCCGCCGCCCTGCACGTGGTGGCAGGCGACGCGGTCGGGCGGCAGGTCGACGGTCTTGGCGATGTTGGCGCTCAGCGGGTGCATGCCCTGCGCATGCGACCAGACGGTGAGGCGGCCGTCCCCGAACAGCGCCAGCGCGCAGGAGGGCGCGATCGAGCCGTGCGACAGGAATGGCCGAGTGAAACGGGCCGAGACGCGCGCCGGTATGCCGTCGGTAAAGGCGTCGCCGATCAGGCGGTCGTGCGAGGGCTGGGCCGCCACCCAGGCGGCCGTCGCCTGCTCGGGCCGCAGGGTGCGGGCATTCTCCCAGACGGCGCAGGCCTCGGCGGCGACGGCCGCCCGGCGCACGGCCGTCTCGTCCCCGCCGGCGAAGGCGACGAACTGGCCGACGCGGACGATCTCGATCGGCGCGCCGGCCTTGCGCCGGATCGCCGCCTCGTTGAGCGAAACGAGGCGGGCGTCGCGGCCGGGCTGGCGCAGCGTGCGCGCATGCAGCATGCCCGGCAGCTCCATGTCGTGGATGAAGCCCGCGCCGGCGAGCTTGGCCGGCAGGTCGAGGCGCGGCACGCTGGTGCCGACGATGCGATGGGCGGAAGCCGGCTTGGGCGCCACCGTGCCGCTCGCCTCGACCGACAGGTCGAGCTCCGGCGCGATCGTCCAGTAGTCGATGCCGCTCGGCTCGCCGTTGCGCAGGAAGGTGCCGGCCGCAACCGCGATCTCGTCCGGCGCGGCGTTGAGGCGCAGCGCGGCGCGCTCGATCGCCATGGCGCGGACCTCGGCGGCGACGAGGCGGATGGCCGCGCCGGAATGCTCGATCGACCAGCTCGACGAGGTATAGCCTTCGCCGGGGCCCTCGACGCTGTTGCCGGACATGATGCGGACCTGGCCGAGATCGAGGTCGAGCTCCTCGGCGGCGATCTGCGCCAGCGCGGTGAGGATGCCCTGGCCGAGCTCGACCTTGCCGGTGGCGACGCGCACGGTGCGGTCGGCCTCGAAGCGCAGCCAGCGGTCGAGGCGGGGATTGTCCCTGAGGCTGTGCGCCAGCTCGGCCATCAGGCGCTCCCGGCGCGCAGGCGGGCGGCGGCCGCGAGCACGGCGCGCAGGATGCGCGGGTGCGAGCCGCAGCGGCACAGATGCGGCTCAAGCGCGGCCGCGACCTCGGCGCGGGTCGGGTCGGGATTGCGGTCGAGCAGGGCCTTCGCGGCGATCAGGATGCCGGAGAGGCAGTAGCCGCACTGGCCGGCCTGCGCGTCGATGAAGGCCTGCTGCAGGGGATGCGGCGCGTCGACGGTGCCGAGGCCCTCGACGGTGACGACGGCGCGGCCGGCGAGCGTGCCGACCTCGCGGCTGCAGGAAAAGCACGGCTCGCCGTCGATCAGCACCTTGCAGGCGCCGCACCGCTCGAGGCCGCAGCCGTAGCGGCTGCCCTTGAGGCCGAGATGGTTGCGCAGCACGTCGAGGAGAGGGGTGGCCGGGTCGGCGTCGACCGTGTGGGAACGGCCGTTGACCGTCAGCGTGATGGGCTCGCTCATGCCGTCTCGTCGTCGTTCGCCTGCGCCGGGCCGCGGCCCGAATGGGAGCCGGCGGCGCGCGAGCCTCGCGCGCCGCCGGCAGGTGTCGTCGGAGCTTGTCCGATATCCGGCCGCCCGTGAAGGGCCGGCCATCCCGTCAGGTCGGCTTGACCAGCCCGGCCTCGACCAGCGGCCGGATCGAGTCGATCTCGCGGGCGATGGTGCCCTTCATCTCCTCCGGCGAGTTGGCCACCGGGGTGAGGCCGAGGGACTTCAGCTTCTCCCTGGCCTCCGGCGTGTCGGACCACGCCTTGATCGCCGTGTAGATCTTGTCGACGATGTCGGCCGGCATGTCCTTCGGCCCGACGGCGCCGAACCACAGCGTCTGCTCGTAGCCGTCGATGCCCTGCTCGGCCACCGTCTTGACCTCCGGCAATTCGGGCAGCCGCTTGGCCGAGGTGACCGCCATGCCGATGATCTTGTTGTCCTTGATGTGCGGCAGGTAGTTCGACGGCGCGTCGAGCGCGTAGTCGATGTGGCCGCCGAGCAGGTCGGCCAGCAGCGGCGGCGAGCCCTTGTAGGGGATGTGGGTGATCTCGATGCCCTCGATCTGGCCGATCATGGCGGCGCAGATGTGCCCCTTGGTGCCGGCGCCCGGATTGCCGATGTTGACCTTGCCGGGGTTGGCCTTGGCGTAGGCGATCAGCTCCGGCAGCGTCTTGGCCGGCGCGCTGGCGCTGGCGCTGAGCAAAGCCGGGCTCTCGGCGACGACCGTGATCGGCGCGAAGTCGACCTGCGGGTCGTAGGCGAGGTTCTTCTGCACCACCTTGTTGGCGGCGATCGGCGCGCTGCCGCTGACGAGGAAGGTGTAGCCGTCGGGCGCGGAGCGGGCGAGCTTGCCGCCGGCCAGCGCGCCGGCCGCGCCGGCGACGTTCTCGACCACGAACTGCTGGCCGTATTTGGCGGTCAGCAGGTCCGCCACGAGGCGGGTGATGATGTCGCTGGTGCCGCCCGGGGGATAGGCCGAGATCACCGTCACCGGCTTGCTCGGCCAGGTATCGGCGCGGCCGATGCCGGCCGAGGCCAGCACGGCGGCCGACCCGCCGAGCACAATGAGTTCGCGTCTGTTCATCATCACTCCTCCTGCCCACTCGTTGGATCGAGTTCGCTCGTTCTTGATGTCCGAACCTACCGCCCCGATCCCTCGCGAAGAACGGCTGGTTCCGTGCGTTCCGCCTCTTGAAACGGCCGG
>JAFKJY010000092.1 GCA_017305835.1 Hyphomicrobiales bacterium
CATCGGCACGACGCCGACGGCTTCCTCTTCCTCACCGGCCGGCTTAAGGACGTCGTCAACCGCGGCGGCGAGAAGATCTCGCCGGCCGAGATCGACCTGCTTTTGTCCGAGCATCCGGACATCGCGGAAGCCGCCGCCTTCGCGCTGCCGCATCCGACGCTGGGCGAGGAGGTGGCCGCCGCGGTCGTGCGCCGCCCCGGCGCGACGCTCTCCGAGCGCGAGGTGATCGACTGGCTGCGGCCGCGGCTCGCCGAGCACAAGCTGCCGCGCATGGTGATCTTCCTCGACAGGCTGCCGCGCGTGCCGAGCGGCAAGCTCGACCGGCTCGCCCTGCCGGCGATGGCCGGCGAGCGCAGGGCCGGGCGCGTGCGCACGCCGCCCTCCACGCCGCTCGCGCGCAGCCTCGCGGCGATGTGGCGCAAGGCGCTCGACGTGCCGGACGTCGCGATGGAGGACGATTTCTTCGATCTCGGCGGCGATTCGCTCAGCGCGCTCAACTTCGCGCAGATGCTGGAGCAGCGCTTCGGCCGCGATCTGCCGACCAACCTCCTGTTCGACGCGCCGACGCTGGCCGAGATGGAGTCCGTGCTGGCGCAGGCGGTCCGGCAGGACCGGGCGCCCGCGTCGGACGGCATCGAGGCGCGCATCCACGCCGCCATCCGCCGCGCCACCGCCGCCTGGCGCGGCAGGCGGCGCAACGAGGATTCGCTCGTCGTCGGCCGCAACACGATGGGCGCCAAGCGGCCCTTCTTCTGGGTGTCGCAGAGCCTGCACGGCTTCGACGCGCTGACCGGCGCGTTCGACGCCGACCGGCCGTTCTACGTGATGTGCTCGCTGTCGCCGACGCGGCTCAAGAGCGACGCCAACACGCGGCTGCTCGCGCGCCGCTATGCCGACGAGATCGCCGAGATCGAGCCGGAACGGCCGCTCTTCCTCGGCGGCTTCTGCCAAGGCGGCGTGGTGGCGTTCGAGATCGCGAAGGTGCTGCGCGCCCGCGGCCGCGAGGTGGCGCTGCTGTGCCTGCAGGACCGCTTCATCCCCCAGCCCTATGACGGCGAGGTCGCCTTCTTCTGGGGCAAGCGCGGCTGGTTCAGCCCCTACTACCTGCACGAGGAGCCGGAGCGCGGCTGGGCGAAATACTACACCGGCCCGATCTCCGTCTCGGGCAGCTCGGCCGATCACTGGGACCTGCACAATCCCGGCTATGTCGACGAGTTCGTCGCCCAGCTCGAGGCCGAGTTCGCGCGCGTCGAGGCCGGGCTGCCGCCGTCCTATGTGCGCAAGGTGCCGCCTCTGCCGCCGATCGACCCGCGCAGCTTCGGCTCGCGCGTGCGGGCTTCGGCGCCGCTGTTCATGCGCCAGGGCAGCGAGCACGTCATCCGCGTGTCGGTAACCAACAGGAGCCCCGTGGCTTGGGAGCCGACGGAGCGCAGCGGCGTCATCCTCGCGGCGCGCTGGCGGCGGCTGCGCAACAGGATCGACCCGTTCTATCTCGACGGCCGGCTGCATCTCGAAAAGGCGATCGCCCCGGGCGAGCGGGCGTGGTTCGACCTGCCGGTGCGGGTGCCGATGTACGGCCTGCCGATGCGGCTGGAGATCGACCTCGTCGAGGACGGCATGCAGTGGTTCGCGCCGTTCGGCGGCTACATGGCGAAGAACCTCGTCATCCCGCTGCCGCCCAGATAGGGCTCAGCGCGGAACGAGCCTCACCGGAAGCCTCTCCAGCCAGCGATGGCCGGCGCGCGCGGTCCATGCCAGCGCGCCCGCGTCGACCTCGATCGCCGCGGTCGCCTCGACCAGGACGCGCAGCGCGCCTTCCACCTGCAGCCGCACCAGCGGCGCACCGATGCAGGAATGCCGGCCCTTGCCGAAGGTCAGCAGCGCCGAGGCGTCGCGGCCGACGTCGAAGCGCTCCGGGTCGGCGAAGACGGCCGGGTCGCGGTTGGCCGCGCCGAGCGCGAGGAACACGGCCTGGTCGCGCCGGATCTCGCGGCCGTCGAGGCTCATATCCTCGCGGGCGACGCGGGCGATCACCTGCGCCGGCGAATCGTAGCGCAGCGCCTCCTGCACCGCGCCCGCCACGAGGTCGGGCGAGGTCCGCAGCCGCCGCATCTCGTCCGGGTGGCGGTGCAGCGCCAGCAGCATGTTGGCGATCGCCGCGTCGACGTTCTCGACCCCGTCGGAGAAGATCAGCAGGCAGGTGTCGACCAGCTCCGCGTCCGACAGGCGCTCGCCGTCTTCTTCCTCCGCGATCAGGCGCGAGATCAGGTCGTCGCCGGGCCTCTCCCGCCGCGCCGCGACGAGCTCCGCGAAATAGGCGCGGAAGGCGGCCAGCGCCTCGTCGGTCTGGCGCAGCGCCTCGGCCGAAGGCATCGGCGCGAACAGATAGAAGAAGAAGTTGCTCCAGCGCGTCAGCCGGTCGCGATCGGCGGCCGGCAGGCCCATGAAGCGCGAAATCGCCTCGACCGAAAGCGGCTTGCCGAAATCGCGATGGCCTCCATCGCGCCGGCTTGCAGCCACGGCGCCAGCAGGTCGCGGGCGATCGCCTCGGCGTCGAGCGGGTAGGCCCTGAGATGGGCGCGGAAGGCCGAGGCGATCAGCCGTCGCGGCCGCACATGCTCCGGCTTGTCGAGGAAGGGCAGGATGTTGGCCGCGACGTCGGCGCTGACGTGTCGGCCGCGGTTGCGCGCATGCACTACCGCGTGGCGCGACGGCGCGTTGCCGAGCGCGGGATGCGCGAGCGCCGCGACGATGTCGGCGTGGCGCGTGAGGATGAAGCCGCCGCTCTTCGTGCGATGGATGGGATCGACATCGCGCAGCCGCGCATAGGCCGGATAGGGATCGCGCACGAAGGCCGGGTCGAGCAGGTCGAGCGGGCCTTCCTGCCGCTGCTGCGGCGGCGCGGGCTGCGGGCGCTGTCCCCGCAGCCGCTCAAACAGCCGCAGCACGGGCCGCATCGACAACCTTGGCCGTCTCGCGCTCGTTGCGGGCGAGGTGCTCGCGGATCGCCGCGAGCTGGTCCTCGTCGAGCCGCTTGCCTGCGGCCAGCCGGGCGAGCGCGCCGAGTTCGTAATAGCGGATCGCCGCGGTCAGCACGAACACCTCGTCGAGCAGGTCGGCGGTGGTGCTCGGCGAGCAGATGTCGGCGACGTTGTCGGAGCCGAGCCGGACGTGCACGCCGGCCGTCAGAAGGTCGAGGATGCGCGGGATCGAATTGTCGGTCGGCGACACGATCGGCCGGAGCTGGCGCATGCCGAGCGCGGCCGAGGGGCAGGAGATCACCCCGATGTTGAGCTCCAGCAGTCCGTCGACCAGCCGGCGGTGGCGGGCGTCGTCGTAGCGCGTCGGCGAGACCATGTGGACGGCCCACACCATCGGCTCGCCGTCCGGCGAGGCCGGGCCGCCTTCGCGGCGCATCACCTCGATCAGCCGCTCGGTGCCGCGCTCGCCCGCCTCGTTGCGCTGGTCGGTGTGGACGTGCAGCATCTTGCGCTGCCGGCGGGCGAGGTCGAGCATGCGCACGCAGTGCTCCTCGAAGCCGATATTGTCGGGATAGTCGTCGCGGTCGTCCGCCTCCGGCAGGCAGCCGATGAAGTCGGAGCGCCGCGCGCCCTTCTCGAACACCGCCCAGCGCCCCGGCTCGCGGTCGCGGAAGCCGAGCGGCGAATAGGCGGCGAGCCGCAGGTCGATCTCGCCGGCGCGCGCGTCGCGGATCGTCTCCAGCAGGTCCAGCGCGGACAGACCAACCCGGTCGTCGGTGACGTCGACCATGGTGTCCGCCCGCGTGGTGCCGGCCGCCACCATCACGTCGATCGTCTCGTTGACGCGGCCGGCGAGGTCGTCCGGCTCGTAGGCCGGGCCGGCATGGATCGCGTTGATCAGGCTGTGCTTCTTCTTGAGCGAGATGTAGGAATTGTCGAGCACGCTCAGATGGCCGGCCTGCTCGAAATAGCGCTCGTCGAGCGTGCCCGCCCGGTCGAGGTGCAGATGGGCGTTGTGCATGCCCCCCAGTCGCGCGATCTCGCCCCGAAGCCGCGAGAAATACGGCGAGCGCAGCCCCATTGCTCCCATGTTCCGCCTGTCCTGCCCTACCCTATGCGGCGACAATATGCCGGCCGGGGGACGGCAAGCAATACGGGCCCTGCACGCGCGCCGTGGACGGACGAAACGGGGCGGGCGCCGCCCTCAAGGCAACGCCCGCCCCGCTGTCCGTCGATCGTTAGCCGTTATCAGCTATAGGGCGACCAGCACTGCTGGCGCGGCCCGTGATAGGGCTGGAACGTGTTGTCCGACGCGCGATAGCTGCGGTAGCGGTTGTAGCACCAGCGCACATGCGCCGAGCCGCTGTCGTAGGACGGCACGACGCGCCGCTCGTAGTAGCGCGGGCCGTAGTCGTAGCTGGGCGCGGCGATGGCGCCGCCGACGATCGCGCCGAGCGCGAAGGCTGCCGGCGGGAACCAGAAGTCGCCGTGGCGCCTGTAGCCGGGGTGGTAGTTCCGGTAGCCGCGATGGCCATTGTAGTAGGCGCCGCCCGGGCCGCCGCGATAGATGATCCCGGGACCGCCGCCGTAGACGATGCCGCCGTCGCGCGTGAAGCGGTCGCGGTACTGCACCTTGACCACATCCGAGCCGGCGTCCGTCGCGGCCGGCGCGGCGACCTGCGGAACCTGGAATGGCGCGGCCGAAGCCGAACCCGCGACGACGGTCGCCACACCGATCGCCGCCGCAAACATGACTGACATCAGCTTTCTGTCCGACATCTCTGAATCTCCTTGACCGCCCGTCAGGACGATATCCATTCCTATATGAACCGAAAATGAACCATCTTGGTTCCACCGGCCCGGTTTTATCGCTGCTTTATCGCGCCGGCGCCGGCGCGGCTTGACGCGGCGGCCGATATGGCGAACCTCTGCGAACGACCGGCAGGGGAGGATGCGATGCCCGCGGCAGCATGGCGCGACGAGGTGCTGAAGTTCTGGTTCGAGGAGCTGACGCCCGAAGACCATTTCGGCGGCAAGCCCGAGGTCGACGGGAAGATCCGCGCCCGCTTCGGCCGGCTCTACGAGGAGCTGAAGGCGAACCCGCCCGCCGATGCGGCCGCCGATCCGCTGACCGCGCTCGCCGCGATCGTCGTGTTCGACCAGTTCCCGCGCAACATGTTCCGCAAGCAGCCGCAGGCCTTCGCCACCGATCCGCTGGCCGCGCAGATCGCGCGGCAGGCGCTGGACGCCGGCTTCGACGCGCGGCTCGGGGCGAACCAGCGGCAGTTCCTCTACATGCCGCTGATGCATTCGGAACAGCTCGCCGACCAGGAGCGCTGCGTCGCGCTGTTCCGCGCCGCCGGCAACGAGGAGGCGCTGAAATACGCCGTCGAGCATCGCGACATCATCGCCCGCTTCGGCCGCTTCCCCCACCGCAACAGGGCGCTGGGCCGCGAGACGACGTCGCAGGAGGCGGAATTCCTGACGGGCCATTCGGGCTACGGCCAGTGAGCGGCCGCCGGCGGGCGGATCGCGCGACTTGCGCTGCCGCGTGCTGTGGCCCTAGATAAACCCGGACCCAGGGCCGGCGCGGCGGCGAGCCGCGCGGCAAGCCACGACCCAGGCACCAGCATTCGGACCGGCGAGACCACGACCGGCCGGCCTTTCACGAGGGAGGACAGATTGGCCAAGACCACGAAGACGGCAGCCACCGGCAAGCCGGCGGCTGCCGCGAAGACGACTGCCAGCCCGGCGGCGGCGAAGGCGCCGGCAAAGAGCGAAGCGGCGACGAAGACGACGAAACCCGCGACCCCGGCGAAGGCCGGCAAGGCACCCGCGAAGCCGGCGCCCGCGAAGGCGCCGAAGCCCGCCGCGAAAACCCCCGCCGCCGCGCCGAAGCCGGCGGCTGCGAAGGCCCCCAAGGCCGCGCCGGCGGCGAAGGCCAAGGCCCCCGCCGCTGCAAAGGCCCCTGCCCCTGCGAAGGCTTCCGCTCCCGCCAGGGCTGCCGCGCCGGCCAAGGCCCCCGCCAAGGCTGCCGGCGCTGGAAAGAAGGCCGCGCCGAAGCCCGCCGCAGCTTCCACCGCCAAGCCGGCCGCCACGCCGAAGCCCGCGGCCAGCCCCGCACCCGCCAAGGCGGCAACGAGCCCCGCGCCGAAGGCGGCCAGGCCCGCCGCGGCGAAGGCTCCCGCCGTGAAGGCGAGCGCCGCGAAAGCTCCTGCCGCAAAGCCGGCAGCCAGGGCGAAGCCTGCGGCCGCGCCCAAGGCGGCCGCGAAGGCCAAGGCCTCTGCCGTCGCCTATGCCGACAAGCCGTGGCTCGCGAGCTATCCGAAGGGCATCGCGGCGGCGATCTCCGACATCGCCGACAAGTCGATCGGCGACATGCTAGTCTCGTCCTGCAAGAAATATGCGGACCGGCCGGCCTTCACCTGCATGGACAAGACGCTCTCCTTCGCGGAGATGGAGGAGGCGTCGCGCCATTTCGCCGCCTGGCTCCAGTCGCTCGGCATGAAGCCCGAGGCGCGCATCGCGCTGATGATGCCCAACGTCCTGCAATATCCCGTCGCCATGATGGGCGCACTCAGGGCCGGCTTCATCGTCGTCAACGTCAACCCGCTCTACACGCCGCGCGAGCTGGAGCACCAGCTCAAGGATTCCGGCGCCGAGGCGATCGTCATCCTGGAGAACTTCGCCCACACGCTGCAGGCCGTGATCGGCCGCACCAAGGTCAAGCACGTCGTCGTCGCCTCGATGGGCGAGATGCTGGGCGCGCTCAAGGGCGCCATCGTCAACCTCGTCGTGCGGCGCGTGAAGAAGCTGGTGCCGTCGTGGTCGCTGCCCGGCCACGTCCGCTTCAAGGCGGCGCTCGCCGCCGGCCGCGGCAAGACCTTCCGGCCGGCCGACGTCAACCATTCCGACGTCGCCTTCCTGCAATATACGGGCGGCACGACCGGGGTCGCCAAGGGCGCGGTGCTGACGCACGGCAACGTGCTGTCCAACGTCGCCCAGAACGCCATCTGGGTCGAGACCGCCTTCCTCGAGCGCAAGCGGCCGGAGCGGCTGGTCTACATCTGCGCGCTGCCGCTCTACCACATCTACGCGCTGACGGTGAACGCGCTGATGGGCATGCAGCAGGGCGCGCAGAACATCCTGATCCCCAACCCGCGCGACCTGCCGGCGATGGTGGCGGAGCTGAAGAAGCACCCCTTCAACGTCTTCCCGGGCCTCAACACGCTGTTCAACGCGCTGCTCAACAACGAGGATTTCCGCAAGCTCGACTTCTCGCGGCTGGCGCTGACCTTCGGCGGCGGCATGGCCGTGCAGAAGCCGGTGGCCGACCGCTGGAAGGAGCTGACCGGCTGCGTGATCGCGGAAGGCTACGGCCTGTCGGAGACCTCGCCGGTCGCCACCGCGAACCTGTTCGGCAGCGGCGAGTTCACCGGCACGATCGGCCTGCCGATCCCGTCGACCGAGATCGCCATCCGCGACGACGACGGCAAGGACGTGCCGCTCGGCGAGGTCGGCGAGATCTGCATCCGCGGGCCGCAGGTGATGCAGGGCTACTGGCACCGCCCGGAGGAGACGGCCAAGGTCTTCACCCGCGACGGCTTCTTCAAGTCCGGCGACATGGGCTTCATGAACGAGCGCGGCTTCATCAAGATCGTCGACCGCAAGAAGGACATGATCCTCGTCTCGGGCTTCAACGTCTATCCGAACGAGATCGAGGAGGTCGTGGCGCAGCATCCGGGCGTGCTCGAGGTGGCGGCGATCGGCGTGCCGGACGAGCATTCCGGCGAGGTGCCGAAGCTGTTCATCGTCAAGAAGGATCCCAACCTCACCTCGGAGCAGATCCTCGACTACTGCAAGCAGAACCTCACCGGCTACAAACGCCCCCGCCACATCGAGTTCCGCACCGAGCTGCCGAAGACGAATGTCGGCAAGATCCTGCGGCGCGAGCTGAGATAAGGCTCCCGGGCCCCTCCCCCTTGAGGGGAGGGTGGCCGGCGCAGCCGGTCGGGTGGGGTCCCCGCGGCCGCGCGCCAACGCCGCCATTTCCGTTGCACGAACAAGCGCCACGCCGACGCCTCCCTCTCCCAGTAAAGGACGGGGAGAGGAAGGACCGCCACCACCTCTCCGCGCGTCATCCCGGAACGAGACGCGAGCGCAGCGAGCGGGTCGTATCCGGGACCCATTCCGTGACATTGGCGAGGTCACGGAATGGGTCCCGGCTCGCGGTCGCTTCGCTTCCTTGGCCGGGATGACGCGGTGGAGAGATTGGCGCCAGCACGCCGGGCGTGGACAACCCGCGCTGCTCTGCGCCGCCCAACCCCTTGTTCCGACTGCCGATTGCCGACTGCCGACTGCCGCGTCTGTCCCCGCCTTCCGCCGCTCCCCTATCCTTGGCCCCGCTCCTTTCGCGGGAACGCCGGTCATGACGGTGGACGTGCGGAAAGGAGACGGCGCCTCCGCCCGGTCCCCGTAAGGCCGGTCCGGGGACGCCGCGCCCAGGGGTTCCCCCTCGGCCACTACGGGCCGGGCGTGACGGACGGTTCACTAGAACCCTGCGGGGCCTCTCAAGGGCTCCGCAGGGGGAAGCGGAACGGGCGCGGCGAAAAATCGCCGGACGGGCGGCCGCGAGGCCGCATGTGCTTACTCAGATGAGCGACCCAACGGCCGCCCGTCTTCCCACCTTTCGGTGGCCGCTCTTTGACAATGGCCAGACGGTGAGAGCCGGGCGTGGCGACGGTGAAACACAAGTCCCGGGAGGTGCGCGCCCTACCGCCCCGCCAGCAGATCGGGCAGGTCCACCACCGAATCGACGATCACGTCGGCGAGCGGCGAAAGCGTCTCGCGGGTGCCGGTGCCGGAGAGCACGCCGACGACGAGGCCGGCGCCGGCCGCGCGGCCGGTCTCGAGGTCGTGCCGGTTGTCGCCCACCATGGCGATCTCGGAGGGCCGCATGCCGGACATGTCGGCGAAGGCGACGACCACGTCGGGCGCGGGCTTGGGGCGGGCCACCGCGTCGTAGCCGTAGGCGGCCGAGAACATGTGGGCGAAGCCGAGCGCCACCAGCGTGCGCTCGGCGCCGAGGGTGGAATCGTTGGTCGCCATGCCGAGCCGGTAACCGGCCGCGTGCAGCTTCGCGATCGCGTCGCGGATGCCGGGCAGCGCCACCGCGCTCGCCGCGCCCTCCTCGGCGGTGACCACGTCGTAATCGGCGACGGTGGCTGCCAGCGCCTCGGAGGAGAGGTCGGGATGCCACAGCGCCACGACGTCGGCATTGGTGCCGGCGGCGAAGACGGAATCGGCACGGAAGCTGCCGCTCGCCGCGTCGAAGCCGGACAGGTCGAGCAGGCGGTCGGCATGCGCGGCATCGCCGGAGGCCGCGCGCAGCGCCATCTTGCGGGCGACGGCCGCCCAGGTCGCGTTGAAGTCGATGAGCGTGCCGTCCTTGTCGAACAGGATGCCGCGGATCCGGCTCATCGGGCCGCCCCGCGCTCGCGGGCAAGGTACCCGACGAGCCCAGCGGTCGAGGAATCGCGGCCCGTCGCCGGGGCCTTGCCCTCCACCACCGGCAGCAGCTCGGTCGCCAGCTCCTTGCCGAGCTCGACACCCCACTGGTCGAAGGAGTTGATGCCGAACAGCACGCCCTCGACGAAGACGCGGTGCTCGTAGAGCGCGATCAGCCGGCCGAGCGAATAGGGATCGAGATGGCGGTGAAGGATCGTCACCGACGGCCGGTCGCCGGGGAAGACGCGATGCGGCGCGAGCCGCGCGACCTCCGCCGCCGGCAGGCCGCGCGCGGCAAGCTGCGCGGAGGCCTCCGCCAGCGTGCGGCCCCGCATCAGCGCCTCCGACTGCGCCAGAACATTCGCCAGCAGCAGGTCGTGGTGGTGCCTGAGCTCCGGCTCGTGGCCTTGCGCCGCCGCGATGAACTCGACGGGGATGACGTCGGTGCCCTGGTGCAGGAGCTGGAAGAAGGCGTGCTGGCCGTTGGTGCCCGGCTCGCCCCAGACCAGCGGCCCGGTCGGCGTCGTCGCCGGGGCGCCGTCGAGGGTGACGCGCTTGCCGTTCGATTCCATGTCGAGCTGCTGCAGGTAGGCCGGCAGGCGGGCGAGCCGCTGGTCGTAGGGGATGACGGCGCGGGCCGGATAGCCGCAGGCGACGCGGTGCCAGTAGCCGATCAGCCCGAGCATCACCGGCAGGTTGCGGTCGAGCGGCGCGCCGGCGAAATGGCGGTCGAGATGGTGGGCGCCTTCGAGGAAGCGGGAAAAATTCTCCGCGCCGACGGCGATCATGATCGGCAGGCCGATCGCCGACCACAGCGAGTAGCGGCCGCCGACCCAGTCCCAGAAGCCGAAGACGCGGTCCGGCGCGATGCCGAAGGCGGCGACCTTGGGAAGCGCCGTCGAGACGGCGCAGAAATGGTGGCCGACGGCGCCCTGCCCCAGCCGCCCGGCGAGCCAGCCCCGCGCCGTCGCGGCGTTGGTCATGGTCTCGACCGTGGTGAAGGTCTTCGAGGCGACGATGAACAAAGTCGTCTCGGGGTTGAGCAGCTTCAGCGTGTCGGCGATGTGGGCGCCGTCGATGTTGGAGACGAAGTGCGCGCGGGGGCCGTCGTGATACGGCGCCAGCGCCAGCGTGGCCATCGCCGGGCCGAGGTCGGAGCCGCCGATGCCGATGTTGACGACGTCGGTGAACGGCTTGCCGGTCGCGCCCTTCGCCTCGCCCGAGCGGATCGCTTCCGCGAAGCGGCCCATCGCGGCGAGCACGGCGTGCACGTCCTGCATGACGTCGGCGCCGTCGAGGAACAGCGCATGGCCGGAGCGGTCGCGCAGGGCCGTGTGCAGCACGGCGCGGTCCTCGGTGACGTTGATGCGCTCGCCGCCCAGCATCTCGGCGCGCCGCGCCTCCAACCCCGCTGCCTCGGCGAGGCGGAGGAGAAGCGCGACCGTCTCGTCGGTCACCGCGCACTTCGACCAGTCGAGAAGCAGGTCGTCGAGGGCGAGCGAGAAGCGGGCGAAGCGGCCGGGGTCCGCAGCGAACGCGTCGCGCATGCGCATGTGCCCGTTCGCGGCGCGGTGCTCGCGCAGGGCCGCCAATGCGCTGTCGAATGCTGGCCTGTCCATGTCGGTGCCCTCGGGGAAAATCGGGGCCGCGTCGGCGGCGCAACTGTTTACGCTCGGCCGGCGCGTGCGTTCAAGGGCGCGGGTCGATCGGGCGGGGGGAAACATGGCCCAATCGGCGACCGATCACTGGAACAAAAGAATTGCATAAGAAAATTTCATTGGCGCAAGGCTTTGGACCAGGTTGAACCAATAGGAATCGCAGCCTACGGTCGCGGACATTGGAGAGGTCCGCCCATGCCTTCGCGAAGCGATTCCGCGATCTGGTCCGGTCTGTTCCGCATTTCCGCGGAATCCGGGCAGACGCTGCAAGCCCAGATCCGGCAGGCGATCGTCGCCGCCATCCTCGACCGCCAGATTGCGGCCTCGATGCCGCTGCCGTCCTGCCGCGTGCTGGCGGAGAAGCTCGGCGTGGCGCGCGGCACGGTGGTGCTGGCCTTCCAGCAGCTCGTCGACCAGGGCTTCCTGATCGCGCGCGAGCGGCGCGGCCATTTCGTCAACCCCGAGGTGCTGTCCTCGCCGGTGCGGGCCGTCGACAAGGGCGCGGAGCGCGGCTCCGGCATCGACTGGCAGGCGCGGCGGCGCGTGCCGGCGATCGAGATGCCGGACGCCTACAACACCGGCAACTGGATCAAGGCGAACTACCCGTTCGTCTACGGCCAGTTCGATCCGGCGCTGTTCCCGACCGCCGAGTGGCGCGAGTGCAACCGCATGGCGCTGGCCGTGCTGGAGATCCGCAACTGGGCCGGCGACGTCGTCGACCGCGACGACCCGCTGCTGATCGAGCAGATCCAGGCGCGGCTGCTGCCGCGGCGCGGCATCTTCGCCAACCCGGACGAGATCATCGTCACGCTCGGCGCGCAGAACGCGCTCTACATGCTGGCGACGCTCTTGATGGGCAAGGGCGCCAGGGTCGCGATGGAGGATCCCGGCTATCCCGACGCGCGCTCGATCTTCCGCATGTCGGGGGCCGACGTGGTGCCGGTGCCGGTCGACCGCGACGGCATCGACCCGGACGCGGTGCCGCGCGACGCCGGCTTCGTGTTCGTGACGCCCAACCACCACTGCCCGACCATGGTCGCGCTGTCGGAGGAGCGGCGGCGCAAGCTGCTGGCCGACGCCGAGGCGCACGACCGGATCATCATCGAGGATGGCTACGACAGCCAGCTCGTCGACGACGCGCCGCAGCAGGCGCTGAAGAGCGTCGACCGCTCGGGGCGGGTCGTCTATGTCGGCTCGATGTCGAAGACGCTCGCGCCGGGCCTGCGCATCGGCTACATCGTCGCCGACGCGGCGCTGATCGCGGAGCTGAGGGCGCTGCGCCGCTTCATGCTCAGGCATCCGCCGGCCAACAACCAGCGCGCCGTCGCGCTGTTCCTGTCGCTCGGCCACCACGAGGCGCTGGTGCGGCGCCTGTCGGCGGCCTTCGCGGAGCGGCGGCGCAAGCTTGTCGACGCGGTCGCCAGCCACCTGCCGGAATGGCAGCAGACGCAGGCGCCGGGCGGCACTTCGCTGTGGCTCAAGGGGCCGAGCGGCGCCGACGCGCATGCGATCGCCGAGACGGCGGCGCGGCGCGGCGTGGTCATCGAGCCGGGCAACCGCTTCTTCGACCGGCCGGAAAGCCGCTCGCGCTTCATGCGCCTCGGCATCTCGTCGATCGCGCTGCAGCACATCGAGCCCGGCATCCGTGAGCTCGCGGCCGCCGCCGGGCGCATGCGCAGCGCGGCCTAGATCCGGGCCGGCCGCCGCCGGCTCGATGGACAAGCGCGCGCGGCGGCGCTACTCAAATCCGATCCCAGCAGAGGGCCAGGAGGACGGGTCATGGCGGTCGACATGTCGGGCGAGGAGCACATCGCGGCTCCGGTCCAGAAGGTTTGGGAAGCGCTCAACGACGCCGAGGTGCTGAAGGCCTGCATCCCCGGCTGCGAGAGCCTGGAGAAGGTCTCCGACACGGAACTCGCGGCGGTCGTCTCGCTCAAGATCGGGCCGATCAAGGCGAAGTTCAACGGCGAGGTCCAGCTCAAGAACCTCAAGCCGCCGCACGCCTACACGATCCAGGGCGAGGGCAAGGGCGGCATAGCCGGCTTCGCCAAGGGCGGCGCCGACGTCTCGCTCAAGGCCGACGGCGACGGCACGCTGCTGTCCTACACGGCCAAGGCCGACGTCGGCGGCAAGATCGCCCAGCTCGGCGGCCGGCTGATCCAGTCGACCTCCAAGAAGCTCGCCGGCGAGTTCTTCGCCAACCTCAACAAGCAGGTGAGCGGGTAGAGGCGATCTATCGACCCCCACTCCGTCACGCGCTTCGCGCGCGCCACCTCTCCCCCGATCGACGGGGGAGAGGAAAGCGGAGGCGTCGCGGCAGCTTTCCTCTACCCCTTTCAGAGGGAGAGGTGGCGCCGCGAAGCGGCGACGGAGTGGGGGTAACACACTCCTGCAGTCCTGCCGTTCACGGGGAGAAGGGGGAGGCCGCTAGCGCTTCCGGTAATCTGGCTTGCGCTTTTCCATGAAGGCGGCGACGCCTTCCTTGTAATCGTCGGAGAAGCCGGCCTGGCGCTGGTAGTCGCGCTCGAGGTCGAGCTGCTGGTCGAGCGTGTTGGTCCCGGCGGCGTGGATCGCCTGCTTGGTCAGCGCGTAGGCCGCGGTCGGGCCGTCGGCGAAGGCGCGGGCCTGCGCCTCGGCTTCGGCCATCAGGTCAGCGTCGTCGACCACTTTCCAGATGAGGCCCCAGCGCTCGGCGTCGTCAGCAGACAGCGGCTGCGCGGTCAGCGCCAGACCCTTGGCGCGGGCCTCGCCGAGCAGGCGTGGCAGGAACCAGGTGCCGCCGGAATCGGGCACCAGTCCGATCTTCGAGAAAGCCTGGATGAATTTCGCCGACTTCGCGGCGATGACAATGTCGCAGGCGAGCGCGATATTGGCGCCGGCGCCGGCGGCGACGCCGTTGACGGCGCAGATGACCGGCTTCGGCAGGGCGCGGATGGCGCGAACCAGCGGGTTGTAGTTGGCCTCCAGCGTCGCGCCGAGATCCGGCCGCTCGTCACCCATGTTCACCCGGTTGGAAAGGTCCTGGCCGGCGCAGAAGCCGCGGCCGGCGCCGGTCAGCACCACCGCACGGCACTCGTCCTCGGCCGCGCAGCTCGCCAGCGCCTCCCGCAACGCGGCGTGCAGCTCGTCGTTGAAGGCGTTGAGCCGGTCCGGCCGGTTGAGGGTGAGGACGTGATAGCCGTCCCTGCGATCGTGGATGACGGTCGGTGCGGGCACGTGGGGTCCTCCATGAAATGGCAGTCGGCAGTCGGCAGTCGGCAGTCGGAAATTTGTTAAGTGGAAGACGCTGCCAAATCAAATGCCGCGAACGAACCACGACCCCAATTCCACCCGACTGCCAACTGCCGATTGCCGACTGCCCTCACTCGAACACGATCGCCGGGGTCGCCGCGTCGGCCGCGGCGGTCTCGGCCTGCAGCCGCTCCCACGTCTTCGCGGCGATGTCGCGGTAGATGCGGGCCTGCGGGCCGTCGGGGTCGGCCACCACCACCGGCGTACCGGCGTCGGAGGTCTCGCGGATGTTCATGGTCAGCGGCACCTCGCCGAGGAAGGGCACGCCGAGCCGCTCGGCTTCCGCCTTCGCGCCGCCATGGCCGAATATGTCGTAGCGCCTGCCGGTGTCGGGGGCGAGGAAGTAGCTCATGTTCTCGACGATGCCGAGCAGCGGCACCTCGACGCGCCTGAACATGTTCAGGCCCTTGCGGGCGTCGATGAGGGCAAGGTCCTGCGGCGTCGAGACGATGACGGCGCCGGCGAGCGGCACCTGTTGGGCCATGGTGAGCTGGGCGTCGCCGGTGCCGGGCGGCATGTCGACGACGAGCACGTCGAGCTCGCCCCACGCCACCTCGCGCAGCATCTGCGTCAGCGCCGAGACCACCATCGGGCCGCGCCAGATCATCGGCGTCTCCTCCTCGACGAGGAAGCCGATCGACATGACCTTGACGCCGTATTTCTCGATCGGCCGCATGATCTTGCCGTCGACCGTCTGCGGCTTCTCGCGGATGGCGAGCAGGCGGGGCATGGAGGGGCCGTAGATGTCGGCGTCGAGGATGCCGACGCGCAGACCGTTGGCGGCCAGCCCGAGCGCGAGGTTGACGGCGGTCGTCGACTTGCCGACGCCGCCCTTGCCCGAGGCGACGGCGACGATCGCCGCCACGCCGGGAACGCCGCGCCTGGCAGGCTGGTGGCCGGAGGGCGCGGCACGCGGGCCGGCATGCGGCGCGGCGGGCCTCGCCGGAGCATGCGGGCGCGGCGCGGCGGCGGGGCGCGGCGGCGGCGCGGCCTCCCTGCCGCCGCCCTTCTTCTCGGCGGTCAGCGCGACGACGGCGCCGGCGACGCCGGGCAGCGACTTCACCGCGCGCTCGGCCGCCGCGCGCAGCGGCTCCAGCTCCTGCGCCCGGTTCGCAGGCACGGTGATGGAGAAGAAGACCTTGCCGTCGGCGATGAAGATCTCCGACACGAGGCCGCGCGAAACGATATCGCCTTCGAGGTCCGGCCCCCTGACGGTGCGCAGCTTCTCGAGGACGGCTTCCTGGGTAATGGGCATTGCTTCCGATCCCTTGGGCTGAAGCGCGTCGCGTCAAATCGGAATCATGCGACGCGCTTCAGTTCCTCTTTTTTCGCATGTCGTGACCCCGAAACCGGGGCCACTTTCGGGCGACATGCCCTAGGCCGCGAGCGCCGTTCCAGATAGCCCCATTTAGCGGCGATGCAAACGTAGCAGATGCCGCAGGCTTTCCCCTTGAATTTAATCATTCGATTGATTAAACATGGCGACATGAGCTCCGATGCTCCCACCGACAGGCCGGCACCGACCGGCGCCGACGCCACCCGGCAGGCGCTGATCGCCGCCGGGCTGCGGCTGTTCGGCCAGCGCGGCTTCGAGGCCACCTCGACGCGCGAGCTGGCGGCGGCGGCGAAGGCCAATATCGGCTCGATCGCCTATCATTTCGGCGGCAAGGGAGGGCTGCGCGAGGCCTGCGCGCGCCACATCGTGGCGACGATCCGGGCGGTCGCCGCGCCGGCCATCGGCCTCGACGGCGCGCTGCCCGAGCCGCACGAAGCCGAGGCGCGCCTGCTCGGCGGCGTCTCGCGCATGGTCCAGTTCCTCGTCTCGACGCCGCAGGCCGGGGAGATCGTGCAGTTCGTGCTGCGCGAGCTTTCGGCGCCGGGCGGCGGCCTCGACATCCTCTACGACGGCGTGTTCGAGCCGGTGCACCGGCGGCTGTGCCAGCTCTGGGGACGGGCGACCGGCGACGATCCCGAAAGCGAGGAGACGCGGCTCGCCGTGTTCTCGATGATCGGCCAGGTCGTCTATTTCCGCATCGGCCGCGAGGCGGTGCTGCGCCGCATGGGCTGGGCGAGCTACGGCCCGGCCGAGGCCGAGCGGCTGACCGCGCTCTTCCAGACAAACATCAAGGCCGCGCTCGACGCGCGGAAACGGACGGCACCATGAGCTTCGTTTGCGCCATCCCCCTCGTCGCCTCGCTGTTTGCCGGCTGCGCCCGGCCGGAGGCGGCCGTCGTCGGCTATGTCGAGGGCGAATACGTGCTGCTGGCGCCGATCGAGAACGCCGAGGTGCGCTCGGTCTCGGTGCGGCGCGGCGACGCGGTGCGCGCGGGCCAGGAGCTGGCCAAGATCGAGGACGGCGACGCGACCATCGCGGTGGCGCAGGCACGGGCAGCGCTGGCGCAGGCGCGCGCGCAGCTCGCCGACCTGAAGCAGGGCAAGCGGCCGGAGGAGATCGCGGTGCTGGAGGCGGCGCTGCGCTCGGTCGAGGCGCAGGCCGACGAGGCGCGGCGCGTGCTGACGCGCACCGGCGAGCTGCACGAGAAGGGCATCGCCACGCAGGCCGACCTCGACAAGGCGGCGACCGCGCTGGAGACGGCGGAAGCCGCCGTCGGCAAGGCGCGCGCCGACCTCGACGTGGCCAAGCTGCCGGCACGCACCGAGACGATCGAGGCCGCGCAATATGCGGTCGACCAGGCGCAGGCGGGGCTGGAGCAGGCGCAATGGCGGCTCTCCAAGCGCACCATCGCGGCACCCGCCGACGGCCGCGTCAACGACGTCATCCGCAATGCGGGCGACATATCCGGGCCGTCCGCGCCGGTGATCTCGATGCTTCCCGACGGCGCGATCAAGATCAAGTTCTACGTGCCCGAGCCGGAGTTTTCGCGCGTCGGGATCGGCCGGCAGGTGTCGCTTTCCTGCGACGGCTGCCCGGCCGGGCTCACCGCGCATGTCAGCTACGTCTCGCCCGACCCCGAGTTCACGCCGCCGGTGATCTACTCGCTCGACGCGCGGCAGAAGCTCTCACACCTCGTCGAGGCGCGGCCCGACGGCGACGCCGCGGCGCTGAAGCCGGGGCAGATCGTGGATGTGGAAGTTTCGGCAGTCGGCAGTCGGCAGTAGGCAGTCGGGAGCAGAGAGCGTCGCATGTGCAGGCCTTTCGCATTGTCGCCAGCAAACAGGGGCGTTCCCGTTCCGACTGCCGACTGCCGACTGGCGACTGCCCTCCGGCGCGGAGCCGCCGCATGAGCGCCATCGACGTGCGCGGGCTGGTGAAGAGCTTTGGCGGCCGCACGGTGGTCGACCATGTCTCGATGCAGGTCGAGACGGGCGAGATCGTCGGCTTCCTCGGGCCGAACGGGTCGGGCAAGACGACGACAATCCGGCTGATGTGCGGCCTGCTGACGCCCGACGCGGGCGAGGGCGAGGTGCTGGGCTACGACATCCGCTCGGAGAGCCTGAAGATCAAGCGCGAGGTCGGCTACATGACGCAGCGCTTCTCGCTCTACGAGGACCTGACGATCGCCGAGAATCTCGACTTCGTCGCCCGCCTCTACGAGCTCAGGCCGCGCAAGGCGCATGTCGACCGCACGCTGGACGAGCTCGGGCTGACCAGCCGCCGCGACCAGCTCTCGGGCACGCTGTCGGGCGGCTGGAAGCAGCGGCTGGCGCTCGCCGCCTGCATCATGCACAAGCCGAAGCTGCTGCTGCTCGACGAGCCGACCGCCGGCGTCGACCCCAAGGCGCGGCGCGAGTTCTGGGACGAGATCCACCGGCTGGCGGCCGGCGGGCTGACCGTGCTGGTGTCGACCCACTACATGGACGAGGCCGAGCGCTGCCACCGCATCAGCTACATCGCCTACGGCCGCATGCTGGCGACGGGTACGGTCGACGAGGTGGTGCGCGACGCGGGCCTCACCACCTTCATCGTGCGCGGGCCGGGCCTCGGCGCGGTCGCGGCCGAACTCGCGCACGCGCCGGGCGTCGACCAGGTGGCGCCGTTCGGCAACACGCTGCACGTGGTCGGCGCCGACGCGAAGCTGCTCGAGCAGGCGGTGAAGCCGCTCGCGGCCCGGCCGGGGCTGACGATGGAGCCGGGCGAAACCAGCCTGGAGGACGTCTTCATCCAGTTCATGGCGCGCTCGAAGGACAACATGCAATGAGGCTGCCCGGCATCAGGCGCTCCCACGGCGGAGGCAGGCCATGAGCCGCGTGTTCTCCTTCGCGCGGCTCGGCGCGCTGCTGACCAAGGAGTTCATCCAGATGCGGCGCGACCGCATCACCTTCGCGATGATGCTCGGCGTGCCGCTGATCCAGCTCCTGCTGTTCGGCTACGCGATCAACAACGATCCCAAGCAGCTTCCGGCCGCGCTCGTCACGGCCAGCAGCGATCCCTACACGCGCGCCATGGTCTCGGCGCTGGAGACGACCGGCTACTACCGCTTCGACCATGTCGGCATCGCGGCGTCGGAGGCCGAGCGGATGCTGGCCGAGGGCGAGGTGGTGTTCGTCGTCACCATCCCCTCCGACTTCGCCCGCCGCGTCGACCGCAACGACCATCCGCAGATCCTGATCGAGGCCGACGCCACCGACCCGGCGGTCGCCAGCGGCGCCATCTCGACGCTGGGGACGGTGGCGCAGGGCGCGCTGCTGCGGGCGCGCGGCATGGAGGCGGCCGCCTCCCAGAGCGCCGGCAGCCAGCTCGACGTGGTGGTGCACCGCCGCTACAACCCGGAGGGCATCTCGCAATACAACATCGTGCCCGGCCTGCTCGGCGTCATCCTGCAGATGACGATGGTGATGATGACCTCGATCGCGCTGACGCGCGAGACCGAGCGCGGCACGATGGAGAACCTGCTCGCCATGCCGGCTTCGCCGTTCGAGATCATGCTGGGCAAGATCATCCCCTATCTCGGGGTCGGCGCGGTCCAGGTGCTCGTCGTGCTCGGCGCGGCGCGGCTGCTGTTCGGCGTACCGTTCGTCGGCTCCGTCGCGCTGCTGGTCCTCGTCATCCTCGCCTTCGTGCTGGCGCTGGTGCTGCTCGGCTACACCTTCTCGACGATGGCGCGCACGCAGATGCAGGCGCTGCAGCTCACCTTCTTCTTCTTCCTGCCGTCGATCATGCTGTCGGGCTTCATGTTCCCGTTCCGCGGCATGCCGGCCTGGGCGCAGTGGATCGGCGAGGTGCTGCCGCTGACGCATTTCCTGCGCATCATCCGGGCGCTGATGCTGAAGGGCGCCGACCTGCGCGACATCGGCTGGGAGACGGGCGTGCTCACCCTGTTCATCCTCGCCTATGCGGCGATCGCGCTGCTGCGCTTCCGGCGGACGCTGGACTGACGGGTCAGTCGGCCGCGGCCTTGTGCGCGGCGGCGGTGCGCACGAAGACGAAGTCGCCGCCCTCGTGGCCGACCTTCTCCAGCGGCCGGAACTGCGGCTCCTGGTCGGCGTTGGCGGTCACCTGCTGGAGGATGTAGCCGTCGAACAGCTCGCGCGCCGAGAAGGCGTCGTGCGGCTGGCTCTCCAGCCCGGTCAGCAGCGCACGAGCGAAGACCGAATGGCCGCCGCCGCCGAGATCGGCCACAGGCTCGTTGTTGCCGGAGGTGACGAGGACGCGGGAGCGGCGCGCCTGCAGCCTGAGCAGCGCCTGGTTGCGGTCGGCGTCGGAGATCGCCTCGGCCCGGCCCTCCGGCCCGCCGCGCATCAGGCTGCCGGAATAGCAGGAATCGGAGATCAGGATGACGTTGCCGGCCTGCATGCGCTTGATCGCGCTGGAGATGTCGTCGGCCGACAGGAAGCTCGACGAATAGCCGACGCGCGCGTCGGCCGGCACCCAGAAGGCGAGCGACGTCATCTGCTCGTAGACGCCGTGGCCGGCATAGTAGATCAGGACCTGGTCCTTGGGGCCGACATTCCTCGCCACGTCCTCCAGCCGGAACAGGATGTCGTTGCGGCCGGCGTCCTTGAGGACCAGCGGCAGCTTGCGGCCGTCGGGCATGGCTAGCTCGGTGGTGAAGCCGTAGCGGCCGGTCAGCACCGCGGCGATCGCGTCGGCGTCGGCGACCGGCGTCTCCAGCTTCGGCAGGCCGGTGTCGGGGCCGTAGGCCTGGTTGGCGATCAGGACCGCATAGCGCCTGCCCTCGCCTTCGAGCGCCTTCAGGTCGCCCTCGTAGACCAGATCCAGCGTCTTCTTGTGCATGCGCGAATCGGCGGTGACCGCGACGATGCTGACGCTGTTCAGGCCGGGGCTGAGCCTGACCATACGCTTGAAGCGCCCTTCGGTGTCGACCGGCGTCTCCTCGTTACCGACCAGCACGCCGACGACCGGCGCGGTCCAGCCGACCTGGCCCTCGATCTCGATCTCGGCGCGCTGGATCGCGGCCGCGCCGCGCTTCGGCGTCGGGTTGAGGATCTTGATCGGGTCCTGCCGCGGCGGCTGCACCTCGGCGACGATGACGAGATCCGGGTCGGAGGCCTCGATGCGCGGATGGCCGCGGTCGCGCTTCTCCGTGCCGTAATAGGCCTGGATCTCGTCGGCCAGCTCGCGCGGCGTCGGCGCGGTGCGGTTGAGCAGCGCGCTCGCCAGCGTGAAGCTGAACAGGCCGTAGACCTTCCTGTTGTCGGCGTCGCGCGGCAGCGGCATCTCGTAGCTGAGCTCATCCTCCCCGCAGGCATAGAGGACGGCAAATTCGCCGTGATCACGGCCGAGCCTGACCTGCGGCCAGTAGTCGCCGGGCGCGCCGTCATAGGCGTAGTTCCAGCCCGACGCGTCGCCCGCCAGCCGCTGCCGCACCTCTATGCGGGCCGCCGCCGCGTAGAGGACGTCGAGCGAGGCGACGACGTCGGCGCCCTTGTTGCGGACGGCGACCATGAAGTCGGAGACGTCGCGCCCGCGCACGACCTCGTGGAACTCGGGATCGTCGTCGTCGAGGAGGATCGCCAGGTCGTCATCGAAGGCGAGCTTTACGCCGGCTGCGCGCGCGGCCGCCGCGGCGCCGGGGCCGGCACGGTCGGCCTGCGTGAGCCGGGTTTCGGCAAGCACGCGCTGCGAGAGCTGGATCGCCGATTCGGAAAAGAGCTTCTCGAAATCGGCCGGAGCCACGATATCCTTCGCGCGCTGAAGAACGGCGGCCGCCAGTTCGGGAGCGCGCACCGAGCGCGCGGAGAAGTGGACGATCACGCGGTCGCCGCAGCGGGCCTCCGCCTGCGCCGCCGCGAATGCCGCCGCGACGTGGGCGCGGCTGGCCACCGTGCCGACGAGCGTGACGATGTGGTCCGGCGCCACGCCCATGTCGCGCAGGCGTGCTTCGAGGAGTTCGACGTCGTTGTCCGGCCCTTTCAGCACCATGCCCGCGCCCGCGCCGATGTCGCCCGCGCCGATGAGGACGGCGAAGGTGCGGCCCTTGCCGCCGGCGGCACCGCAAGCCGCGTCCGCTGCGGCAGGATAGGTCTCCACCAGCGGCGCGATCAGGCCCGGAGCGCGTTTCTCCAGCACCTCGTGGTAAGCCGCCACGCGCTGCTGCTGGTTGCCGAGCGGGACCACCGCCGCTCCGGCACGGCCGGGCAAGCCCACCACGACGCACAGAAGCGCGGCCGCGAAGGCGCCGAGCCAGCTTCCGGCGCGGCTCACGTGCCGCACCGGCCGATGCGGGATCACAAATCCGAAAATGCCCATCGTTCCACCCTTGAACCCCATTGCCGCAGCGTAACAAAATGACCAACCGTGGCGATAGTTGGCCGACGCACGGCTTGACCGTGCCGCGGCCGGCCTCGATCCTGCACGGCAGAAACAGGGCCACCAGTCGATGCTCGACAAGCTCGAATCCTTCATCGCGCTGGCTCGCGCCCAGCATTTCGGCAAGGCGGCAGAGGAGCTGGGCGTGACGCAGCCGACGCTGTCGGCGGCGATCAAGCAGCTCGAGGGCGAGCTCGGCGTCATGCTGGTCAGGCGCGGCTCGCGCTTCCAGGGGCTGACGCCGGAGGGCGAGCAGGTGCTGGCCTGGGCGCGGCGCATCTCCGGCGACGCGCGCGCCATGCGCGAGGAGATGCGCGCGGCCCGGCACGGGCTGTCGGGGCGGCTGAGGATCGCCGCCATCCCCACCGCGCTCGCCATGATCCCGCGGCTGACGACGCCGTTCCGCGAACGGCATCCGGGCGTCAGCTTCTCGATCCTGTCGCGCACGTCGATCGAGGTGCTGACGCTGCTCGGCAATTTCGAGATCGACATCGGCGTGACCTATCTCGACAACGAGCCGCTCGGCCGCGTCGTCTCGGTGCCGCTCTATTCGGAGCGCTACCACCTCATCACCGCGACCGGGAACCCGCTGTCGGACCGCGACAGCGTCACCTGGGCGGACGTGGCGGAGCTGCCGCTGTGCCTGCTGACGCCGGACATGCAGAACCGCCGCATCATCGACCAGCACCTCTCCGAGGCAGGCGCGGTGGCGCGGCCGACGCTGGAATCCAACTCGATGATCGTGCTGTTCTCGCACATCCGCACCGGCAAATGGTCTTCGATCATGCCGCTCAACCTGGCCGAGACGTTCGGCTTCGCGACGCCGATCCGCGCCATCCCCATCGTCAGGCCGGGCGCCAGCCACCTCGTCGGCCTCGTGGCGGCGCGGCGCGAGCCGCATACGCCGGTGGTCGCGGCGTTTCTGGACAATGCGGCGGCGCTCGCAGGCGATCTGCGCTCCTATGCGTGACCGCATGCTGGCATGACGGTCGGACGATAGGATTTTTCTATCAATCGACGGGACACCTTTATTGATTCCGCGGGGTTTCTGCGGTCTTTGATCGGGAATGCCGGCCTGAAGGCCGGCTTCAGGGAGGGCGCTGCGTGACGAGGCAGCTGCAAGGTACCGATACGACGGCGCGGACCGCCGTGATCATCAACGAGCTCGGAAGCCTCGAAGGCCCGCTGCTGCCCATCCTGCACGAGGTGCAGGAGGAGTTCGGCTACGTGCCGCAGGAGGCGCTGCCGGTGATCGCCGAGGCGCTCAACCTGTCGAAGGCCGAGGTCCACGGCGTCGTCTCCTTCTACCACGATTTCCGGCGCGCGCCGGCCGGCCGCCACGTGCTCAAGCTGTGCCGGGCGGAGGCCTGCCAGTCGATGGGCGGCGACGCGCTGCACGAGAAGCTGAAGCGGCTGCTCGGCATCGGCTTCGGCGAGACGGCGACCGACGGCTCGGTGACGCTGGAGGCGACCTACTGCCTCGGCCTGTGCGCCTGCTCGCCATCCGCCATGCTCGACGGCGAGCCGATCGGACGGCTCGACGAGGCGCGCATCGAGGAACTGGCCGCGGAGGTGAAGGCGTGACCCCGGTCATCTACATCCCCGGCGATTCCGGCGCGGTGGCGCTCGGGGCCGACCGCGTGGCGCGCGCCATCGAGGCCGAGCTCAAGGCGCGCAAGGTCGAGGCGCGGATCGTGCGCAACGGCTCGCGCGGCGCCTATTTCCTCGAGCCGATGGTCGAGGTGCTGACGGCGCGCGGCCGCGTCGCCTACGGGCCGGTCAGGCCCTCGGACGTGAAGTCGCTGTTCGACAGCGGGCTGCTCACCGGCGGCCAGCACAAGAAATGGCTCGGCAATGCCGAAAAGATCCCGTTCCTGGCCAGGCAGACGCGGCTCACCTTCGCGCGCTGCGGCATCACCGACCCGCTGTCGCTCGACGACTACAGGACGCATGGCGGGCTGGCGGGGCTGAAGAAGGCCGTGGCGATGAGCCCGGCCGAGATCGTCCAGACGGTCACCGAATCCGGCCTGCGCGGGCGCGGCGGCGCCGGCTTCCCGACCGGCATCAAGTGGAAGACCGTACTCGATACGGCCGCGAGCCGCAAATACATCGTCTGCAACGCCGACGAGGGCGACAGCGGCACCTTCGCCGACCGCATGATCATGGAAGGCGATCCCTTCGTGCTGATCGAGGGGATGGCGATCGCGGGGCTGGCGACCGGCGCGACGAAGGGCTTCGTCTACATCCGCTCGGAATATCCCTACGCGGTCGCCAAGATGCGCCGCGCGATCGAGGTCGCCCGCGGCGGCAAGGTGCTGGGGCCGTCGGTGCTCGGCTCGGGCAAGGCCTTCGACATGGAGGTGCGCGTCGGCGCCGGCGCCTATGTCTGCGGCGAGGAGACCTCGCTGCTCGACAGCCTCGAGGGCAAGCGCGGCGAGGTGCGCGCCAAGCCGCCGCTGCCGGCCCACAAGGGCCTGTTCGACAGGCCGACCGTCATCAACAACGTCATCAGCCTGGCCTCGGTGCCGGTGATCCTCGACAAGGGCGCGGCCTTCTACAAGGATTTCGGCATGGGCCGCTCGCGCGGCACCATCCCCGTGCAGCTCGCCGGCAACATCAGGCATGGCGGCCTGTTCGAGGCGGCCTTCGGCATGAGCCTGGGCGAGCTGGTCGACGAGATCGGCGGCGGCACCGCGTCCGGCCGGCCGGTGAAGGCGGTGCAGGTCGGCGGGCCGCTGGGCGCCTATTTTCCCCGCGACCTGTTCGACACGCCGTTCGACTACGAGGCGTTCGCGGCCAAGGACGGGCTGATCGGGCATGCCGGCATCGTCGTGTTCGACGACACGGCCGACATGCTCAAGCAGGCGCGCTTCGCGATGGAGTTCTGCGCCATCGAGAGCTGCGGCAAGTGCACGCCCTGCCGCATCGGCTCGACGCGCGGCGTCGAGGTCATCGACAGGATCGCGGCCGGCATCGAGCCGGAGGCGCAGATCGAGCTCGTCACCGACCTTTGCAACACGATGAAGTTCGGGTCGCTGTGCGCGCTCGGCGGCTTCACGCCCTATCCGGTGATGAGCGCGATCACGCACTTCCCCGACGATTTCCGCCCGCGGGCGATGCGCGAGGCGGCGGAGTAGGCGATGGCGACCTGGATCGACACCCGCTCCCGCCCTATCTCTTTCCTCTAGGAGACCCGTCATGGCTCTCGTTCCCGATCTCGACTACGGCACACCGGCCTCGCAGGCCGGCGAGCAGGTGACGCTCACGGTCGACGGCCGCGCGGTCACGGTGCCGGCCGGCACCTCGATCATGCGGGCCGGCATGGAAGCCGGCGTCGAGATCCCCAAGCTGTGCGCCACCGACATGCTGGACGCCTTCGGCTCCTGCCGCGTCTGCCTGGTGGAGATCGAAGGGCGCGCCGGCACGCCCGCCTCCTGCACGACGCCGGTGGCGGCGGGCATGGTGGTCCACACGAAGACCGAACGGCTCGACCGCATCCGCCGCGGCGTCATGGAGCTCTACGTCTCCGACCATCCGAGCGGCTGGGATGAGCAGCGCGGCACCGGCGCGAGCGAGTTCGACCGCATGGCCAGGACCGTCGGCCTGACGCAGAACCGCTACGGCACGGACGGGCGCAACCACGTCGCGCCGGGCGACGGCTCGCTCAACATCGACTACATCGCGCGCGACGAATCCAACCCCTACTTCACCTACGACCCCTCGCAGTGCATCGTCTGCTCGCGCTGCGTGCGGGCGTGCGAGGAGGTGCAGGGCACCTTCGCGCTGACCGTCGAGGGACGCGGCTTCGATTCGCGCATCGCGGCCGGCATGTCGGACAGCTTCCTCTATTCGGAATGCGTGTCGTGCGGCGCCTGCGTGCAGGCCTGCCCGACGGATGCGTTGCGCGAGAAGACGGTGCTGGAAAAGGGCATGCCCGAGCGGGCGGTGGTGACGACCTGCGGCTATTGCGGCGTCGGCTGCTCGTTCCGGGTCGAGATGAAGGGCGACGAGGTCGTCCGCATGGTGCCGTCGAAGGACGGCAAGGCCAATCACGGCCATTCCTGCGTGAAGGGCCGCTTCGCCTGGGGCTACACGACCCACAAGGACCGCATCCTCAACCCCATGGTCCGCGACAGGATCACCGACCCGTGGCGCGAGGTCTCGTGGGACGAGGCCTTCGCCCACATCGCCGGCGAGTTCCGCCGCATCCAGCACCAGTACGGGCGCAGCGCGATCGGCGGCATCACCTCCTCGCGCTGCACCAACGAGGAGACCTATCTCGTCCAGAAGCTGGTGCGGCAGGGCTTCGGCAACAACAATGTCGACACCTGCGCGCGCGTCTGCCACTCGCCGACGGGCTACGGGCTGAAGACCACCTTCGGCACCTCGGCCGGCACGCAGGACTTCGATTCCGTCGAGCAGACGGACGTGATGATCGTCATCGGCGCCAACCCGACGGACGCGCATCCCGTCTTCGCCTCGCGCATGAAGAAGCGGCTGCGCGAGGGCGCGAGGCTGATCGTCATCGACCCGCGGCGCACAGAGCTCGTCCGCTCGGCGCACATCGCGGCCGACTACCACCTGCCGCTGAGGCCCGGCACCAACGTCGCCATGCTGACAGCGCTCGGCCACGTCATCGTCGAGGAAGGGCTCTACGACGAGGCCTTCATCCGCGAGCGCTGCGACTGGGACGCCTTCCAGGACTGGGCCGAGTTCGTCATGCAGCCGGAGAACAGCCCGGAGGCGGTCGCCGGGGCCACGGGCGTGCCGGCCGAGCTGGTGCGGGGCGCGGCACGGCTCTACGCCACCGGCGGCAACGGCGCGATCTATTACGGGCTCGGCGTCACCGAGCACAGCCAGGGCTCGACCGCCGTGATGGCGATCGCCAACCTCGCCATGGCGACCGGCAACATCGGCAAGCCGGGCGTCGGCGTGAACCCGCTGCGCGGCCAGAACAACGTGCAGGGCTCGTGCGACATGGGCTCCTTCCCGCACGAGCTGCCGGGCTACCGGCACATCTCCGATCCCGGCGTGCGCGGCATCTACGAGAAGGTGTGGGGCGTGCGGCTCGACGAGGAGCCGGGCCTGCGCATCAACAACATGCTCGATGCGGCCGTCGAGGACACGTTCAAGGGCCTCTACGTGCAGGGCGAGGACATCCTGCAGTCCGACCCCGACACGCACCACGTCGCGGCCGGGCTGGCGGCGATGGAATGCGTCGTCGTGCACGACCTGTTCCTCAACGAGACGGCGAACTACGCGCACGTCTTCCTGCCCGGCTCGACCTTCCTCGAGAAGGACGGCACCTTCATCAACGCCGAGCGGCGCATCAACATGGTGCGCAAGGTCGTCGAGCCGAAGGCCGGCTACGCCGACTGGGAGACGACGCAGCTTCTCGCGCGGGCGATGGGGTTCGACTGGACCTACACGCACCCCTCGCAGATCATGGACGAGATCGCGGCCACCACGCCCACCTTCGCGGGCGTTTCCTACGACCTGCTGGAGCGCGAGGGCTCGGTGCAGTGGCCTTGCAACGAGAAGGCGCCGCTCGGCACGCCGGTGATGCATGTCGACGGCTTCGTGCGCGGCAAGGGCCGCTTCATCCGCACCGAATACGTCGCCACCGACGAGCGGACGGGCCCACGCTTCCCGCTGCTGCTCACCACCGGGCGGATCCTGTCGCAATACAATGTCGGCGCGCAGACGCGGCGCACCGACAACGTCGTCTGGCACGGCGAGGACCGGCTGGAGATCCACCCGCACGACGCCGAGCAGCGCGGCGTGCGCGACGGCGACTGGGTGCGCCTGCAGAGCCGCGCGGGCGCCACGACGCTGCGCGCGCTGGTCACCGAGCGGGTGGCGCCGGGCGTCGTCTACACGACCTTCCACCACCCCGACACGCAGGCCAACGTGGTCACCACCGACTTCTCCGACTGGGCGACAAACTGCCCTGAATACAAGGTGACGGCGGTGCAGGTCTCGCCTTCCAACGGCCCCTCGGACTGGCAGGAGGAATACAACGAGCAGGCGCGTGCCAGCCGCCGCATCGCCGGCCGGCTCGAGGCGGCGGAGTAGGCTTCGGTGGCCGCCGTCGTGACGAAGCCGGAGGCCTACGGACGCCTGCTGCGGCTGGTCGAGGACCAGGGCAGGGAGCTGAACGCCTTCCTCGCCGACATGCAGGGCCAGATGGCCGGCGACGAGTTCGACAGGCTGCGCGAGATCGTCGCGCGGATCATGGGCAACGGCCACTACGACGCGCTGCTGGCGATCGCCGAGGAAGTGCCGGCGCTGAAGCCGGCATGGGCCGGCGCCGCATGACCCGCCAGCCCGTCATCTCGACAACCCGTCTCGCCCGCCGCGCCGCGGGCACGCAGGCGGCGGCGCGGATGGTGCCGGAGGAGACGCCGGTGGCGCTGAGCTTCGCCGGCACCACGCATGCCGTGATGATGGCGAGCCCGGCCGACCTCGAGGATTTCGCGCTCGGCTTCTCGCTGACCGAGGGCATCGTCGGCACGCCCGACGAGATCGAGGCGATCGGCGTCGAGGAGGCCGGCGCCGGCATCGACATCCAGATCCGGCTCAGGGACGGCGCCAACCGGCGCTTCGAGGCGCGTCGGCGCCGGCTCGCCGGGCCGGTGGGCTGCGGCCTGTGCGGCATCGAATCGATCGACGAGGCGATGCGCGCCGTGCCGGCCGTCGGTGAGCCGTCGCTTACGCTTTCGGCCGACGAGGTCACCCAGGCGGTGCGGCTGCTGGCCAAGGCGCAGCTGCTGCATGCCGAGACGGGCGCGGTGCACGCCGCCGGCTTCTACGTGCCGGGCAAGGGAATCGTGGCGGCGCGCGAGGACGTCGGCCGCCACAACGCGCTCGACAAGCTGGCCGGCGCGCTGGCCAAGGCAGGCATCGCGGGCGCGACGGGCGCCGTGGTCATCACCAGCCGCGTCTCGGTCGAGATGGTGCAGAAGGCGGCCGCGATCGGCGCGCCCTTCGTGGTCGCCGTGTCGGCGCCGACGGCGCTGGCCGTCCGCACGGCGGACGAGGCCGGCATCACCCTCGTCGCGCTGGTGCGCGGCGACGAATTCGACATCTTCACCCATCCGGAACGGATCACCAGCGGGGCCGCCAGACATGTCGCATGACGAAGACGTCGCAGCCGGCAAGAGGAAGCTGGTCTACATGGCGAACCAGATCGCCCGCTTCTTCGCCTCGATGCCCCGCGAGGAGCAGGTGGAGGGCGTGGCCCGGCACATCAACGATTTCTGGGAGCCACGCATGCGCCGGCACTTCTTCGAGATCGTCGAGGCGGGCGGCGAAGGGCTGTCGCCGCTGGTGATGGAGGCGGCGAGCCACATCAGGCGCCCTCCCCCGCCGGAGCCGCTGCCGGCCGCCGCGCAGGCGCAGTAGAAACCGGAAATCAGGCCGCGACGGGACAGGCCGCCGGGGCGTCGTCGCGATAGAGCACGAGGCCGTTGCCGCCGGCATGCTTGGCGTCGGCAAGGGCGGCGTCCGCCGCGGCCTTCAGCCTGTCGATGCCGAAGCCGACGAGGCGGGAGGAGGCGAGCCCGACGGTCACCGTCGGCCTGACGTTCTCCTTCTTGCGGGCGCGCAGCGGCTTCTCGGAGAAGGCGGCCCTGATGCGCTCCGCGATCGCGGCGGCGTCCTCCTCGGAGGTGTGCGGCAGGATCGAGCAGAACTCGTCGTCGCCGAGCCGGAACAGGAGGTCGTCCTCGCGGATCTCGGCGCGCGCCTTGGCGGCGAACAGGCGCAGGATGAAATCGCCGAACTCGCGGCCGAAGCGGTCGTTGATGGCGTCCAGCCCGTCGATGTCGAACATCAGCAGGCTCATCTCGCCCGACCTGTCGGGGATGGCGTCGAGGCCGTCGTCGACGCGCTTGGCGAAGGCGCGGCCGTTCATCAGGCCGGTGAGCTGGTCTTCCAGCGCCTTGCGCCGCGACATCTGCACATGCCCGACCCAGCGCCGGCCGACGAGCAGGGCCGCGCAGAGCGCTGCGACCGCGGCGGGGGGAACGATGGGCATGACCATGGCAAGCTCCTGCGCCTGAAAGCGCCCGGATGATCGCATCCAATACCTTCCATTGCGTGAAGCGGGCGGCCCTGGCGAACCAAAATCTCCGTGATGGCTAATATTCTCCTACCACGCGCCGGCTTGCGGCCGGCGCGGGGAACGGGCAGGCTGGCCGGAAAGGTTGCGCGGAGGTGCTGCCGTGGCCGAGGAAATCCACCCGCTCGACGATCCCGAGAAGAAGGCGCGCGTGGTGCGGGCCCTGCTGATTGCGACGCCGTGCATGTTCGTCGGCTGCTACATCCTGGCGTGGGCGCAGGGCGCGGAGGTCCGCTACGCCGTCCTGATCGCTGCGGTGGGCGCGGTCGGCTGCGCGGGCGCGGCGTTGACGATCCATCTGTTCGGATCGAAGTCGCGCTACGCGCTGATGCTGCTGGGATTGGTCTCGCTCATCATGCGCCTGCGCTAGAGCGGTTCTGGTTTTCACGGAATCGGCAGAACCGCTCTATCTCTTTGTATCAGCCGCATTTCCTGACGCAAAACCGCTTCGCACTTTTGCTGGAAATGCTCTAGACATCGCGCGAAAACCTCCGCGAAACGCTCCCCGGGCGGCCCGGCAGCGACAGCCGCGCATGCGCTGCGTCGCGCTCGGAAACGACCTTGCCGGCCGCGACCACGCACAGCCGCGCCGCGCGCAGGCGGACCGCCTCGACCGGATCGCCGGCGTCGAGGACGACGAGGCTCGCCTTGCGGCCGACCTCCAGCCCGTAATCGGCAAGGCCCATGATGGCCGCGCTTTCGGCCGTCACCATGTCGAAGCAGCGCTTCATGTCGGCCGGGCTGGTCATCTGCCCCACATGCAGGCCCATGAAGGCGACGTCGAGCATATCGGCGGTGCCGAGCGAATACCACGGGTCGAGCACGCAATCCTGGCCGAAGCCGACGCGGATGCCGGCCTTCAGCATCTCCGGCACGCGGGTCATGCCGCGCCGCTTCGGATAGGTGTCGTGGCGGCCCTGCAGCACGATGTTGATCAGCGGGTTGGGGATCGCCGCCACCCCGGCCTCGGCCATCAGCGGCAGCAGCTTGGAGACGTAGTAATTGTCCATCGAGTGCATGGAGGTCAGGTGCGAGCCGGCCACGCGGCCCTGCAAGCCGAGCCGCTGCGCCTCGAAGGCGAGTTGCTCGATGTGGCGCGACAGCGGGTCGTCGGTCTCGTCGCAGTGCATGTCGACCATCAGGCCGCGCGCGGCGGCGACCTCGCACAATTCGGTGACGGAGCGGCGGCCGTCCTCCATCGTGCGCTCGAAATGCGGGATGCCGCCGACCACCTCGACGCCCATGTCGAGCGCGCGCAGCGTGTTCTGCCGCGCCGTCGGGCTGCGGTAGTAGCCGTCCTGCGGGAAGGCGACGAGCTGGAGGTCGATGACCGACGCGACCTCCTTCCTCACCTCCAGCAGCGCCTCGACGGCGAGCAGCCGGTCGTCGCAGGTGTCGACATGGCTGCGGATGGCGAGCAGGCCCATCGAGACAGCCCAGTCGCAATAGGCGAGCGCGCGGCGCTTCACCGCCTCGTGGGTGAGGCTCGGCTTCAGCTCGCCCCACAGCGCGATGCCCTCGAGCAGCGTGCCCGACGCGTTGATGCGCGGCAGGCCGTAGGACAACGTCGCGTCCATGTGGAAATGCGGGTCGACGAAGGGCGGCGCGACGAGATTGCCGGTGGCGTCGACCACGCGCCCGGCCGGCGCGTCGAGGCGCGGCTCGATCGCGGCGATGCGGTCGCCCTTGATGCCGATGTCGGCGCCGCGCCCGTCCGGCAGCCGTCCGCCCTTCACGATCAGGTCGAATTCCATGCGCCTGCCTCCCGTTCCTGCCGGACAAGGCGGTGGTGCATCGGCATCGAAGCGCGGTCAAGCCCGGGCGGGTTCTCACAAGCGGGTGATCTGCCGCCGAAGGACCGTCAAAACGCGGTGAGCGCGGGTCAAGAGGGTTGAATGCGGCGGCGGCCGGGCGCATGCCGGCTGCGTGCCCTCCCCGGCATGGCCGGCGGGAGGCGAAGGAGCGGATTTGCGCAAGCTGGACGACGCCGATGCTGGCCCGGACGACGCGGAAGCGCGCCGCGGCGTATGGCGCTTCGCCCCGGTGCTCGTGCTGGCGGCAGGGCTGGCGGCCGGCTACGCGCTCGGGCTGCAGCGCTATCTCAGCCTCGATTTCCTCGCCGCCAGCAGCGACGCGCTGACCGGCTGCGCCGCGGCGCACGCGGTGCTGGCGCCTGCCCTGTTCTTCGCGGCTTACGTCGCCGCCGTCGCCTTCTCCTTCCCCGCCGCATCGGTGCTCACCGTCTTCGGCGGCTTCATCTTCGGCTGGCTCGCCGGCGGCGCGCTGGTCGCGTTCGCGGCCACGCTGGGCGCCACGCTTTTGTTCCTCCCCGCGCGCGGCGCCTTCGCCGACCTGCTGCGGCGCCGGCTGGGCGGATTCGCCGGCCGGGTGGCGGCCGGCTTCGAGGAGGACGCGTTCGGCTACCTACTGGCGCTGCGGCTGGCGCCGATCTTTCCCTTCTTCGTCGTCAACATCGCGCCGGCCTTCTTCAAGGTCGAGCTGCGCACCTACGTGGCCGCCACCTTCCTCGGCATCCTGCCGGCCACCTTCGCCTATGCCTGGCTCGGCCAGGGGGTCGGCAGCGTGGTCGAGGCGGCGCGCAGGGCCGGCCGCGCGGCGAGCCTCGCCGACCTGATCACCCCGCAGATCACGATCGCCTTCGCGCTGCTTGCGCTTGTCGCCGCCCTGCCGGCCGTCGTAAGGCGGATACGCAGGCGCCGCGGCCAGGCGGCCCCCCCGGAGAGAGCGGAGCGATGACGAAACTGCTGACGCCCGACATCTGCGTGATCGGCGCCGGCGCAGGCGGACTGACCGTCGCGGCCGGCGCTGCCGCCTTCGGCGTCCCGGTGGTGCTCGTCGAGAAGGGCCGGATGGGCGGCGACTGCCTCAATTTCGGCTGCGTGCCCTCCAAGGCGCTGATCGCGGCGGCCAGCCTCGCGGCCGAGATGCGCGGCGCCGGCCGCTTCGGCATCGCCAGCGTCGAGCCCGACGTCGACTTCCGCGCCGTCCACCGCCACGTGCAGTCGGCGATCGCGGCGATCGCGCCCAACGATTCGGCCGAGCGCTTCGGCGCCATGGGCGTGCAGGTGATCGCGGCCGAGGCCCGCTTCCGCGACCGGCGCACGGTGCTGGCCGGCGAGCACGAGATTCGCGCCCGGCGCTTCGTCATCGCCACCGGCTCGCGGCCGATCGTACCGCCGATCCCCGGGCTCGGCGAGGTCGGCTACCTGACCAACGAGACCGTGTTCGACCTGACCCGCCGGCCGAGCCACCTGCTCGTGATCGGCGGCGGGCCGGCAGGCCTCGAGCTGGCACAGGCGCACCGCCGCCTCGGCTGCCAGGTGACCGTGGTCGAGGCGGCGACGCCGCTCGCCGGCGAGGACCCCGAGCTCGCCGCCTTCGTGCTGCGCGCTCTGCGGGCCGACGGCGTCGACATCCGCACCGAGACCTCCGTCGTGCGGGTCGAGCCGCGCGGCCGCAGCGGCGTGCGCGCTCTGCTCGACAGCGGCGGCACGGCGCAGATCGTCGACGCCTCGCACATCCTCGTCGCCGCGGGCCGGCGCCCGGCGCTCGACGGGCTCGACCTCGACAAGGCCGGCATCCGCCACGACGAGAGGGGGATCCGGGTGGGCGACGGGCTGCGCACCAGCAACCGCTGGGTCTACGCGATCGGCGACGCGGCCGGCGGCCCGCAATTCACCCACGTAGCCGGCCATCACGGCGGCCAGGTGCTGCGGCCGCTGCTGTTCCGGCTGTCGGCCCGAGCCAACCACGCGGCGATGCCGCGCGTCACCTTCACCCGGCCCGAGCTCGCGCAGGTCGGCCTGACGGAAGCGCAGGCGCGCGCCGTCCACCGCCGCATCGCCGTGCTGCGCTGGCCCTATGGCGAGAACGACCGGGCGCAGGCGGAGCGCGCCACCGAAGGGCTCGTCAAGCTGATCGCCGGCCCCGGCGGCCGTATCCTCGGCGTCGGCATCGTGGGCGCCGGCGCGGGCGAGCTGATCGGGACGTGGCAGCTCGCGCTGTCGAAGGACATGCGGCTCAAGGACATGGCGGCCTGGGTGCCGCCCTACCCGACGCTGTCGGAAATTGGCAAGCGCGCCGCGATCTCGTATTTTGCGCCACAGGCGCGCCGGCCGTCGGTGCGCCGGCTGGTGCGCCTGTTGCGCCGCTTCGGCTAGGATGTGTCGATATTCAGGTGAGGACGGCCTGCAAATGCCGGTTTTCTGCGCATCCGGTACTCATGTACGGAACGTACACTCCGTTCCGGTTCTCGAAAGCCGGCATTTTCGGCTCGTCCTGACCTGAATCTCGACACATCCGGAGCGCGCGGCCGCGCAGGCTGGAGAAGGCAGCTTGAACGAAGTCGACACCACATCCGCCGAGCGCAGCGTCCCGCTGACGCGGGGCCTGTCGACCAAGCTGCTTTTGCTGACGATCCTGTTCGTGCTGCTGGCCGAGGTGCTGATCTTCCTGCCGTCGGTCGCCAATTTCCGGCTGCAATGGCTGGGCGAGCGGCTGGGCACGGCGGCGGCCGTGTCTGCCGTGCTGATGCAGGGCGACCCGATGAGCCTGCCGCGCAGCGCGCAGGACGACATCCTCGCCGCGATCGGCGCCAAGGCGATCGCCGTGCGCGACGCCGGCGTGTCGCGGCTGCTGATCGTGGCCGACATGCCGCCGCAGGTCGACGAGCAGGTCGACATCGCCGGCACGCCGCCGCTCACGGCAATCGGGCAGGCGCTCGACACGCTGTTCTTCGGCGGCGACCGGCTGCTCAGGGCCTACGGGCCGGTCGGCGACGCCACCAAGGAATACGAGATCATCATCCCCGACACGCGGCTGCGCGGGGCGATGCTGATCTATGCGCGCAACGTGGCCGGCCTGTCGCTGATCATCTCGCTGATCACCGCGGGCCTCGTCTTCTACGCGATCAACCGCATGATGATCGGGCCGGTCAGGACGATGACGCGCTCCATGCTCGCCTTCGCCGCCGCTCCCGACGATCCCGGCCGCGTCATCGTGCCCAGCCGGCGCGGCGACGAGATCGGCGTGGCCGAGCGCGAGCTCGCGGCGATGCAGACCCACCTGCAGCGCACGCTGGGCGAGCAGAAGCACCTCGCCGACCTGGGGCTGGCCGTCTCCAAGATCAACCACGACATGCGCAACATCCTGGCCTCGGCGCAGCTCATGTCGGACCGGCTGCGCGAGGTGCGCGACCCTACCGTGCAGTCCTTCGCGCCGAAGCTTCTGCGCGCGCTCGACCGCGCCGTCGCCTACAGCGAGGGCGTGCTCGCCTATGGCCGCGCGCAGGAGGCCGCGCCGGCGCGCCGGCGGCTGCGGCTCGCGACGCTGGTCGCCGAGGTCGAGGGCCTGCTCGGCATCGACCCGGCCACCGGCATCGAGTTCGACAACGCGGTGGACGGCGGCTTCGAGATCGACGCCGACCCGGAGCAGCTCTTCCGCGTCCTCATCAACCTGTCGCGCAACGCCGTGCAGGCGATGTCGGGCGAACGCGAGCACGCCGTGGTCCGCCGCCTGACGATCTCGGCCGAGCGGCAGGGCTCGGTGGCGCGCGTGCTGGTCGCCGACACCGGCCCCGGCCTGCCGAAGAAGGCGCGCGAGAACCTGTTCGCCGCCTTCCGTGGCTCGGCCCGCAGCGGCGGCACGGGACTCGGCCTGGCCATCGCGCAGGAGCTGGTGCGCGCCCATGGCGGCTCGCTCGAGCTGGTCGAGACCAAGGGCACCGGCACCACCTTCGCCGTCACCAT
>JAFKJY010000093.1 GCA_017305835.1 Hyphomicrobiales bacterium
CGTATCTTCGCAATCGTCTCCACGACCAACATCCAAAACAAATGCCTCCGATCAAACCGGAGGCAGTGTGAAACACCTGCCGTTACAGGGGTCCCTTTTGGATGCCGATCACCCCTGAAACGGGGTCCTTATTCCACGCCGAAACACACTCGGGATCCTTCTCGTCGCTTTCGAGATAGGCCTTCGCCACGTCGATGGCGCTCTGGTGATGGCAATCTGCAAGGGACCGATCACAGTTGCGAGGTCCGGTGCGAGCGCTCGCCGCCGAGAACTGGCCAGCCTTCTGAGCAGTCGAATTGGAACGCCTCGCCGAGCTCGAACACCAACGGCACGAAGGTGCCGGGCCTGCTCGTTGCATCTGACGCTGGCGATCTGCCTTCCAGGCGCGCAAAGGCCGTAACGCGCCCGTAAGAGCCTTCATAGCCGAGGCTCATCAGGTCCGAATGCAACTGCTTGATCGGCCACTGCTGCTTGCGCGGCTTGTTCGCCTCGGTCCGCAGCCAGACCGACAGACGCTCGGCATAGGCATCAAGCTTGCTGGGCCGATCCGGCAACTTGAAGCGAAGATGGACAGGACCGGGAAGGTGCGGGGGACTGGGCCAGAGTAAGAGGCTTGTTGCCGCTATTCGTGGTCACATTCGGGCCTACGTTGAAGCGTCAATTCGACACATGCGTCGTCCCGGCGAGCTGGTGTCATTCGCTGTCAGATGACCACTACCGTCGCCCCCACTGGAGTGCGCTCATAGAGATCGACGATGTCGTCGTTCGTCAAACGAATGCAACCGCTCGACATAGCATTGCCTATCGACCAAGGTTCGTTCGTGCCGTGTATCCGGAACATGGTGTCGCGATTGCCGCGGTAGAGATAAAGGGCGCGCGCGCCGAGCGGATTGTTCAACCCTCCCTCGACTCCGCCTGCATACTGCACCAGATGCGGCTTGCGTCGCAGCATGTTTGCCGTGGGCGTCCATGACGGCCATTCCGCCTTGCGGCCGATTTTCGCCTTGCCCTTGAGGGTGAGTCCCTGCTCGCCGACGCCGACGCCGTAGCGCGTCGCCCAGCCGCCCTCCTCGACGTGATAGAGGTAGAACTCCGACGTATTGACGACGATTGTCCCAGGCGCCTCACCACCGTCATAGGGCACGCGCTGCTTTCGATAACTCGGATCCACCCGGTAGTTTTCCGCGTTGAGGGCAACGGGCACTGGCTGCACCACATCCTGTATCGTCGACATGCACCCGGTGGTCGACAGCGCCAAACCGCCAAGCAACAGCCCTCGGCGCGTAATCGTCTCATTCCTCATATCTGCCCTCGAGAAGCCATCTATGCATCTGCTCCGATCCTTCTACGTCAGATTGCGGGCAGAAGGCGCACTTTCGACTTGGTTGGTATGGCTCAGATACTCGAAAATGCAGATCGATGGCAATCTGCGGCTCGTTGCGGTCCTGGAGCACAGCTCCGGCGCTGTGACGATGCTTGGCACAACGGCCCGCGCTCGAGACGCTGCTATCGCTGTTGAGCGCCACACCCCAGGAATGACGCGACCCTGTATGGGCACTACAGGCCTCCCGAAATTTACGAAGAAGCGCGGATGTCCAGTTCCGCCAAATCGCCGTCCCCGTTTCCACGGGGGTGTGGCCTTCTTGCAATTGACCATGGCTGACAACATCCAGGGCTTCATCTTGGAAACGCTCGCGGGGGAAATGCCGCGCGCTTCCAGCGCCTTGTTCAATCTTGCCGCGTCTTCGGGCGAAAGCAGTGATAAGAGGGTCGTGCAGTCGGTGAACATCATCAACTCCGGCTTCCGCATCAAACCAGCCAACATTTTTGCCTGGTCAAGAACCTCGGTCGTTTCGATCACAACGGTCTTCGAAGCGTCGAACGCTGATTGAGCATTCAGCTTCAAACTGACGACGCGCGGGTCAGTCATATGCATCGTGCCGTAAAGGTACGATGGCTCTTGCCCGTCTCCCTCAACTTTCCATAGCTGCCCCTTTCCATCCGGAGTGCCCGCAGCCTCCGCCTTTATCTTCTCGAGAAGCGCCGGATCGCTTTTTTGGTGCTGCCATCAGATTGCCACCGGTGCATTCGGCGGTCTTCGCTAAAGCTCGTTCAGTCGTCGGCGCAACGAAGAAGACAACCGAAATCAGAAAGAACATCGTAAGAAGACTGGTGCTGGCATGGAACCCGATCCGTCGGTGGTATTCGCTAGGCCGGTCATTCACTAGCCGAAAGAAGCCGAGAAACGTTAATCGGCCGGGCCGCAGGATGATTTAGGTCCGTCGCCAAGAGGGGCCGCTTGTCCTTCGTGGCACCTGTTCCAAACGAGAGCGTCAGAACGCTCATCGTGGGCGGGTCATCAGTTCGCACCGTTTTGCTCAGGTGTGAAACTGAGCTCTTGAATCATAGCGGCAAGTGCGGGCCAATAGCCCTCATGGAACCAAACCAGTCAGCGCCGGATCAAAAGGAAATAGTTGAAACGATTTGCCGCGCGAAAGGGCTTCGGATCACCGGGCCACGGCGAATCATCATCAGCGTCATTTCTGAAATGGCGGATTATCCCGATATGGTGGAGTTGCACCAGCGCATCCAGGCATTAAACAGACGCATCTCTCTTTCCACGGTCTATCGCAACCTACGGCAACTCGTCGAGGCTGGGATAGTCATCCGTCACACGCTTGAGCATGGTCGCTCGCGTTATGAACTGGCAGGTCGCCAGCATCATGATCATTTAGTCGACCACAAAACTGGAAAGCTCATTGAATTCCACTCCCCCGAACTTGAGACACTGCTGGACAATTTGGCCGCCCAACACGGTTATAAAGTCGTAGGCCATCGTCTGCAGGTTTACGTCGAAGCCGCCACGGCGGCCGATCCGCAGGATTGACTGACGTGCGCTCAACAAAGGGCTCAAAAGATGACAGCGACCGCGCCTCCAGTGGCGATGAAGGTCGAACGAAAAGGAGGCACGAGGCTGGCTGCGAGTTGCGCGGGCAAGGAAGCAGGGCCTCGGGTCGTCAAATCCTCGCGCAGTTCGTCGCCGGCGGGCGCCGCCGTCTGGGTAAAATAGAACGCAAAGACCGGAATGCGCTTATTGCCTCAGCGTGCATCATGGCCGTCTTCGCGACGGCGCCACTTTATCTATCTACCGTAATGATCGCGATCGGCAGCTTTTCGACCGGCGCCGCAGGGGGATTTCCCGTCCTGTTCGTGGCGGCCTTTTTCCTTCTGTTCTGGCTGAGGGCGCGATATCAGAAAAAGCGCGACAGCGAAAAATAGCTCCGTAGCCCCCTCGCATACAACGTTGGAACGTTGCACTCCAGTTCGTCCAGCCACACACCCCGGCCGAGGAACCCGAGGGCGTCCTCCGATCGCCAGCGAGAGTGCCCGCCTGATGAGATTTTTGGGAATCCTGACGGCTGATCATAGCCATACAATGTCGATCAATGGCTGTTCGCAGCGCAACAATTCGATCCCAGGCATTGCCGTCGAAGCGACGATAAGAAGCCGTACACTACGCTGAGCTACGCCAACAGGCCTGGCGCCAAGGCTGAGTTGCGCGCGAACCTTAGTGGCGTCGACACGACGGCGGTTGACTTTCTTCAGCAGGCGCTGGTTCCCATCGGCGTGGCCGTTTCGCGGAACTCAATACTGACACGACGGCCGCCGGACTCGGGATCTATGCGTGCGTGGTGGTGTGGAATCTAATTCTCCTTCAATTCCGCCCATTCGCATCGTCATGAACGGCTTTGTGATGTTCCTCATGCGCATCGCGCAGGATGCCGATGCCGCCCCAGATCGCGATGCCCGCGACGCCAATACCGACCACAAGATCGGGCCAGTTGCTGCCCAGCCACCAAACCAAGCCGCCAGCGATCAGGATGCCGCCATTTGATGCGAAATCGTTGATACTGAAGGTGTTTGCAGCCCTAACGTTCACATCCGGATTTTTAATCCGTGCAAGAAGCCAGACGCAGACCAAATTCACTATGGCTGCCACCAACGCCATCGAGATCATCAGCGGTCCCAGAGGTTCCGATCCAGAAAAATATCGGCGCACCGCATCGATCAGGATGCCGATAGCAAAAAGCAGCAGCACGCCGCCGGAGACATTCGCGGCGGAGCGCTTCCACTTATCAGCGCGGGTCATGGCGAAAAGGCTTAGACCATAGACCAAACTGTCTGAGCCATTGTCGAGCCCGTTGGCGATTAGCGCGCTTGAATCACCGAGCGCTCCGCTGGCAAAGAATCCGAGGGCAATGGCCACATTGAGCAGCAGAACGATCCAAAGCGTTCGACGCTGCCGATCCACCGGATTGTCGCCTAAGCTTTCAATCATCCCAATAGGCCTTCGTTGGAGCTTGTGAAAAAAGCGCGGGTGCTGTCTCACACATAGTTGCATTTAGCCTCGACGCGCCGGGAAATGTGGTTTGGCACTCGCATCCGCGACCCAACGAGGCAAGCCCGACCTCGGCGAGGTCATGAAAGCCCTCACTCGTGGCAATGGGGAGTACCTGCCTGAAGTTCCATCGCATCCGGATATCGCCAGTGTGAGACTTCCAGACCTGCGGTGCTTGAATTGCTACGCCCATGTTGGAAGAAACCGAGGCGCACTGAACCACCATCGGGCGCGCCAGCCATAAAGTCATGGTACCGATGCACTGTCATCGGGACCTTCCCGATCAGCATCCCAACCGGCCGCCCCCTCTGATAGCCGGTTAGACGACATAGCGGTCCCAACCGCCGTAATGCTCGCTGCTACGAGTTCCGCGCGGCATGCTTAGACTGATCAGGAGAAGGCCGACAATAACGCTATTCGTAGCCGCGATTCCGTTCGCCCCGGCGAGAAGCCATGGCGCGGCGACCAGCCAGAGACCAAAGGCGACGTTGATGAAGCGAAGCGGCCGCGCAACCTCGGCCATCGCAATGACCGCGGTTGTTACGATCAACGCCCCGATGAGATGATCGCTGTCTGCAATTGGAGGTTCCGAACCGAAGACGAGCCGGCTGAACATGAGCCAGACACCGAGAATCGCACTGATGATGAGGGTCCAGGGTACGGTGACGCCGCGAGCCGCGTCTGAAACCAATCTGCCCGGCGGAAGATCGAAGCCAGGACGCTTTTCGTCTTTGCCGCTCCCGGGCAGCGCGTCGCCCATGAAGAAGGAGCGCCAGAAAGGCCGCCCCCGACGGGTGTTCTGGACGAGGAACTGACCCATGGCAACGAGCTCATCCAGCGAAAAAGGAATCATTATCAGCATGGCGAGCGCTGCCAGCAGGCAAAGCGTGCAATAGGTGCCAATCATGATCGGTTGTATGATGATGAAGTAGATGGAGATGACACCAAGCGGCACCACCACGAGGCCGAACAGAAGCACCATCCAAGGCATCGTTCGCCACCGGGCGCGCCCACCCATGACGCCCATCAGCACCTCGAACATGTAGGTCGTTGCGCCTAACCCTCCGTCGGCGACCGGCCATGCCTTCGAAACGTCGGAGGTGATGATGAATTCGGTGCCGTTTCGGACGGCCTCGCCTGCGAAGAATGGTTCCCACACCCCGTCGATATGCCCAAACTGGTATGCCGCCAGCACGCGTGAAATGACGAAGCCGATGGCGCCGAGTGCGATGATTGGAATCCGCTGCAAGTAGGTGGACGGCGAGTATGTCCAGCCGGGCGGCATGTCGGAGGAATCCATCATGCCTTCCATGCTCATACCCGGCATCATCGGCACAAGGATCGCAAAGGTGATCACCAGGGCACCGACGAAGGTGTCGTTGGCGTAGACGGCAGCGCTCGGGGACCAGAAGATCAGAGGCGCAAAAAGCAGCCATACCCCGACCGCAGTGTTCGCCCACTGGGCCCAGCTGAACCGCGACGAGAGCGATAGCGCTGCGAAGCCCATTATGAGCAAGCCGCTGATCAAGTCGCTCCAGGCGGTAAGGTTGTTGCGCAATGACGGCTCCCAGAGGCCCCTCTCCTCAGTCACCCGCATCACGGCTGCACTGAACGTGTCCTCGCCGAACGTGCCGAACACAAAAGGACTCGTCGCCAACCACAGCCCGAGCAGCATGTTGAGGAAATGCACCCAGAGCATGTCGAAATGCATCCTCCGCATCCCATCAGCATGCTCTCGCGTCATTTTGAGATGCCGAACCGGATCGTGCGCCATATGCGCTTCCTGCTCATTTCCGACCTGTTCCGCCGCCACCTTGGCCGAATTCAGCTTGTTGGCCTTGTACCAACCGACCGGATCGGCTTTCAGGGTTTCGATCATCTTGGGAAGCGTGCCGCTCAACGAGTGTTTCGGCTTCCAGCCGAGGAGTTTTCGCGCACGGGAAATGTCCAACTCATAGTGGTCGTCGGAGCTGTCGACCATCCACGGCCTGATGAAGGGGTCCTTATCCAGGATTTCGCCCTCGATCCAGGCACCTGTTCGGGCCAGGGTTTTTGGGATTTGCCGGGTCTCCCAATCCTCATCGTGAATCAACCGTCCAAGCTTTTTTTGCAGGGCTCCAAAGCCAAGTGTTTCGGCCTCGCCAAGAAGGATGGGCTGTTCCGGCGGCAGCTTCTTGCGCCGTTCCACGATGCGCAGCAGAGCATCGGTAAGGTCGTCGAGATGCAGATATGGCTGTCCGGCGTTGAGATCGCCCGGATACACGTGGCTGATGAGTTGGCGCTCGTAAATGCGAGCGATCTGGCGGGAAAGAAAAGCCGAGTGGCACATGTCGTCGTAAACGCCGGCGGGGCGCACCATCACGACAGGGATTTCGCCCCGCTGCTCGCGGATCAGAACTTCGGTGCGGATCTTTGATTCACGGTATGGAAGCTTCGGGTCGAGCGGCGAGTCCTCGTCTATCCGCTGGCCGTGTCCGCTAGGCGCGTGAACAAGCATGGTGCTGGCGAAGACGAACTGCTCAACCTCGAAGTCCTGGAGCTTTCGCAGCAGCCGCTCTGTACCGTGGACGGTCACCTGCTCGTACTTTGGGTTGGGCTCACCAGTCAGATCAAAATAAGCGGCCAGATGAATGACCGAAGCGATACGGTTGCCATAGGCTGTCCGCACACGCTGGAACGCCTGTTCCACGCTCTCGTCGGAAGTGAGATCGATGCAGATGCATTCGGCGGCAGCAGGTGGATGTGGCGAGATTTCGCGATCGAAGCCGATAGGGGTGAAGCGCCTGGCAAGCTTTGCGATGACGGCGGAGCCGATGAAGCCGCTGCTTCCGGTGACGACCACAACTTCTCTGCTGCCGTTCATTCTCATGCTCCGCGCCGCACATTCAGACGCCTCAGCTCCGCAGATATTTGACGAGCGCTGCAATCACGAGCACGAGAACCACAAGGACCAGGATCCAGAGGACAGCCATTCCGCCCATCATCCACATGCCGCCCATACCATCCATCATGGCTGATCTCCTTTGCAGCAAACGCTGTTGAGCCCGACCGGACGACTACGCTTCAGCCGCATCAGTCTGGGTGAATTAGTTCGCCATAGGCTTCCATCAAGGTGCAGTGGCGCCGAGTACGCTGTTGAACGCACGGTTCTCGGTCCAAAGCTTCGAGTGCGCGCAGCAAATGCTCGGCGATCTCCAGCCTGTTTTGTCGACAGGCACACTTGAACACGCGGAGAATGTCTTGTTCCAACTGATCGGCGTCTAAGGCCATTTTCGTCACCTCCTTCCCTGGGTCCGAGCCTGCGCTATCCAGCGATGGGAAGGTCAAATCACGATTTCTTCGACTCTCCTCCATCAGGTTCAACCGATCGAAGACAAAACCGGAAAAGTCTCGAGGAGCCAGAAGGCGAACGACGAGAGATAACCAGTCATCATGGCGACACCCATCGCGATCATGACCACTCCGGCCAGCGCTCGCAGACCGCGTCCGAGGCGCCCGAACGACTTCAACTTGGCGGACAGCGTGTCGGTGAACAGCGCGGCAAGCAGGAATGGCACGCCGAGACCCAGCGAATAGATCGTGAGCAACGCGATGCCATCGGCGAGCGTCGCCGACACTGCGCGGACCGTTCAGTATGGCGCCGAGGATCGGTCCGATGCACGGGGGCCAGCCAAAGGCCAAGGCCAGGCCGAGTACATATGACGAAACCGTCCGTCCGCCGGGCAGATCCAGGTGATCTCCCTCGCTCAGGATTTCTCCGAAGGCGAGCATGTCGCTCTCGTAATCCGCGACGACACCGCCGACGCCGAGCTTGGTGATGGCGAACAGGTTTTGGTCCGAGCGTGCCAGGTGTGACCGCTTCATGGTGTGGCGGCGCCGGCATGCGGCCGTTTTGCTGCCTTCCAACAGTTGGTCAGTATCGGTGATTGCGATTGAGAGTTGATTTAAGGTAGATTTTCATCCCTTTGAACGATCCATGAAAGGCATCTCACATGGTTACCGTCGAACAGATCAGGGAGCGTGCTCGCAAGATAGCGCAGCGCCAAGGATGTCCCCCCGAACGTGAAAAGGATCACTGGGAAGAAGCCAAGAAAGAGTTGGAGGTGGAGGAGTCAGCTCGCCGAGCGGACATCATGGCCGCTTCGTATCTTATGCATGGGCATTAGCCTGAATCCGGCACCTTCGGGGCTTCGTCGGTGTCCTGCAGGACGACGGCTACGCCCGATACCTAGCGCTGGCCGAACGTAGCACCGTGAGCATGGCTTTTTGCTTGTAGCACGTGTGTCGCGGCTTCTACGAACTGGCGCAGCCCGACCCGCGCCGATCGCCACGGAGGCGCTCCAGCACACCGCCGAGCTCTACAGGATCAAGAGAGGGATACGAGGACGATCGCCCGAAGAGCGGTGAACCGGACGTTAAGAGAGAAGCCACTCGTCATCGATTCCCTCCAGTCATTACTGCGCGAGAAGCTTGCTCTGGTCAGCCAGACGAGCAACTCGTCGAAGCAAACCCGCTCTCCCGCTGGGCTTGACTCGGTCGCTTCCTCGACGACGGCCGCGTCGAGATCGGCTCGAACGTGTTCGAACGTTCGATCAGGCCAATCGCCCTCAATCGGAAAAATGCGCTCCGCTGTTCCGACGGCGGTGGCGGGCACTGGGGCGACGATCGCATCGCTCGTAAAAAGCCGCAAACCAAGGGTGTCGACCCGTACGCCTCCCTCGCCGAGGTCATCACCCGCATCGTCGCCGGCCACCGCAGAACAAGCTCGACAACTCCTGCCCTGGGCCTACGCCCATGCACCATTCAAGGCCGTGGCCTGAGAACAGCGGTTACGAATCAGCGGCAACTGCAGCGCGACAATCTGGATGAGACTCTTGTGTCGAGGCAGTGGTGATGATCGCGGCATGGCTGGCGTGCGCAAGAGCCTTGTCGATTTGATAGTCGCGGTGCGTCGATCAGGAGCGACGTTGGCCGGTGTTGCGAATGACGCTAGCCCGCCGGTGCCTCGCGGCGCCGATAGCTCTAGACGTTCAGCTCGAATGTCGTCGCGTAATAAACTGCACAAACCCGTCCCGCGCAATGTGTATCATCGAGGTTTAGAGTGCCGAGCGAAACGGTCGACACTGACCGCGCCTTTCTGCGAGGGGCAGCGACGTCCCTGGGGTGGCACTTTTCTGCGCGTTGTGCGTTACGCCTTGGAGAACGAGAACGGGCGCTCGGAAGCGGCTATCCTAGTCGAGGTAAATGATGTCGAAGCCACGGTCGAAACCAAGCGATGAAGCAACAGCAGAGCAGTTGAAGCTCGCCTGCAAGCAGGGTGCAGCTTACCAAGAAGCGCTCCGCTATATTATCGACAAGGTCGTCGAGCAGGGCGGCAAGCAAGAGGCGGACGACTACCTAATTGCCTTCGCCCAGGAGAAGGCGGAGGGCATGAACCATCTCGACGGAGATGGTGAACTCACCTGGGCCGAGCCGGATGGCGAGAACTGCCACCTGGAGATCGCCGTCTGTGACAAGGCGGATCAGCGATTCATTCCCGGGCTGGATATAGAAGCCACGCTCATCTCGGAGGCCGGCGTCAGAATTGGCCCGTTCACCATGCCTTTCCTTTGGCACCCAGGACTATACCACTACGGGCGCAACATCACGCTGCCCGGTTCCGGGATGTACACGTTGCGGATACGCATCAGCCCGCCGAATTTTGGACGACACGACAAGACGAACGGCAAAAGGTATGCGCGAACTGTCGAGGTAGAATTCGCACAGGTGCCGTTGAAAGCCGGGTCCTGACCCAGACGGATGCGCTTTATCGGAGCAAAATTTCTCGGGTTGCCCGAAGCGACGGCAAGAACAAGCGTTCGCAGGAGAAAATCGTGGGGCATGCCGGCCATGCGCATAGTGCAGAGGGGAAGGATGCGAAAGGAGCGTCATCACAGCGCGGACCGAGGCTATTAATCGCACTTGCGCTTAACCTGGGCATCACCGTCGCGGAGGTGGTCGGCGGCCTGATCTCCGGCTCCCTCACGCTCCTCGCCGATGCGGCCCACAACTTCTCCGACGCGGGTTCGGTGCTGGTATCCTACATCGCTTGGCGCATCTCACTCCGGGCGGTGGATCGGCGGCGGACCTTCGGCTACGCCCGAGCTGAGACTGTCGGCGCGGTGATCAATCTCACTACCCTCCTCGTAATAGGCCTGTACCTTCTCTATGAGGCGGCGAGCCGGTTGATCAGGCCGCAAGAGATTGCCGGCAAGACCATGCTGATGGTGGGCGTGATCGCGCTGGTGGAGGATCTTGCCGCTGCGTGGGTGCTGCGCAAAGAGACCGGCAGCCTCAACGTCAAAAGCACCTATCTGCACATGATCGCTGACGCGCTCACCACAGTCGGAGTCATCTTGGGTGCGCTGGTCATCATGTTTTGGGGCTCAGGGGTGTACTGGGTCGATCCAGTGATAACGGCGGCGATTTCGGTCTACATTTTCGTTCACGGTTATCACGAGATCAAACGTGCGATCGCGATATTGATCGATAGCGCGCCACCAGATTTCGACTACGACGGTCTCGTCGCCGAAATCAAGCAAATGCCCTCGGTCGACGATATTCACCATCTCCACGTTTGGCAGCGACGGGAAGGCGCCACTGCGCTTGAGGCTCATATCGCGGTATCGGAGATGGACTTGGAAAGGGTAACCAGCCTTAAGGCACAAATGAAAGATCGGCTGCGGGAACGATTTGCAGTCGAGCACTCCACGCTCGAATTCGAGCTGACCAGCGCAATTCAGCATGGCCGCAATTTGCTGGCCAAGGATGAAGGTCACTGACGGACTAACTTGCATGATTGCTGGCTCTCATGTCGGCAGCCAACTATTTTCGCCGACGGCCTTGTCGCCGAGTTCGTGCCGACAAGCCAACGGACCTTAAGCCGCACATTGCGCATGGCGGCGGGCATGGTTGTCGCTGTCTTCGTGGTGCTCGACTTGAGGCCAAGCAAATGGCTGCCCGCGGGGAACAAGCGATTACAGACAGACCGCTTCGGCTCGCAGCATTGGGCCGGAACAATTCCGAGCGTGCGACGTTGGTTCAATGTTTTCGAGGGCGGCATCTTGTTCACGGTTGGGCCGCTGGCCCTGCAAATGGGTCAGCACATCTTTTTGATGAACGTCGTGGCGCTCGCCGCAGCTTCCAGCCTCGGGCGACATATGCCCTTCCTGCTCCGCAAATGGCCCGTCGCGGCCGCTGTCGTTCAGGTAGTGCTTTTGTGGTCTTGGCATGCGCCTCCTGTGCTCTCCGAGGCCATCGGAAGCAGCACCCTTCACATGATGATGCAGGCAACTCTGTTCCTCTCAGCGCTGTGGTTCTGGCGTGCTGTGCTCGCGATTTCGGAGGATCAAAAATGGCTGTCTATCGGGCTGCTTCTTTTCACCAGCAAGCTGTTTTGTCTGCTTGGCGTTCTTCTCATCTTCGCCGGTCGTGACCCCTATCAACTCGGTGGGGGCCATGTCAGCGGGGAAGCCCGTGCGATATCAGGGCTGGAGGATCAGCAACTCGCCGGACTTCTCATGATCGTCGTATGCCCGCTAAGCTACCTGGGCGTCGGTGTGTTCACTGCTGCACGATGGGTGGGTGTGCTTGAGCGCCGGGCGCCTCATGGCTGAGCCCAATGAATTGTCTCTGGCCGAGTTTTGGAAGGCGCTCGCCATTGCAACCGCGATTGTGGCCGTCTTCGCTACGATCTTCGTTTTGTCGGGCTACTACAATGTCTCCGCCCAGAAACCGCATTTCGACGTCACGACGTGGCTGCTCGGACAAGTTCGGCGACAATCGATACGGAACCAGAGCGATACGGTCCCGCCGGTTCCGGGTAACCTCCAGGATGCAGACCTGATCAACTTGGGCGCGGTGCAGTATCAACTGGGTTGCGCCGCGTGTCATGGGACGCCGGGGTGGGCCGGATCGCCGGTTGGAGACGCCATGCTGCCCGCGCCGCCTCCGCTCACCCGCGCCGCGGAGGAATGGTCCGCTCGCGAGCTCTTCTGGATCGTTCGCAATGGCCAGAAGTACACTGGAATGCCCGCATGGATTGCCTACGAACGCGAGGATGAGGTGTGGCCGCTCGTGGCCTTCCTGGAGCAGTTGCCAGGCCTCGGACAGGACGAGTACCGACGGCTCACGGGCGACCGCAGCAGCACTCCAGGCTTTTCGCTGAGCACAGGGCGCGCAGTTATCGAAGTGTGCGCCCGCTGCCAGGGGCTCCGTGGGAATCTCTGCAACGATACACGCTAAGGGAAGAGGAAGTTCCTGGGGTTGAAGCGGTTGACGCGGATAGGGCGGAATCGTTCGAGGGGTCGGTCAATCTCGTTCCAGAGATAGTCGCCGGTGAGGGCGATATGGCTCCAGGGGAGCGGCGCGACCTGGGCGAGGACATCGTCGGGGATGGCGACATCCTGCCCGCGCACGAAGCCGACGGCGCGGCTGAGATAGACGGTGTTCCACAGGATGATCGCATTGATCACGAGGTTGAGGCCGGAGGCGCGATAGGTCACGGTCTCAGCGATGCGGTTTCGCAATTCGCCAAGCTGGTGGAGGAACACGGCGCGCGCGAGGGCGTGGCGACTTTCTCCCTTGTTGAGGATGGCATGCGAGCGGCGTCGCAGCTTCGGGTCGAGCAGCCAGTCGCAGATGAAGATCGAGCGCTCGATCCGCCCGATCTCGCGCAGCGCTTGCGCCAGCCTGTTCTGGCGGGGCGATGCGGCGATCTTCTTGAGGATCACGGATGGGGGGACGAGGCCGGAACCGATCGAGGCGGCCAGACGCAGCACCTCATCCCAATGCTGTTCGATGCCCGCCATATTGATGGTGCCCCCGATCAGCGAACCGAGCGAGGCATAGTCTGCCTTGGGGTCGATCACGAACAGCCTTCGGCTGCCTAGATTGCGAATGCGCGGGATGAGGCGGTAGCCGAACAGATGGAACATGGCGAAGACCGTCTCGGTAGCGCCCGCAGTGTCGGTCGCATGTTCGTGGATCTCGACCGAGCTTTCGTTGTGGAGAAGCCCGTCGAGCACATAGGGCGCCTCACTTTCCGAGGCCTGGATCAGGCGCGAGAAGAAAGAGGCGAAGCGGTTGGAGAGGAAGCCGTAGAGCGAGGCGCCGGGCCTGGTGCCGTATTTGGCGTTGTAATCGAGGCTGGCCTCGCCACGTCCGCCGGCAGGGAAGAACTGGCCGTCCGAGGAGGAGACGTGGCCGTCCCCCCAGATCGCGGCAAAGGGATGGGCCTGTTGGGCATCGACCAGCACGGCTGTCGCCGCAGCGTAGGTTTCGGGCCGAAGATGCCGATCGATCATCAGCATCATCTGGTGGATGGTGACGCCACGCGAACTCTCGGCCATGCGCTCGGCGCCGGCGTTGGTGGCGTCGGCAAGGATGGCGGCCATCAGCGCGGCCTCGTCGCCGGCGCCGGCACCGGTCCGGTAATGGGTGAAACTGTCGAGGAATCCGGTCCAGCTGTGGATCTCGGCCAGCAAGCTCGTGATCCGCACGCGCGGGACGAGAGTGTAGAGGCGCCGGCTGAGCGCAATGACCCGGCCCCGTTCTTCCTCACGGATCGGCGACACCGACAGCCCCTTGTCCGTGATGCTGGCGTCGGGGATTTGGTTGGCGCCAGCCGCTGTGGCGAGCGCCTTCAGTTTCGCATCGAGAGTGGCGACACGCTCGGCACGCCAGGCAGCGAAACTGTCCGGCACGGCCAGGCCAAGGCGCTGCTCGTCGCGCATTAGTGCGAAGGTGGTACGCGGCAGGAGATAGTCCTCGAAGCTCCGCCAGGCGCGGCTCCCCTCGACCCAGATATCGCCGGCCCGCAGCCGGTCGCGCAGGTGGACGAGAACCGCTACCTCCCAGGCGCGGATATCGACGCTGCTGTTGCGCTCGCGGACACGGCGCCGCCATTTGCGGGTAAGGAAGGCGAGCGGCAGTTGCTGGGGCAGCGGACGTCCTCGGTGGAGCGCGCGCAGCAGATTGACCGAGGCGAGAATAGGATCGTTGGGCCGGAAGGACTGGAAACGGAAAGCTTCGAAGACGAGCTTCGCTACTTTGCGGAGCGACTTCTGCCGGTCGACCAACTCATCCAGGTCGTCGCTCCGGTCGGGCCGGACCACTTCGGCCGCGATCGCGACGCTGGCCGCGAGCCCATCCCAGCCGATGGTGCCGGCAATCGCGGCCGACAGATCGGCGCCGGTCTCACGCGCCTTCATCAGCGCTTGCCCGAGCTGCATGTGACTGACCGCAACGCCGGTGAGGATCTGGGCCTCCTTCAGAAGCCGCTCCTTGCGGCTGATCTCGGCCTTGCGCCGGGCGCTGCCAATGAGCTTGCCGAACATGTCGATCGCAAGATCGGTGATCGCGGCCTGTCGCTCGATCACGAACGCGGTCAGCGTGGCGTGCCGGCGCTCGGTCGAAAGGCGCAGCATTTCGCGGGCATGGAGGATCCGCGCCTCCTTCGCGATGATACCATAGCGGTTGGCATGGATGCTCTTGCGCCGTTCATCGGCGATGCCGGCGCCGCGCAACACTTCCAGCCGCGCGATCGCAGCCTTCAAGTTCTTCAGCTTCGCCCCTTCCGGCGCTTCCGCGATCCAGCCAAGCATCGTGCGGTCGCCGGCGCGATCGACGACCAGTTGCTCGAGCGCATCGAAGGATACCTTGCCCAGCCCCTGGATCAGATCCCGATATGCGTGCCTGCGCGCGGACGCCCGACCTGCCAGAGCGAGGCGCTCGAGGAGGTCGGCGCCGGGAACGAGAATGCCCTCGTCCTTGAGTTTCTCGATGATCGCCTGAACAATCGGGCCACCTTTCTCCGTGGCTGCCGCAGTATCTGCAGCGGCAGTGATGAGGAGACGATAATCGCCTGCCCGCACAGGACGCAGCCCGAGTTCGGCGACAATTTCTCGCGCATGCTCCCGCCGCGTCTCCTCGCGCCGCGCGTAGAGGTCGAAGACCGTAGGGTCGATCCCGAGCTGGTCCGCGACAATGGCGACAACCGCTTGAGGCAGTGTTTCCTCTGCGCGAAGAGGTCGTCCAAGGTCACGCACCAGAGCAAGCTGGACCGCGAACCCCAGCCGGTTGTGAGACCGGCGATGGTCTTTGGCAAAGGTGATGTCTTCAGGCGTGAGCGCGTAGCGGGACTGGGCATCCTCGTGCGCCTCAGGCGGTTCGAACAGCACGGTACGCGTCTGCGCGTCCAGAAATGCCATGATGATAAGGCCGGCGCGTTAGGCGGCCATCCTGGGATCATCATCGTTCCTTCCGGGGCCGCTCCAGCCAATCCGCTTCAGGGTGTCGATGAGCGTCGAGCGGGGGATCTTGAAGGTCCGACACACCGATGCCTTGCTGGCGCCTCCGTCCAGCGCCGCGAGGATCTGATCGATCTTCTCCGCGTCGATGGAGGGCGGACGGCCACCCTTGCGACCACGCCGGCGCGCCGCGGCAAGACCGGCGTTGACCCGCTCGGTGATCAGCGCCCGCTCATATTCGGCGAGTGAGCCGAAGAGATTGAACAGGAAAGCGCCGTGCGAGGTCGTGGTGTCGATCGCCTCGGTGAGCGAACGAAAGGCGACGCCGCGCTCCTTCAACTCCTCGACGATCCTGATGAGGTGGGAGAGCGAGCGGCCGAGCCGATCGAGCTTCCAAACGACGAGCACGTCGCCTGCCCGCAGATCTTTCATGCAGGCCTTCAGCCCGGGACGGTCGTCCCGGGCGCCCGAGGCACGATCCTGATGCAGATGGCGCTCGTCGATGCCCGCGCCAATAAGCGCATCGCGCTGCAGATCGACCGACTGCCGCTCGTCGCTCGTGGACACCCGCATATAGCCGATCAACATGTGCGACAAACCCCGTTTCTAGACTTGCCGCACAGTGCCACGATCCGACAGAGTTTGTCGCACAGAAAATGATGTCTCTGCCCAGATCCCTTTCGCGCTCAGCGGTTGGTCGCGGAAATCACTTGTTTCCCGTCACCACCAAAACCGCCTCGCTTTAGCGTGTATCGTTGCAGAGATTCCCACGGAGCCCCGTGTCGTTTCGGCCTATGTGTCGAACAATCCTGTACCTGTCACCGAATTGCCCGGCTTGATCTCCAGAGTGTATTCGAGCCTGCTGCAGCAGACTAATACACCCGCGGAAGTCGTATCAGAATCTCAAAAGCCCGCGGTCCCAATCAAGAAGTCGGTGACGCCGGACTATATCGTCTGTCTCGAGGACGGAAAACAGTTCAAATCCCTGAAGCGCCACTTGTCGACTCACCATGGCCTCACCCCGGACGAATATCGTGCGAAATGGGGCCTGCCGGTAGACTATCCGCTGGTCGCGCCAAACTACGCCGCAGCGCGTTCCGCACTGGCAAAATCGATGGGATTAGGACGAAAGCCAAAGCCCGTTGACGAGCCGCCAGCGGCTCCCGCCAAACGGAAGAGACTCGGCCTCAAATTCTCATAGGGCCTAGCTGGTCTACGACACGTCGATCCGTGTGCATCCTGCTTCTACTATTTCGTGATGCCAAAATTCCAGGCTTATCGGCGTTACGCTTCCCCCTCAGCTGTAACGATGATCGCTTGGCGCTGATTATCAGCGGCAACGGCAGCTCGAAGAACAGACCGCCGATGACCAGCACCGCCATGACGCCGATGGCGAATGTCAGGTTCTGGCGCATGATCGCCGCCATGCGGCGGGAAAGCCGGTGCGTATCGTGGTCTTCCCGCCATCTCCCAGCAAAGAATTGCATCTTGCCCTCTCGCGGTTCGGTGCGGGAGGGCAAGCAGGAATACCATTCATGGGTGTTGTCGCGGCAAGTCACTGCTTGCGCAACGGCGTTATTCGGTGGTCTTGCCGTCGAAGTGTTCATGCGCGGCGTCGGCTTCAGCCTTGGTTGGATGAACGACACCGTCGACGTGCTCGGGAGGGCTGTAGATCGTATAAAGCTTCAGCGGTTCATTGCCGGTGTTTTTGACGTTATGCCGCGCACCGGCGGGTACGATCATGGCCATATCGGCCCTGATCCTGCTCACATTGCCGTCGATCAGGATTTCGCCTTCGCCGTCCTCGACACGGAAGAACTGATCGCCGTCGTCGTGAACCTCTTCGCCGATCTCCTCGCCGGGCTGAAGCGCCATCAGCACGAGCTGCATATTTGTTGCCGTATAAAGAACACGGCGAAAATCCGTGTTTCCTTCGGTCAGTTCCTCGATGTCATCAACAAATCCACGCATGAGATGCTCCATTTCATTAGTTTATTGCACAAATGTTAGCTTGTCGTTGATCTCACTCAAGTCTCCCCATGAGACTTTCGCATATGATCGTGTCGCCGATGCGACTTTGGCGAGAGTATCCTCAAGCTGTCCTTCCAGCAGCGGCGCGTCCACATCAAAGCATCCGCCAGGGAATCGAGACTTGTCGACCTGTGCATTCACGCACGGAAATCCCTTTGGTTTAGGCGGCAATTCCACCACAGCTCCCCATGTGGTCGCCCGACGAACCAGAACCAAGGCAGCGCCCTGTGCATTCATGCAAGCCTGGCTTGCCGGTTTCGCCAATCGCAATGCGGGGTCAAACCCTTAGATCAATGAGGCAGGGGACACCCCTTCCCCACTATCGAAAGGAACCCGATCATGACCCAGAAAACCATCCTTCGCAGCGATGAGCTTTCCTGCCCCTCCTGCGTGCCCAAGATCGAAAAGGCGCTCAACGCCCTTCCCGGTGTGGCAAAGGCCGAGGTGCGCTTCAACACCGGCAAGATCGAGGTCGAGCACGACCCCGCGCAATCGAGCGTTGAAGCGCTGGTCGAGGCGGTGCGTGGAACCGGCTACGAGGCAAGGCCTGCCGCCTTTTGATCGGCACTCCGCCTTTTTCGCCGCGCCGCGTGCCGGCGCGGCAGGCACGCTTTTCCGACATGGATGAAGATGAAAGGAGCGAGGAGATGAGCAATCTTGTCAGCAGGATCAAGAGCGCCTTCGTGCATCCGGCACGGCGGCGTTTCTGGCTGACGATCGGCAGTGGCGGCCTGATCGCGGCTGGTCTTCTGGCGCGTTACGGTTTCGGCATGGTCGAGGCATGGACGGCGCTGATGGTCGCGGCCGCTTTTCTTGCAGGCTCTGACATCGCCATCCGCGCCTGGCGTTCGCTGCTCGTAAAACATTTCAGCATCGAATTGCTCGTCACCGTCGCGGCGGTCGGTGCGCTCATTATTGGCGAGGTCTGGGAGTCGGCGGCCGTTACCTTCCTGTTCATGTTCGGCGGCTGGCTGGAGGCGCGCACCATGGGGCAGACCCGTGGCGCGCTGAAGGCATTGCTTGATGCCGCGCCCGCCACCGCGACCGTGCTGCGCGAAAGCGAGTCTGTCGAGGTGCCGGCTCATATGGTCCAGCTTGGCGAGACCGTGCTGGTCAGGGCCGGTCAGCGTATCCCGGTGGATGGTGAGGTGACCGAGGGCACCGCCGCCGTCAGCGAGGCTGCGATTACCGGTGAGCCGATGCCGGCCGAGAAAGCACCGGGCAGCCACGTTCATGCAGGAACGATCGCCGAGAACGGGTTGCTGCGCATCCGCGCCACCAATGTCGGCGCCGACACCACCCTTGCCCGCATCATTCAGCGCGTCGAGGAAGCGCAGGAGGAAAAGGCCCCGAGCCAGCGCATGATCGAGCGCTTTGCGCAATGGTATACGCCGTCGATCATCGGGCTCGCGGTCGCCGCCTTCGCGGTGACGCAGGACATCCGCCTGGCGCTGACGCTGCTGGTCGTCGGTTGCCCCGGCGCGCTGGTCATCTCGACGCCGGTCTCCATCGTCGCCGGCATCGGCCGGGCGGCGCGCAGCGGCATCCTGATCAAGGGCGGTCAGCATCTGGAGAGTGCGGGCCGCATCGATACGCTGGCGCTCGACAAGACCGGCACGCTGACGGAAGGCAAGCCGCAGCTCGCCTCTATCGTCGCGCTCGGCGGCATTGCCGAGGCCGAGTTGCTGCATCTGGCTGCGACCGCCGAAACCGGATCGACCCATCCGCTCGGCCGCCCGATCGTCGAGGCCGGCCGCAAGCAGGGGCCGCTTTCCACGCTCGAATCGCTGGAGGAACATGCCGGCATGGGCCTGAGCGCCCGCATCGACGGCCGCATCATCGCCGCCGGTAACCGGCGCCTCATGGACACGCTCGGCATTGCGCTGGGCCAGGAGGGCGAAGCCGCCCTGGACCGTCTGCTATCCAATGGCCCGACGCCGATCCTGGTGGCGCGTGACGGGCAATTGATCGGGATGCTGGGCATGTCCGACATGGCCCGTGAAGGCGCGGCGGAAGCCATCGCCCGGCTGCGCGACATCGGCATAGGCCGTGTGGTCATGCTGACCGGCGACCAGCATGGCGCAGCCGAAGCCATCGCCCGCGAGGTCGGTATCGATGAGGTTCATGCCGGGCTGATGCCCGAGGACAAGCTGGAACTGATCCGGAAGATGAAGGCGGATGGCGCGCATGTCGCCATGGTCGGCGACGGCATCAACGATGCCCCCGCTCTTGCCGCCGCCGACACCTCGATCGCCATGGGCGCCGCCGGCAGCGACGTCGCCATCGAGACCGCCGACATCGCGCTCCTGAAAGACGATCTCGGCAAGATCCCCGAGGCGATGGCGATCTCGCGCGCAACGCTGGGCAATATGCGCCAGAACCTCGTCATCGCACTGGTGACGGTGGCCGGACTGCTGGCGGGCGTGTTCTCCGGCAATGTCCATATGGCCGGCGGCATGCTGGTCCACCAACTTTCGGTGCTGATCGTCATCGCCAACGGCATGCGCCTGCTGCGCGTACCGAAGGCCACCACACCCGGCGGAAGGGCTGCAAAAGCCGCCGCCCTTCCCGCGACCGAGGCCGCGCGCGGTTGAAGCCTCCTCGCAGACCCCGCTCCGATGCGGGGTCTGTTGTTCTTGCCGCGCCAGCCCTGTCTTATCACTCCCAACTGCCGGAAAGGATCGACATGGATACCAGCACCGCCCCGTGGAACGACGTTCTCGACTTCTGGTTTCCCGAAGGTCGCTCCTCACAGATAAAGGCTGAAACGCATCGGGATCACTGGTCGTGGCGGCTGCATGGCGGAGCGGATGACGCGATCATAGCGCGCTTCACCGACCTCACGAGCAGCGCAGCTTCAGGCGATCTCGACGACTGGGCCAGCGATCCCGAAGGCAGGCTTGCGCTGATCATCGTGCTCGACCAGTTCTCGCGCTCGCTGTGGCGTGGCACGCCGCGCGCCTTCGCGCAGGACCCTGCCGCGCTGTCGCTGGCGCTGGCGGGGTTCTCGAACGGCCATTACGCATCGCTCGGCATGCCCTGGTCCAAAATCGTCTACAGCCAGCCGCTTGGCCATTGCGAAGGCCCGGATCACCTCGAGCGGATCGATCTGCTCGTCAGGCTTCGCGAAGAGATCGCGGTGGAAGCGCCCACTTCCCTTCAGCCGATATACCAGTCACTGGTGAAACAGGCCGGCGACGTACGCAGGATCATCGCCGCTTTCGGCCGTCACCCGCACCGCAACCGGGTCCTCGGCCGAGTATCGACGCCGGCGGAAGATGCTTACATCGCCGGAGGGGTCTTTCCGCATAAGAGGGCGTTTCGGGCATGACGTCCGGTGGAGCATGTTGCAAGGGATGCTTTCGCCGGCGGTTCACGTAGACTACGGTTGTTGCCCACTCATATTCTCTGGAAGGAACCATCATGGCTGACACCTGGCTTCCCTCGCTCAAGACAGCGACCCCGCAGGAGGGGTTCGACCTTGCCACCAAAATGGCGCGGGTCGGCGTCAAGGTGACCCAGCCTTCCGCCGAGATCCGTGACAAGCTGCGCGCGGCCTACGATCAGGATACGGCGCAACTGATTGCGTCCTCGCAGGTGATCGCCATCCATTTCCAGACGGTCGCGGCGGCCAACGATTACTGGCGCGATTAGAGCGGCCGCGCCAGCGTTTCAGTCAAAGTTTCAACCCCCGCAACCGCAGCGCATTGGCGATGACGCTGACCGACGACAGCGACATGGCGACCGCGGCGATGATCGGCGACAGGAGGAGACCGAAAGAGGGGTAAAGCACGCCTGCGGCAACCGGGATGCCGGCGGCATTGTAGATGAAGGCGAAGAACAGGTTCTGGCGGATATTCGCCATCGTCGCCTGCGACAGACGCCGCGCTTTCACGATCCCCATGAGGTCGCCCTTGAGCAGGGTGACGCCGGCGCTTTCAATGGCCACGTCTGTGCCCGAGCCCATGGCGATGCCGACATCGGCAGCCGCCAGCGCCGGCGCGTCGTTGACGCCGTCGCCCGCCATGGCGACCACACGGCCTTCCGCCTTGAGGCGGCTCACCACGGCGCTCTTTGCATCCGGCAGAACGTCGGCCTCGACCTCGTCGATGCCCAGCTGGCGGGCGACGGCTTCGGCTGTCGTTTTGTTGTCGCCGGTCAGCATGACGATGCGGATGCCCTCGCCATGCAAGGCTTTCAGCGCCTCCTGCGTCGTCGCCTTGACCGGGTCGGCGATGGCGAAAATGCCGCCGGCCCTGCCATCAATCCCGATATAGATCGCGGTGGCGCCATCATGGCGCAAGGCGTCCGCCTGTTTGGCAAGGGAAGTAACGTCGACGCCATGTTCCTTGAGGAAGGCCGCATTGCCGAGCGCGATCGCCTTGCCTTCGACAGTGCCGAGGGCGCCCTTGCCAAGCGGCGAGTCGAAACCGGCGACAGAGGGGACGGCGATGCCCTTCTTCTCCGCCGCTTCCACGATCGCCAGCGCCAGCGGATGTTCCGACGCTTTCTCCACACCAGCGGCCAGCCGCAGGATTTCCGTTTCGTCAAAGCCGCCTGCCGCAACGATTGCCGTCACCGATGGCCTGCCCTCGGTGAGCGTGCCGGTCTTGTCGACCACGAGCGTGTCGACCTTTTCCATATGCTCGAGCGCCTCGGCATTCTTGATCAGGACGCCGGCGCTGGCACCCTTGCCGACGCCGACCATGATCGACATTGGCGTCGCCAGCCCAAGTGCGCAGGGACAGGCGATGATCAGCACCGAAACGGCCACGACCAGCCCATAGGCGAGGCGAGGCTCCGGCCCCCAGATACCCCATACGATAAAAGCCAGAATCGCGATGACGATGACCAGCGGCACGAACCAGCCCGACACCTGATCGGCCATGCGCTGGATCGGCGCGCGCGAGCGCTGCGCATCGGCGACCATCTGCACGATGCGCGACAGCATGGTATCGCGGCCGACCTTTTCGGCGCGGATCACCAGCGCCCCGGTCTGATTCAGCGTACCGCCGATGACCTGATCGCCCACAGTGCGGGTGACAGGCATGGATTCGCCGGTAACCATCGCCTCGTCGAGCGATGAGCGTCCATCCTCGACGACACCATCGACCGGCACGGTCTCGCCGGGACGCACGCGCAGCCTGTCGCCGAGGATAACGTGCTCGACCGGCACGTCTTCCTCCACGCCATCGTCACTGACGCGCCGCGCCGTCTTTGGCGCCAGATCGAGCAGCGCCCTGATCGCGCCCGATGTCTGTTCGCGGGCGCGCAGTTCCAGCACCTGGCCAAGCAGCACCAGAACGGTGATGACCGCCGCCGCCTCGAAATAGACCGCGACCGTGCCATCTTCTCCGCGAAAGGCGGCGGGGAAAATTCCCGGCGCAAGGGCGGCGACGATGCTGTAGGCCCAGGCGACGCCGGTTCCCATGGCGATCAGGGTGAACATGTTGAGGCTGCGATTGACCAGCGAGGCCCATGCACGCTCGAAGAACGGCCAGCCACACCACAAAACCACCGGCGTCGCCAGAACGAGTTGAACCCAGATCGATATCCGCATCGGCACCAGATGGTGCAGGGCCGGATAAAGATGGCCGCCCATTTCGAGCACGAAGACCGGGGCAGCGAGGACGAGCCCGATCCAGAAGCGTCGCGTCATGTCGGCGAGTTCGGGGCTGGGGCCGCTGTCGGCCGTCACCACCAACGGCTCCAGCGCCATGCCGCAGATCGGGCAGCTTCCCGGCCCCTCCTGCCGGATCTCGGGATGCATCGGACAGGTCCAGATCGCACCCTCGGGCGCGTCCGGAGCGGGCGCCGCGTCCCCTGCCAGATATCGGACCGGGTTCGCCTCGAACTTCGCCTTGCAGGAAGCCGAGCAGAAATAGTGGGTGTGACCCTCATGGGTCAGGTGATTTTCCGTAGTCTGCGGGTCGACCTCCATGCCGCAGACGGGGTCTTTCACAAGATATACATGACCCGAATGGTTATGCGCATGCGGATGATGCTGATGCTCGTGTCCGTTCATTCTCTAACCCGCCGCCTCAATTGCACCTGGAAAACTCATCTTTTGGCGACGTTGCCAAACAGCGCATTCAGTCCCTCGGCCATCGTCGGGTGCGCAAGAACGGCGTCGCGCAGGCCGCTGTAGGGCAAGCCGCCGAGCATGGCCGCCTGCACCACGGCCATCACTTCCCCGGCTTCCGACCCGATCATCGTGAAGCCCACGATCCGGTCCTGTGGATCGACCAATGCCTTCATGAAGCCGGCGCTCTGCGATGTCGTCCGCGTCCGCAGCACCGCCTTCATCGGCAGTTTCGCAACGCGCATATCCATTCCATTGGCCCGCGTTTCCGCTTCGCTCATGCCAATGCGGGCAAGCGGCGGGTCGATGAACATGCAATAGGGCATCAGCCGGCCGGTAGTGGTTCTGTCGCCACCGCCGAGATTGTCCCGAATGACCCGGAAATCATCGAGCGAAGCGTGGGTGAATTGCGGACTACCCGCGCATTCGCCGATGGCCCAGACGCCCTTTGCGGTCGTCTCCAGACGATCGTTCACCTTGATGGTGCCGCGATCCGTCAGCGCGATGCCTGCCTCTTCGAGGCCGATGCCTCGCGTGTTGGGGGTGCGGCCGGCAGCGACCAGAATATCGGTGCCTTCGATCGTTCTCAAACCGTCCGGCACCCGGATGGCGGCACGCACTCTTTCGCCCGATCGGCCCTCCATCTTCTCGATTTCCGCTGACAAAACCACCTCGACGCCCTCCGCCTCCAGGATTCGCCGGACCTCGGTGGAAACATCCTCATCCTCCCGTTTCAGCAGTCGCGGACCACGGTCCACAATGGTGACGCGGCTGCCGAAGCGCCGATAGGCCTGCGCGAGTTCAAGGCCGACATAGCCCCCGCCAAGCACGATCAGATGCGCCGGCAGCCGGTCCAGTTCGAGCGCCTCGATATGGGTGAGTGGCCTGGTCTCGGCGAGGCCGGGAACAGGCGGAATGGTTGCATGTGTTCCAAGATTGAGGAAAAGCTTCTCCGTGGCGAGCAGCCGCTTCCCGCCATCGCTCAACGCGACCTCGACCGTCCTTGGCTCGACGAGGCGCGCATCGCCCATGATGAGTTCCGCACCCGTCGCCTCATAGCGTTTGAGATGAAACGCCACGAGGCTTTCGACCATGGCGCGCTTGCGCGCCACAACCGTCTTCATGTCGACCGAGACCGGGCCGGTCGCAACGCCATATTCCCCGGCACGGACAACGCTATGAGCAATGCCCGCGCTCCAGATCTCGTTCTTGCTGGGCAGGCAGTTGATATTGGGACAAGAGCCCCCGATCCAGCGCCGCTCGATGACGGCTACCTTCTGGCCGGCTTGCGCCAGATCCCAGGCGAGGTATTTACCACCCTCGCCGCTACCGATCACGACGGCGTCGTAGCGCTCCGCTTCCATCGTCAACTAAGCATCCTTCTTTCAAGCCATGGCCTTGAAATGGGCCGTGATCAGGGAGTGTAGTCGGTTCTGCTCCGAGTGTATTCTCCGAAAGGGAACATGCTAGCTGCACAGGATTGGTCGGTTTCCTCATCTACGCGCGTTTCGAGCGGGATTGCCGTCATCCGGTCAAACCTCTGACTGGTATGAAGGCTCTACAGGGCCGGCGTCGGGTTGGCGTCGCAGTGAGGTCGCACTGCGCGCCCGGATCGGGTCGGCGAGCAGCCTGAGGCCGTTCAGCACCACCAGCACCGTGCCGCCTTCGTGTCCGACGACCGCGAGCGGCAGCGGCAGGGCGAAGAACAGGCTCGAGACGACCAGAAGCAGCATCATGCCGATGGCGAAGGCAAGGTTCTGCCGGATGATCCGGCGGGTGCGCCGCGCCAGCCGATGGGCGGCGGCAAGGCGGGCCATGTCCTCCGACAACAGCGCGACATCGGCTGCCTGCAAGGCGACGTCGCTGCCCGCCGCGCCCATGGCGATGCCGACATCGGCCCGCGCCAGCGCGGCGGCGTCGTTCACCCCGTCGCCGACAAAGGCCACCTTTCCATTCCTCGCCAGATCGCCCACCAGCCGGACTTTGTCTTCAGGCAGCAGATCGGCATGGACATCCTTTGCTTCCAGTTCGAGCTCCGCGGCGATCCGCAAGCCGACAGGGTGCCGGTCGCCGGTCATCATGGCGATAGTGCCCACCCCAGCCGTCCTGAGCGCGGCCAGTCCGGCGGCCGAGGTCTCGCGCGGGCGGTCGGCGACGGTGAGCGCACCATAGACCCGATCTCCCCGCCCCAGCCACACCACGGTCTGGCTGCCGTCCGTCAGCTGCGCAAATTCGGGTGCGTCGAGCGATGCTCCCATGCGCGCGGCCATGCGCGGATTGCCGGCCCAGAGCGGGCCCACGGCATCCTCCCCCGTAATCCCCTCACTGGGCACGGTTTCCACATCGCGCACCTCGGCGGCGGATATGCCTTTTTCGTCGATGTGGCGGCGGATCGCATCGGCAATTGGATGTTCGGAATGCGCCTCAAGACCGGCGATCAGTGACAGGAACCGCTCTTCGGGTTCCTGCGTCACCACCTGCGTCACCTCGGCCTTGCCTGTGGTCAGCGTACCGGTCTTGTCGAAGGCGAAGATATCGACATCGGCCAGCGTCTCCAGCGCCGCGCCGCCCTTGAACAGAACGCCGCCCCGCGCGGCCGCCGCCAGCGCCGAGAGGATCGCGGCCGGGACCGATATCACCACTGCGCAGGGGCTGGCTGCGACCAGCAGCGTCGCGGCGCGATAAAGCGCATCCTGCATTGTCCAGCCGAGTGCGAGGAATATCGCCAAAGCAAGCACCGCACCTACCAGCACCGCGATGGTGTAGCGCTGGCCGAACCAGGCGCTGAACCGTTCGGACGGAGCGCGCTCGGCCTGTGCCTCTGTCACCAGTTCGATCATCCGCGCCACCGTGCTTTCCGCGACCGGGCGGGTGACGCGGACCACCAGCACGGCGTTGAGGTTCACCGTGGCCTCAAACACCTTAGCACCTGGGCTTTTGCCGACCGGCATCGACTCGCCGGTTATCGTCGCCTCATCGAGCGAGCCTTCCCCTTCCGCCACTTCGCCATCGGCCGGCACACGCGCGCCGGGGCGCAGCACCACCAGGTCGCCGGCCACAAGATCGCCCACGGGAACTTCCATGACGGCGCCCTCTGGGCCGCGTCTCAGCGCGGTGTCGGGACGCAGCGCCATCAGCGCCTCGACCGCATGGCGCGCCCGGCCCATCGCCCGCTGCTCCAACGTGGTCGAGAGACTGAACAGCGTGAGCAGCACCGCCCCTTCGAGCGCAGCACCCACCGCGGCGGCGGCAACGGCGGCCACGATCATCAGAAGATCGATGTCGAGCACCCGCTCGCGCCAGAGCGACGTCAGGGCCCGGACCCCGGTCGGCACACCACCGGCCAGATAGACCAGTACGAGGCCGACAGGTCCCCATAGACCGGGGCTCAAAAAGGCATCGACAGTCGCAAGCGCCATCCCGGCAAGCGTGATGCCGGTCAATGCTGTCATGAAGCGGTCGGAAGAGAGGTCGATTTGCAATTTGTGTTCCTGGCTGTGCCGCGACGGCGGCAGTGGCTGGGGAGACCGGCGATGATGCGCCGGATGGGCTGGCGTCACATTCCCGGTCGATCAGGTTCCTGGTCGCTATTGGTTTTCCATTATGACATTGAGCTTACCTCCAGGATCGCGCCGCCGGCAGCCGCGATCAGCACCACGAGCCATGGCGGGAATCTCCAGCTCATCAAGGTCACGAAACAGGTCAGCGCCAGCGCAAAGTCGCTGGGAGAACCGATCGCGCTGATCCAGAGCGGATCGTAGAGCGCAGCGCCCAGAATGCCGACCACCGCAGCGTTCGCCCCTGCCATCGGCGCCTGCACGCCGGAGCGTGCGCGCAGCGTGTTCCAGAACGGCAGCGCGCCGACAAGCAGCAGGAAGCCCGGCAGGAAGATCGCAAAAAGGGCAAGCGTCGCGCCGGCGATCCCGTTTGGGCCGGGTTCGAGCAGCATGCCGAGATAGGCGGCGAAGGTGAACAGCGGCCCCGGCACCGCCTGGGCCGCGCCATAGCCGGCCAGGAACGCATCGGGCGTGACCCAGCCCGGGCGAACCACTTCGGCTTCCAGCAAAGGCAGGACCACATGGCCGCCACCGAATACCAGAGCACCGGCGCGATAGAAGGCGTCGATCACCGCCAAGCCCTGCGCGGAAAACAGCGCCGCCGCCAGCGGCAGGCCGAAGATCAGGATGAAAAACAAGGCCAGCGCAGTTATTCCCGCCTGTCGCGAGACCGGGAAATGTAGCGCTTCACCCGGCGCTCCCGGCGTGTCCCGGCAAAACCAGAGACCGGCAAGCCCACCGAGCAGGATTGCACCCAGCTGACCCGTGGCTCCCCCGATCAGCACCGCCATCAGGACGGCGGCGAGCGCGATCGTCTGGCGTGAGCGGTCGGGACAGAGTGTGCGCGCCATCCCCCAGACCGCCTGCGCCACGATGGCCACCGCCACCAGTTTCAGCCCGTGCAATACCCCGATACCGAGCGGGCCTGAAAACGCCCCCGCCCCGAGCGCGAACAGCATCAGCAGCAGGGCAGAAGGCAAGGTAAAGCCGACCCAGGCAGCCAGTGCACCCACCGGTCCCGCACGCTGCAAGCCCAATGCGAAGCCGACCTGGCTGGATGCTGGTCCCGGAAGGAATTGGCACAGCGCGACCAGATCGGCATAGCCACGATCGTCGATCCAGCCCCGTCGGGCGACGAATTCCTCGCGGAAATAGCCCAGATGCGCGATCGGTCCGCCGAAGGAGGTAAGGCCCAGTTTCAGGAAGGCGGCCAGAACCTCGCCGGGCGTTCCCTGTCGTCGGCGCTGGGTCACAACATTCGGCGTCTCATTGGCGGGCATGATCTCTCCGTGATGCTCGCGATTTCGGGGCTAGCCGGGCGCCACGAGAAGACGCATTCGGCATTGTCCCTGTATTGGAGCAATGGAACAGACCGGTGACTGCCGCAGCGCACCCCTTGTCGCCCCATCAGCATCACGGGTCTCGCCCACAGGACCGCACCCTGCAAGGAGGATCATGACATGCCTGTCCCGAGACGGCCCGCCTGCGCTCGACGGCCCTCCAGCAGGTCAGCGTCGGTGGCGAGCGCATCAGCCATGAAGTCCATAAAGGCACGGATACGGGCGGTGTTGCGCAGATCCTCATGGGTCAGCAGCCACAGATCGAGCCGGAAATCTTCCGGAAGCAGGGCGATCCGGACAAGGTCGGGGGTGCGGTCGGCCACGGCGCAGGGCAGCGGCGCAAGGCCGATTCCGGCCCTTGCCGCGGCAATCGCAGCCGAGATCGAATTGGTGCGATAGATCGGCCGCATTTTCGGCAGCCAACCCGCCAGTTGATGGCCGATCGCTCCATGCGACCGGCCGAAGCCGATCCAGTCGCTACCGGCAAGATCCTCATCAATCCCCTGAGCGGCGCGTTCTGCCGAGGCATAGGCTCCGAAGGCCAGCCGGCCGACACGCCGGCCTACCAATGTTTCCTGCGGCGTGTTCCCGATGCGCAGTGCGACGTCGGCCTCGCGTCGGGTCAGGTCCAGGGGAGTGTCCGAAACGATCACTTCCAATTCGATCCCCGGCTGCGCTGCATGGAAGGCCGCCAGATGCGGCGGCAATAACCCGATCGCCAGCATGTCGATGGCTGTGATGCGGATAAGCCCGCTCAGGCGCTGGTCCTGTCCGGTCACCTGACGCGACAGGGCGATAATTTCTTCGTCGATCCGGATGGCGGTCTCCTGCATGGCCTCTCCGGCGCCCGTCAGCGCATAGCCGTCCGGCAACCGCTCGAAGAGCCGGACGCCCAGACGTTCCTCGAAGGCGCCGAGACGGCGAAACACGGTCGAGTGCGTTACGCCAAGGCTGCGTGCTGCGCCAGACAGCGTGCTCGCCCGGGCCACAGCAAGAAAGAAGCGCAGATCGTCCCAGTTCTGGTTCTGTGCATCCATGAAGGATCACCTCTTGCAAGCCTGCCCCCATCGCCGGCAGCTTGTCGCCATCTTGCCAGCAACACCGTGCGTTCGCTTTGCCCCGTCAGAGAAGCTTGACCACAATCATTGCTCCACTTAAGTATGTGACTACTCACTTACTCGGTGTTTTATGCGAAAATCTGCGGAATTGCGCAAGGCCGAAATCGTCGCGGCCGTCCTCGACCTGGCCGACCGAATCGGCCCGGATCGGGTGACGACAGGTGCTACCGCAGCGGCCGTGGGCGTCAGCCAGGCCGCTTTATTCCGGCATTTCCCGACAAAGGCCGCGATGTGGCTTGCCGTGGCGGATCATGTGGCCGGGGAACTGGCCATGGAATGGGAACGGGCCCTGGCTGGGACTGATGGCCCCATCGACCGGGTAGCAGCGCTCATGGCCGCGCAGTTGGGGCAGATCGCAGCCACACCGACGCTGCCCATGCTGCTGTTCTCACGCGAGCTGAATGTCGGCAATGAGGAGTTGCGCGCGGCCTTTCGAGGCCTGTTGATGAAGTTTCAGGCGCTGATTGTAACCGAACTGGCTCGCGGTCAGGACGCCGGCTGCCTGCGCCGCGAAGTCGCCCCGGAGGATGCCGCCGTTCTGCTGACGTCGCTGGTGCAGGGCATGGCGATCCGCTGGTCGCTCGGGGCGCGCAACTTCTCCCTGATCGGGGAAGGAAAGCGGCTCCTTGAAGTACAACTTCGGCTTTTGACCGTGAAGGAGGATTAGGCCATGCGGCGTCGGTGGATGTTCGGTGCGGCGGCAGTGGTTCTCTTGTTCGGCGTGGGTGTGCTGTTCCTCACCGAGCGGCCGCTCACGGTCAGCGTGGTGCAGCCCGAGAAAGATGTGGCCCTGCGCATCTACGGCCTTGGTTCGGTCGAGGCGCGGATTCTCAGCCGGGTGGGATTCGAGGTTGGGGCTGCCCTGACCGGGCTGGCCGCCGACGTCGGGGACCGGGTAGTCAGGGGGCAGGAACTGGCGACCCTCGATCCAGCCGAGCAGGAAGCGCGCACCGCCCGCGCCCGCGCCGCGGTCGAGGCCAATGTCGCCGCCCTCGCCCGCGCCGAGGCAACCGTGGCGCGTGCCAGTACCGTTCTGGCGCAGCGCCAGGCGGCAAATCAGCGTCAGCAGGGATTGGCGCGGCGCGATGTGACCTCGATCCAGCGCGCCGAGGAAGCGCAGCGCGACGAGGATGTGGCCCGTGCCGATCTTGCGGTTGCCGAGGCGGATGTGGCAGTGATCCGTGCTCAGGGCGCGGACGCGGCGGCCGCCCTGCAACAGGAGAATGTCCTTCTCGCCCGTCATCGGCTGAGCGCACCCTATGACGCGGTGATCGTCACGCGCCATGCCGAAGCGGGAACGGTGGTACGGGCCGGCGATCCGATCTTCACCCTGATCGCCCCGGAAACCGTCTGGATACAGGCCTATGTCGATGAGGAGCGCGCCGGCCAGCTTGCGCTTGGCCAGCCCGGCACGATCCGGCTGCGCTCGCAGCCGCAGGCTGAGTTCCAAGGCATTATCGCCCGCATCGGGCTTGAAAGCGACCGGGTGAATGAGGAACGCCGAATCTGGCTGACCTGCACAGACTGCCCCCAGCCGCTGTATCTCGGCGAGCAGGCCGAGGTGCGCATCACCACCGGCAACCGCAACAGTGCTCTGATGGTGCCGGAGATGGCGATCACCGGTTTCGACGGGCATCGCGGCCGGGTCTGGCTGGTGCGGGACGGACGGCTGGAGCAGGCCGAACTGACCTTCGGCGCGCGCGACGATCGCGGCCGGGTCGAAGTCACGGGCAGCCTGCCGGACGATGCCGCCATCGTCGCCCGGATGCCGCAAGGCGCGACCGAGGGGCGGCGGGCGCGGACCAGGACCACGCCATGAACCTTGCTCTCAAGGATATACGCCACGGACTGTTCCGCTTCGTCCTCACCTGTTTCGGGCTGGGGCTCTTGATGACGGTCGTGCTGTCGATGATCGGCATCTATAACGGCCTTGTCGCCGATGCGCTGGCGGTCGTGAAGGCGCCGGCAGCAGATGTCTGGGTGGTCGAGAGCGGCACCAAGGGGCCGTTCGCCGAAGCCTCGAACATCCCGCTGACCACGCGCGACGCCGTGGCGCGGATGCCCGGCGTGGCCGCGGCCGGCGCAATCAATTTCCAGAACATCGAGGCTGCCCATGCCGGCGCTTCGCTGCGGCTCTACGTCATCGGCTATGAACCGGGACATCCCGGCGGCCCGCAGCGCATCGCCGAGGGGCGCGGCATCGGCACAAGCCACTTCGAACTGGTGGCAGACCGCAAGACCGGTCTTCTGACCGGCGAGACGATCCGTCTCGGGCGCAACCGCTTCATCGTGGTCGGGCTGGTCGAAGGGGCAATGAACGCGGGCGGCGATCCGGCGGTCTATATCACGCTGGCGGACGCGATGGCGCTACAGACAGAGCTTGACCCGGCAGCGCAGCGCGTTCAGGCGGCGCGGGGCACCGTTTCGGTCAAATCCGCCTCGGTCGCGGCCGTGATCGCACGGGTAGCACCGGGCGCGGATGTCGAATTGCTGACCGCGACCGTGCGGCAATGGAAACATCTGGCGGCACTGACGCAAGCCGAGCAGGAGGACATTCTGGTTTCCTCGGTGGTCGATCTGGCACGGCGGCAAATCGGCCTGTTTCTCGGCATCCTGCTCAGTGTCTCAGCGGTAGTGATCGCGCTTATCATCTACACGATGACGATGGAGAAGCTGAAGCAGATCGCCACACTGAAGCTCATCGGCGCGCCCGACCGCACCATCGTCGGGCTGATCGTGCAGCAGGCGCTGATCCTCGGCGCTTCAGGCTGGGGGATCGGGCTCGTGCTGATCCTGACGGTGAAGGACTATTTCCCGCGCCGGGTGGTGCTGGAGCCGTTCAACGTGATGGTACTGGCCGGGATCATCTTCGCCGTCTGCATCGCCGCCTCGGGCCTGGGCGTACGGGCGGCGATGAAGGTCGATCCCGCTACGGCTCTGGGGAGCTGACATGGCGGACGGCGAAATCCTGATCGACGTGAAGGGTGTGGCCAAGCATTTTGGCGAGGGCGAAACCCGTGTCGATGCGCTGCGCGACGTCGACCTTCAGGTCCGCGCCGGAGAGGTGATCGCGCTTCTTGGCCCCTCCGGCTCGGGCAAAACCACGCTGCTCAACGTCATCGGCTGCATCCTGGCGCCATCGGCGGGAAAGGTAACGCTGGATGGCGAGACGGTGTTCGACGGGCAATGGCTGCGGCACGACCTGAGGAGGCTCAGGCTCGACAAGATCGGTTTCATCTTCCAGACGCATAACCTTTTGCCTTTCTTGACCGCCGAGGAGAACGTCGCCGTGGTCCTTCATCTCGCCGGCTGGTCGGTTGAGAAGGGTCAGGCACGAGTACGCGAACTGCTCGATTATCTTGAAGTCAGCCGTCGCGCCGCGGCCAAGCCGGCGCTCCTGTCAGGTGGCGAGGCGCAGCGGGTGGCCATTGCGCGGGCGCTGGCCAACCGTCCCCGCATCATCCTGGCCGACGAACCGACCGCCGCGCTCGATAGCAAACGGGCGGGGCTGGTGATGGACCTGTTGCGCAAGCTTGCCGTCGAGCAGGAAGCCTGCATCGTCACCGTCACCCATGACGAGAAGATATTCGACCGTTTCGACCGCCTGATCCACTTGCGCGACGGCCGGCTGGCCGACGCCTGATACCGGAGGACACTATGACCGCAAGACCCCTCTCTCATTCCATCGCTTCCGGTGTGGCGGTCGTGTTTGGCCTGGCTACCGTCATTTCGGGCGGTCGCGCGCTCTTCGGCGCGGTCGACATGGGGGCGGTGGTGCCCTTCGTGCTGCGGTTCAATTTCGTGGCGGGCTTCGCCTATCTGCTGGCAGGGATCGGACTTTGGCGCAGCACGGTCTGGGCGCCGGCCCTGTCCATCGTTATTGCGGCGGCAACGGCAGTGATCTTTGTCTTCTTCCTCTGGCATGTCTGGGGTGGTGGGGCCTACGAGAGCCGTACGATGGCCGCTATGATCCTGCGGCTCGGCATCTGGGTTGCTATCGCAACAGTTGCGGCAAAGATCCGATGGCCACGATAGTGGCGCGCGACGATAGGATTCGCTACGACCAGTGCCGCGTTATGGCGAAATTGTTGGGCTGGAATTACTGAATTTGCTGCCGACGGACGGCGTGATTATGAGCGGCCGCGGCGGCATCGGTAGCTTCTGGCCTCCCGAGACTCTTCTGGAAGCATGAAGCGCGCGGCATCCATAAGACAACAAGAGAGAGTAAGAACCACATGGCACACGGCAATCGGCTGAAAAGCCTTTTGGTCGCAGTCTCCGCTGACGAGGAGCATACACATGATCCGACATTGGATTATGCGCTCGGTATGGCTCAAAAGCACCAATCCAGCTTGACGGTCTATGTATTTGCGCCTGCATTGTTGCAGCCCTTTCCATTGACGCTCGGTTCGTCGTCTGTGTGGATCGCACAGGAAACAGATCGTATCGAGAACCTGTCCGGGCGAGTTGCTAAAACCGTCCGGCAGCGTGCGACTGAACTGGATGTGCTCGTCGACGTCGAACATGCGCACACACCGTTCGACGGACGATATTCTCGTTTCATCGGTTTGGCGCGGCTGCATGACATGACGATTCTGGAGACGGTCGGCTCGCGCGATGCCGGTTCGCGCCGCACGGCAATCGAACATGCACTGTTCGATACTGGCCGCCCGGTGCTGATTGTCTCACACGGAAAATTTGAGGTTCCCAAAAAGGTGGCAATTGCGTGGGATGGAAGCGCGCAAGCATCGAGTGCGGTTCGCGACGGGCTGGATCTGCTCGCCAAAGCCGATCATGTGGTCATCGCCACCGTTGCCGGCATAAAGGGGTCTGAGGGGCTCCGGTCCGCCGACGAATTGATGAAGTACCTGGCTCTTTACGGGATCAGGTCCGAGATCGCGGTCCTTGCGAACAGTCCCGGAAACGACGAAGGTCTCCCGCTTCGCCAGTTTGCCGCCAGCCAGCAGGTGGACCTGCTGGTCATGGGCGCCTTCGTGCATTCGCGGCTGCGCCAAGCAATCCTGGGCGGAATGACGCGTTCTCTGCTGGCCGACTGCCCGGTCCCCATTGTCATGTCTCATTAGGTCATGGTGACGAGATCGGAGCATGGCGCTAAAATTTTAACTGGCGTCATCTCCAGAGGTGCTCATTGGGGCTGTTACGGATCGCTCGCTACCGTCTAGATAAAAATTGCCTATTTCCGCGTCGGTATAGCGAAAGCATCGCGTGGAAGCGTCATGCGTAAACTTCGGCGACGCTGCCGATGGGGTCATACTCAATCTCGCTGCGACCTTGCGCGCCGCTAACAACCAGATCAAGTCTGTTCTTGGCTACCTAGACGATAAGCACGGCATCGTTCAATTCTCGCAATGACGTTTGGCGTGGCTTCGTCGATCAAGCGTCTGTGACGATGGCAATTGAAGGGGATCCAAGATCGTTCGGAGGTTTGCTAAGAGTCCTCTCTGATTGGGTTGGTTGGCGTCAAGCTACTCCTGTATTTTTTCCTGGCCCGTTCCGCGGGTCACTCGCTTCTCTTCGCGGTCGGCGCGTTGGCCGCCGCATGATGGGGTCAGGAGAGCGAGGCGTCTCAATCTGTTTCACGACCTTGCCGGGTTTGGTGGCAGGTTCGGGACTCTCAACGAGATCGCCTCGCCCATCGTCCCCACGGAACGATCCGGGCATCGCCCTGTCGGGCGAAAGCTTTGTTCGTGTTGCTTGCTCCTTTGATCTGTCGCGGTCACGCCGCCAGCGCGGCAGGCTCCTTTCCAAAGCGGAACTCGGTTGCGTCGGCCCACATGCGATGCAAGATGACGGCGAGCTTGCGGGCTGGCCTGCCCCTATGAGGTGGTCCGGTTTCAGTCTTAGTGCATGACTGGTTTGTCGACCATTGCTTGTGCAGATGGCGGTGTCGATCCGTGCGACGGTGCAGGCAAGATGATGGCCTCCGGTGCTGGCGGTTTGTATGCGAGCGATGAGATGATGGCCTCCGGTGCTGGCGGTTTGTATGCGAGCGATGAGTGCGGCCGCTCGGTATTGTAGTAGCGCCGCCACGCCTCGATGATGACCTTGGCCTCGGCAAGGCTGTAGAAGATCTCGCCGTTGAGCAATTCATCGCGCAGCTTCGAGTTGAAGCTCTCGCAATAGCCGTTCTCCCAAGGGCTTCCCGGCTCGATGAACGCGGTCTTTGCACCGACGGCCATGATCCACTCGTGAACGGCCTTGGCGATGAACTCCGGGCCGTTGTCGGAACGAACATGGCCCGGCACACCGCGCAGGATGAACAGGTCTGACAGAGCGTCGATCACGTCGGTCGAGTTGAGCTTGCGGCCGATGCGAATCGCCAGGCACTCCCGAGTGAACTCGTCGATGATGTTGAGCATGCGGAACTTCCTGCCATTGTGGGTCCGGTCCTCGACGAAGTCGTAGGACCAGACATGGTTGGGGCGCTCCGGTCGAAGCCGGACACACGATCCGTCATTCAGCCAGAGACGACCTCTCTTCGGTTGCTTCTGGGGAACCTTCAGCCCCTCCCGCCGCCAGATGCGCTCGACGCGCTTGGCGTTCACCGTCCAGCCCTCAGACCGCAGCATCGCCGTTATGCGGCGATAGCCATAGCGGCCATACCTGGTAGCGAGCCGGATGATGTCGGCAGTCAGCGCCTCTTCATCCGGCCGGCCTGTGGGCTTTTTGCGGTGGGTCGAACGGTGCTGGCCGAGAACCTTGCAGGCAAAGCGCTCCGATACAGAGAACTTCGCCATGACATGATCGACGCAGCGACGACGGCGGGCGGGGCTCAGTAGTTTCCCGAGGCAGCCTCTTTCAGGATCAGCTTCTCGAGCGTCAGGTCCGACACCGCCTTGCGAAGTCGATCGTTCTCTTTCTCGAGCTCTTTCAGGCGCTTCACCTGGTCGCCCTTCAGGCCGCCGAACTCCTTGCGCCAGCGATAATACGTGAACTGCGTCACGCCGATCGTGCGAACCGCTTCGCCAACCGACTTTCCTTGTGACAACAAAATATCGACCTGACGCAGCTTGGCGACGATCTCTTCGGGCTTGTTCTTCTTCTGGGGCATTCCAACGTCCTCTCCAACGGCAAATAGCCTACTTCAGGGAGGACCACTTTTCAGGGGGCAGACCACC
>JAFKJY010000094.1 GCA_017305835.1 Hyphomicrobiales bacterium
GCAGGGCCGGATGAGCTATGCCGACTACGAGGCCTTCCTGAGACAGGAGACGGCGGACGCCATCCGCTGGCAGGAGGAGATCGGCCTCGACGTGCTCGTCCACGGCGAGTTCGAGCGCAACGACATGGTGCAGTATTTCGGCGAGCAGCTTTCCGGCTTCGCCTTCACCAAGCACGCCTGGGTGCAGAGCTACGGCTCGCGCTACGTGCGGCCGCCGATCATCCACGGCGACGTGTCGCGGCCGAACCCGATGACGGTGCGCTGGTGGCGGTATGCGCAGTCGCTGACGGGCAAGCCGGTCAAGGGCATGCTGACCGGGCCGGTCACCATCCTCAACTGGTCCTTCGTGCGCGACGACCTGCCGCGCACCGCCGTCTGCCGGCAGATCGCGCTCGCCATCCGCGACGAGGCGGGCGACCTGGAGAAGGCGGGAGCGAAGATGATCCAGATCGACGAGGCGGCGCTGCGCGAAGGACTGCCGCTGCGCAAATCGGAATGGAAGGCCTATCTCGACTGGGCGGTGGAATGCTTCCGCCTCGCCTCGGCGGGCGTCGGCGACGCCACCCAGATCCACACCCACATGTGCTATTCGGAGTTCAACGACATCATCGACGCGATCGCGGCGATGGATGCCGACGTGATCTCGATCGAGACCTCGCGCTCGCGGATGGAGCTGCTCGACGCCTTCAAGAGCTACAAGTACCCGAACGAGATCGGGCCCGGCGTCTACGACATCCACTCGCCGCGCGTGCCGGAGGTGGGCGAGATGACGGAGCTGCTGACGCTCGCGCGCCAGCGGCTGTCGGACGCGCAGCTCTGGGTCAACCCCGACTGCGGCCTGAAGACCCGCGGCTGGGCCGAAGTCCGCCCCGCCCTCGTCAACCTCGTCGCTGCGGCGAGGCAGCTTCGGGCCTCGGCCTGACCGCTAGCTTCCGGCCGGCGCCGTGCCGGCGGAGCGCCTACCTCCGGCCCCTGCGGCGGGGCGCCATCGGTCGGGTCGCCTGGACGAGCAGCGCCCGCAGCCTGACGGCGGCTGCCGGCAGTGCGACGAGCCGGTCCAGCCTGGCGAGCTCCGTCCGCGCGGCGGCGGCGACGTCGGCGTCGTCGGGCAGACCGAGGAGCCACACCAGGAACACGTCCTCCGGCGCGGGCAGCGATGAGGCGCCCGCGTCCGCCGACACCGGCGGCCGGGAAGCGGTGGGCCGAAGCGGAGCCGGAAGGCTCCCGTTCGTCTCCTGCGAGTTCTTATGTTGCGAAGCGGTCGCCGGCATCTTGTCCCCGTGGCGTTGTGGACGGGGAGAAGGCAGACGCCAGCCGGCGGCAGAGGGCGCAAGCCCGCGCGACGGCAAAGCGCACCGCCGGGGCACCCCGCCCGAGGTTCGTTCACATCGTCACGGCAGGTCTTCTGGCTCGCAGGTCGTCGCCGCTGTCCTGTCTTCCCGGCGCTTTCGCGCCAGTGACCACAAAGCGGACAGCAACTCGCTGCTTACAGCTGCGGGGGCAGCGCCGGCCTTGCGGTCTCCCGCGCACCGGCTTCCCTCTTGGCTCCCGGGCCGGAATCCGACTCGGAAGAACCATGACGGCTAGATATAGAGAGCCGGGCGCGCAGGCTGTCAACCTGTTGGGGAACTGTACATCGGGAAATCGCTGCCGTGGCGGCGGCCGCCTGCGAGACCCGGTTATTCGGCCGCCACCTGCCGCTCCCAGCTCGGGAAGGGATCGGGCAGGTCTCGCCAGCGGCCGGGCATGAAGTCCGTCTCGCCGACGAGGCAGGCGTCGAGCTCCGCGCGGATCTGCCGTTCGTCCATCGGATCGCAGCCGATGAAGACGATCTCCTGCCGCCGGTCGCCCCAGACGGGGTCGAGATAGGGCCGCATCGCCGCGCGCCATTCGGGATGGTCGGGCCACCGGTATCTCGGCACCGAGGCCCACCACAGGCCGCGCTTGCCGGTGCGGACGAGCGCGCCGGCCTGGCTGATCTCGCCGACGTAATGCGGCCGGGTGGCGAGCCAGAAGAAGCCCTTCGTCCGCACGACGCCGGGCCACGAGCGATCGACGAAGCCCTTCAGCTTCATCGGGTCGAAGGGGCGCCGCTCGCGGTAGACGAAGGAGCGGATGCCGTATTCCTCGGTCTCCGGCACATGGTCGCGAAAGCCGTTCAGCTCCTTGAACCAGAGCGGATGCTGCTCGGCCCTGCCGAAATCGAAGCGGCCGGTGTCGAGGACCTTGCCGAGGGGAACCCGGGCGAAATCGGTCTCGATCACCTCCGCGTCAGGGTTGAGCGCGCGCACGATCTTGCGCGCCAGGTCGAGGTCGTGCGGCGCGGCGTCCGAGACCTTGTTCATGACGACGACGTCGGCGAACTCGATCTGCTCGACCAGCAGGTCGACCAAAGCGCGATCATCGCCATCGCCGGCCGTCTCGCCGCGGTCGCGCAGGAAGTCCTGCGAGGAATAGTCCTTCAGCAGGTTCGCCGCGTCGACGACCGTCACCATCGTATCGAGCCGGGCGACGTCCGAGAGGCTTTCGCCGTTCTCGTCGCGAAAATCGAAGGTGGTGGCGACCGGCAGGGGCTCGGCGATGCCGGTGCCCTCGATCAGCAGGTAGTCGAAGCGGCCCTCCTCCGAGAGCCGGCGCACCTCGTTCAGGAGGTCGTCGCGCAGCGTGCAGCAGATGCAGCCATTGGTCATCTCGACCAGCTTCTCGTTGGTGCGCGACAGGTCGGCCCCGCCGTCGCGCACCAGCGAGGCGTCGATGTTGACCTCGCTCATGTCGTTGACGATGACGGCGACCCGCCGCCCCTCGCGGTTGTTGAGGATGTGGTTGAGGAGCGTGGTCTTGCCGGCGCCGAGGAAGCCGGAGAGGACCGTGACGGGAAGACGCTTCGTCGCTTTGTCTGGCATGGCTTTTGGCCTTCGTCGGGATCGGGGGATGCATCCGGCCCCGCGCGCATGGCGGGGACCGGATGCGACTGTCGCTCGGGAGGATGCGACTATTCGGTTTCGTGGATCCGGCCGGAGCAGCCCACGGACACGATGTTGTAGGGCTTGCCCGGCACGGCGATCTCGCCGGCCCTGGCGAAGGAGGCCGCGTCCACGAGGTGCAGCTTGCCCTGCAGCGGATCGGTCACGACGACATGATCGCCGGCGACCGCGATGCGCGGACGCGGGTCGTTCCAGTGTCCGTCCATCGAATAGGGTTCGGTGAGCTTCAGCGAGTTGGCGATCCTGCCGGCGACCACGTCGAGCTGGTGGAGCTGCCCGTCCTCGGTGAAGACATAGGCGAAGCGCGGCCGTACGGAATCGACCGCGAAGTGGACGCGGCGCATCGGCAGGTCGACCAGGCGGAAGGCGTCCTTGTCGGCGGTCGGGTCGATCAGCACGACCTTGTCGGGGCCGTAATTGCCGAGGAAGTATTGCAGCCCCCTGCCGCCCAGAAGCGTGGTAGCCTTGCCCTCCGGCAGGCCGTCGGCATAGGGCAAGTGACGGATCTGCGGCGCGCCATCTCCGTGCGTGACGACCAGCAGCCCGGTAGCGCAGGCGAAGACCAGCAGGTTGCCCGACGAGGCCTCGCCGTGCAGGTCCGGGCATGCGGCCACGTCGCCCACCTGAACGCCCTTTGCGTCGACCGTCCTGATGCCCACCGGCAGCGCGTCCGGCTTTTCCGCGTTCGGCTCGGACAGGAGCACGTGGGCGCCGTAGGCGACGGCGACGCCGTGCTGCGGCGCGGCCGTGCTCACTTCGCTGACGTCGGAGCTTCCCCCGAGCACCGCCTTCTCGGAAATGATGCGGGCGACGCCCTCGCCGTCGAAGAACGCCGCGAACGCGCCGTCGTGCTCGACGAGATGCGAGGGCTTCCGGCCCGAGAGCTCCGTGCCGGTGAGCTTCGGCGCCTCGACGTCGATGTCGCCGTGGTCGCCGTGATCCTCGAACGAGATGCCGCTGGCGATGGCCGTCACGACGCCGGCGTCACCCTGCACGGCGAAGACGGTGCGGCCGCTCTCGCTGCGGACGAGCGACGCCGGCTCCCTGAGCGTGAAGGTGTCGAGGATAGTGCCGGCGAGGGCGTCGACGACGGTCACCTTCGGCTCGGCCCGGTCGGCCACGAACAGGCGCCACGCGGACAGGTCCGCGGCGAGCGAGGCGGCCGGCTGAAGCGGCAAAGCGAGCGCGAGGGCCGCCGTCGACAGAAACGGAAGTCTCATGGTTCTCTCCTTAATGTTATAACGTAACAAATTCGGCGCTGGAAAAAGGCGGATCGCTCCGCCTTTTCCGGTTCGGTGCGCGCGTTCAGCTTCCGAGGATGGCGCCTTTGATGGTGGCCACGTTGTGCCGCATCATGTCGATATAGGTTGCGGCCGGGCCGCCCGCGTCCGACAGCGCGTCCGAGTAGAGCTCGCCGCCGACCTTCAGTCCAGTCTCGCCGGCAATCTGCTCGATCAGCCGCGGGTTGGTGATGTTCTCCACGAAGATCGCCGAGGCCTTGTCGTCCCTTATCTGCCGGATCAGCGCCGCGACGTCGGCGGCCGAGGCCTCCGATTCCGTCGACACCCCTTCCGGCGCGAGGAAGGCCAGCCCGTAATCGTGCTCGAAATAGCCGAATGCGTCGTGCGAGGTGATGATCGAGCGCTTGTCAGCGGGAATCCCGGCGATGGCCGCGCGGATCTCCGCGTCGAGCGCCCCGAGCTTCCTGCCGTAGGCGTCCGCATTGGCCCTGTAGCCGTCGCAGCCGGCCGCGTCGGCGGCGCAGAAGGCGTCGGCGATGTTCTTCACATAGACCTCCGCGTTGCGGACCGACTGCCAGGCGTGGGGGTCGTATTCGCCGTGATGGTGGTGGCCCTCCTCATGGGCGTGCTGCCCGCCCTCCGCATGGCCGGCTTCGCCGGCGGCGTGGTCGTCGTCGTCATCCTCCTCGTGCGGATGCGGCTCGTCGGCGATCTTCAGCACCTCGCCGCCCTTGCTCAGCTCGACGATCGGCGCCTTGGTGCCGCTCGCCTCGACGAGGCGCTGGAGGAAGCCCTCGAGCTGGAGGCCGTTGACCAGCACAACGTCGGCCGCCGCGACGGCGGCCGCATCGGCCGGCTTCGGCTCGTAGACATGGGCGTCGCCGTTCGGCCCGACCAGGGTCGTGATGTCGACCCTGTCGCCGCCCACGTTCTTCGCGAAGTCGGCGATGATCGAGAAGCTGGCGACGACCTTCAGGTTCTCGGCCGAAGCGGTGGCGAGCATCGCCGGGAACAGGGTCATGGCGCTCACGGCCGCGGCGAGTTTCAGCATCCTGGACATTCGTTTTGCTCCTTCTGTCAGGCTGTGCGGTGGGAGATGTGCCGGACGCGCGTGGCGAGTACGCCGCGTGTGCCGGCGATGATGGAGAGGAGGTAGATCGCGCCGGCCGACAGGATGATCGCGGGGCCGGACGGCAGCGAGGCGTGATAGGAGAGCAGCAGGCCGCAGATGCAGGACGCCGCGCCGAACAGCGCCGCGAGCAGGCACATCGGCTCCACCCGGCTGGCCCAGAAGCGCGCCGCCGCGGCCGGCAGCATCATCAGGCCGACCGACAGCAGCGTGCCCAGCGCCTGGAAGCCGCCGACCAGGTTGAGCACCACGAGCGCGAGAAAGACGAAGTGGACGGGCGGCCCGAGCCGCGAGACGGAGCGCAGGAACAGCGGATCGAGGCACTCGGCCACCAGCGCCCGCCAGAAGACGACGAGCGCGGCGAGCGTGATCGCCGCGATCGCGCCGATCAGCACCAGCGCCTCGTCGTTGAGCGCCAGCACCGTGCCGAACAGGACGTGCATCAGGTCGATGTTGGAACCGCGCAGCGACACGATGAGGACGCCGAGCGCCAGCGAGATCAGGTAGAAGGCCGCCATCGAGGCGTCCTCCTTCTGGATCGTCAGCCGCGACACCGCGCCGGCGCCGAGCGCCACGACCACGCCGGCGCCCAGCCCGCCGAGCGTCATCGGCACGATCTGCAGGCCGTAGAACAGGAAGCCGACCGCCGCGCCCGGCAGGATCGCATGCGCCATCGCGTCGCCCATCAGGCTCATGCGCCGCAGCATCAGGAACACGCCGACGGGGCAGGCGCTGGCCGACAGCATCAGCGCGCCGACGAGCGCCCGCTGCATGAAGGCGAACTCGACGAAGGGCGCGACGATATAGTCGTGAAGGGCGTGCATCAGGCCGCCCCCTTGCGATGGGCGTCGCCGTCGTGCCGATGGCCGGCGTGCGGGTGGTCGTCGCCGGGCGCGCACCACGGGGCGTCGTCGTCCCAAGCCTCGTTGAACTGGCGGGCGCGCAGCAGGTTTTCCGGCGCGAGCGTGCTGCGCGCGTCGCCCCAGGCGACCGGACGCCGCGCCAACAACAGCGCTTCGGGGAAATGCTGCCGCACGAGGTCGAGGTCGTGGACGACGACCACGACCGTGCGCCGCTCGCCGTGCCAGCGCATGATGAGCCCGACCAGGTCGGCCACCGTCCTCGCGTCGATGGCGTTGAACGGCTCGTCGAGCAGGATCAGGTCGGCGTCCTGGACCAGCACGCGGGCGAACAAGGCGCGCTGCAACTGGCCGCCCGACAGCGTGTCGATCGGACGCTTGCCGAAGCCGTCGAGGCCGACGGCCGACAGCGCCGTGGCGACCGCCTCGAAGTCCTCCGGCCGCAGCCGCCCGAGCAGCCCACGGCGCGGCCAGAGGCCGAGCGAGACGAGGTCGACCACGCGGGCGGGGAAAGAGCGGTCGAGCTCCGACTGCTGCGGCAGGTAGGCGAGGCTGGTTCCGGGCGCGACCCTGCACACCCCGGACATCGGCTGGAGGACGCCGACGATGCCCTTGAGAAGCGTCGACTTGCCGGAGCCGTTGGCGCCGACGAGGGCCGTCAGGGAACCCTTGCGCACGCTGCCGCTCAGATGGTGGACGGCGGGATGGCGGTTGTAGCCCAGCGTCAGGTCTTCGAAGGTCACGCAGGCGTCCATCCGGTCCATCCCCAGGGCGCCCCTCCGCGGTGGCGCTCTTGACGATGGCTACGTTATGTTATTACATTCGTCAATGAAAATGTTATACCATTACGGATAACGGCCTTCATGAGCATGCCCGGAACGGAACGCAGGGCGGACCCCGCCAGGCCGCAGCGCGGCAGGAACCGGCAGCTCGTGCTCGACGCGCTGCGCGGGGCCGGCCGGCCGCTGGGCGCCTATGAGCTGCTGCGCCAGCTCCGGAGCGAGGGCCTGCGCTCGCCGCTCCAGGTCTATCGCGCGCTGGACCGGCTGATCGAGGAGGGAAGCGTCCACAAGATCGAGAGCGTCAGCGCCTATGCCGTGTGCACCGGCGCCGAATGCGGCTCCGGCGGCCCGGTCGTCTTCGCCATCTGCACGCGGTGCGGGCAGGCCGCCGAGGCGCGCGATCCGGGCCTCGGCCAGCTCCTGGGTCGGCTCGCGCGCCGGCAGGGCTTCCGGCTGGAAGCGAGCACGGTCGAGCTGTCGGGCCTGTGCGAAGCCTGCGCGCAGGGCTGAAGCATGTCGCGCCGCTCCCATCATTTCGCCTCATTCTGCCAGCCCCACTCGCCCGCGTGAGGACGATTCCCGCCATCGCTTGCCTGCTGCCGGCAGCCGCCGGCGGCCTGCTCTGCGCCGCCATGCCGGCCGGCGCCCATCCCCACGTCTTCGCGGACGGCCATGTGGTGCTCGATCTCGACGCCCGCCACGAACTCGCCGCCGTCACCAACATATGGACGTTCGACCCCGCATTCTCGGCCTTCGCGGTGACGGGGCTCGATACGAACGGCGACGGCAGGCTGGAAAGCGCCGAGCTCAAGCCGCTCGCCGCGCAATCCATGGATTCGCTCAAGGACTATCATTTCTTCACCTGGGCGATGCAGGGCGGCAGGGAGACGGAGTTCGCGGGCCCGAGGGACTACAGCTATCACCTCGTCGGCGGGCGCCTGATCCTGCGCTTCACCATGCCGCTGAAGGCGCCGCTCGCGCTCGACAAGGACCTGAAGGTCGAGGTGTTCGACCCCGAATATTTCGTGGCCTACACGTTTCCGAAGCGGGGCGCGGTCGAGATCGACGGCAATGCGGCCTCGTGCACCGCCGTCTACACCCCGCCCAAGGAGCTCGACGACGCGATCATGGCGAAGCTCGCCGCGATCCCCGCCGACCAGCACGACCTGCCCCCTGCCCTCCAGGATGCGGCTCTCGGCCTCGCGCACATCTTCACGGTCGCATGTCCATGAGACGGGCGGCCGCGATTTCCGTGCCGGCGATGCTGCTGGCCCAGCCGGCGCTGGCGGGATCCGGCCCGTTCGGCATCGTCACGCCGGATGCGCCGGCTGGGAACGCCATCGGCGGACCGCTCGCTCCGCTGCTGCTGTTCGCGGTGCGCCTTCAGGCGCAGTTCTACCAGAAGCTCATCGCGGCGCTGACGGCCGTCTCGAGCCACACGCACGCGGTAGCCTGGCTGATCGGGGTGAGCTTTCTCTACGGCATCTTCCACGCCGTCGGGCCGGGCCACGGCAAGGCGCTCATCTCCTCCTACGTGATGGCGACCGGGGACACGAGGCTGCGCGCCGTCGCCCTGTCGATCGCTGCCAGCATCCTCCAGGCGGCCAGCGCGCTCGCGATCGTCTTCCTCGGCGTGACCGTGCTGAACGTCACCGCGGCCACCATCTCCGGCGTCACCGACGAGCTGGAGCTTTTCAGCTATTCGCTGGTGGCGGCGCTGGGCGCGACGCTCATCGCGTCGAAGGGACGGGCGATGCGGGACGCCTGGAGGACTACGCCGCAGCGCGGGACGAGTTCCTTCTCGTGCACAGCCGTGCCCGTCGGCGCGACGTCGCCGGTCGGCATCGTCGGACTCCAAGGACGACGCCACGGCAGGGACTGCGCCTGCGTGGAAGTCGGTCGCCTGGCCACGACCAATGCCCAAGTGACGGTGAAGGAAATGCTAGGGACCGTCGTCTCGATCGGGGTGCGGCCCTGCTCCGGCGCGCTGATCGTGCTGGTCTTCGCCCTGTCGCTCCATCTCTACTGGGCGGGCGTCGCCTCCGTGCTGGCGATGGCGCTGGGAACGGCGCTGGTCGTCTCCCTGGTCGCGCTTCTGTCTGCGACGGGGCGCGACCTGCTGGCCCGTCTCGTGGCCCGGACGACAGCGGCCGGCCGGGTCTACGCAACGCTGGAGCTTGCCGCGGCACTCATCGTCTTCCTGTTCGGCATCACGATGGCGGCGGGCCTGCTTGCCGCCGGCGGCGTCTGGCCGGGCGCCGGTTGACGCGCCCGCAAGCGGGCCGTTTCATCCGGGGTGCAAGCGATTCGAGGATTTTTGCGGGAGATCTGTGCGATGCGGTTGCGGTCTCTGCTCTTGAGCGCACTCGGCCTGCTGGCGGCCGGCGCCGCCCTGTCGCTGGCGCCACGGTCCCATGCGGCGCAGCCCGCGGAGCTTCCGGCCTGGCTGGCCTCGCATGTCGGGGAAGGCGACGGGCAGATCGCCCGGCCGGTGCTCGAGAGGGCGCGCGCGCTCTACCTGCGCAAGACGGGCCAGGGCATCGTCAGGAACCCCTGCTACTTCGCGATGGACGCCACGCGCCCCGCCGATCTGGGCGGCGGAAAGCTGGGGCGGCGGTTCTACATCGTCTGCGAGGCGAGCCAGTCGTTCCGTGCGATCTCGTCAGGCCATGGCAGCGGCCGCGACCTGAAGGGCGTCGTGGATTTCTCCAACGGCAGGCAATGCGCGAAAAACTTCGGCAACGCGCTGGATTCCAACCTGACGGCCGGCGGCGCCTATGTGACGAGCGAGATCAAGACCTCCTTCAAGGGCTACTACCGGAGCGCGGCGAAGAAGGACGCGGCCCTGCTTCGGTCGTTCGTCCAGTTCGACGGCGAGGGCGAGACGGCCAATGCCCGGCAGCGCGCCATCGGCGGCCACGCGGCCGAGCTGGTGGGAGGGGGGATGTGCCGGCGAAAGAGCCAGGCCAGCCCCTATGCCGACCATGACGGCTACGTCCCGTTCGGCAAGCTGGTGGACTATTCCGCCGGGCGCAGCAACGGCTGCACGAGCTGGTCGCCGTCCGACACGGTGCAGATCCTGCGGATGGTGAAGGACAACCCGACGACGCTCTACATCTACCCGGAATCGAGCGACATCGACGCCGTCGCCCGCGCGGCGGCCAAGAGCCAGCCGCTCGCGCAGGCCGGCCTCTACTGGAACGCCTCCTGCCTGAAGCAGATCGGCGCGCCGAAGTTCTGGCCGGGCAAGAGCCTCGAGCCGGTCATCGCGAAATACAGGAAGGACCACCCCGCCCCGCCACCCAGGCCGCTGCCGATCTGCGCGGAGCCGTGAGGGGGGGGTGCCGATCGCGGACAGGCGCGATGCCGTTCAGTCCACCTTCTCAGCGAAGAAGCCTATGTCCGAGCCCTCGGGAAGGGCATGTGTGCCGGCGCCGTAAAGCGCACCGTTGAAGGACCACATGAACCCCTTTGCCGGGCTGACGACCGTCTCCAGGACGTCCCCGTAGAGATCGGTGATCTCGGCGACCGCATCGCCCTTGGCCAGCAGCGTGCCGGGCCTGACGCGAGGCCACAGCAGGCCGGCCGCACTGGCGCTGAGCGAACCCCAATAGCGGTAGCGCCCGGGCAAGGCCGCCGGATCCTGCTTCTCCTGCGCTCCATCGATCATGCCGAGATTGCGCATGACGTTCATGACGCCCTTGCGCCCGCGTTCCGCGTCGAGAACCGTATAGGCGCCAACCAGCTCCACCATCAGCGCCGGAATCCCGTTCTCGAGCGCCACGGGGACCGAATACTGGTCCGCCGGGCCGACCCAGTCCGGATGTGCAACGGGATCGCTCATATCGACGGCAGTGACTCCGAACGCATCGGCGATGGCGATCGTCTTCTTCCGCACCTCCTGGTCACGTGCCGAGCTCAGGAACATCATCGACATCGGGGCGCAGGGCTCGCGGTTGCCATGCAGGTCGATGTAGCAGTCGGCCATCCGGTAGACCGGCCCCAGGATCGCGCCGAGCCGTGCCGTCACGGTTCCCTTGGCGTCGGCGTTCCAGTAAATCCGCGACGCCATGTTGCGCCCGTCCTGCGGGGTCGAATATTCGCCCTGGTTGAAAGCGGGGATGTTGACGACCGGGATGGCGATCACGGTACCGCGAAGCTTTTTCGGATCGAGCGCCTGCATCAGGCGGATGATCGCCGCCGTACCGGCAATCTCGTTTCCATGCGTTGCGCCCGATACGACCAGAACCGGGCCGTCCCCGCTGCCCCTCGCGACCAGGCAAGGTATATCGAGCGAGAACCCCGAAGGATACCGCAACGAGCCGAGCGAGGTCCTGCCGCTGGTGCCTGGAGCAAATTGCGCCGAGCCGATCGAAAGCGCCGTCATGGTGTCATCTCCGTTGCTGGTTCGCCGTGGCCAATCCCAATCCTGCCCCCGGGAGAAGCCTGTTCATTCATCATGCTGAGCGCCAGGATGCGTTCCTCGCTCAAGCCGCTGCCGCTCAGTTCCGCGACCTTGCGTCCGTGCCGCATCACCAGGACGCGGCTGCAGAGGTTCGCCAGATCCGCATACTCGGCGCTGAAGAGCACGACGGCGGTTCCGGCGGCGGCGGCCTCCTCGATGAGGCGGAAGATCGTGCGACGGGAGCCGATATCGACGCCGTGGGTCGGTTCGTGCAGCAGAAGGATGTCCGGCCTGGTCTGAAACCACTTCGCCAGCAGCGCCTTCTGCTGGTTGCCGCCGGACAGGGAAGACAGCAGCAGTTCCGGCTCCGGCGGCCTGACCTGAAATGCCTGGAGAAGGCGCTGCACCTCGCTGCGCTCCCGCGATCGCCGCAGGAAGCCTGAAACGAAGAAGCGGTCGAGCACGGGAAGGCTGACGTTTTCCCGCACCGTCGCGGCGCCGACGCCGGAAGCTTCGCGACGGTCGGCCGGCAGCAGGGCCATGCCGAGCCGCATCGCTTCGCGAGGGCTGAGGCGAGCCGCGTCCTGCGTCCTGCCGCCGACGATCACCTTGCCCGCCGCGCCGGACCGAGCCCCGAACAGCAGATAGGGCACCTCCTCGTGGCCGGCGCCGAGAAGCCCGGTCAGGCCGACGATCTCGCCGCGTTGGACCGAAAAGGACAGGTCGCTGACCCGCTGACCCGACAGGGCTTCGGCACGGAGCACGACGTCGCCGGTGCGCTCCTGATGGTCCGGATAGAGGTCGCCGAGCTCGAAGCCGAGGATGGCGTGCACGAGTTCGCGCTCCGCAGTGCGCGCCGTGTCGGCCACGTGAGAGATCCGACCGTCGCGAATGACGGAGGTGCGGTCGGAGATCGCGAAGACTTCGTCCAGCCGATGCGTCACGAGGATGACGCAATGCCCTCGTTCGGCCACCTGCCTGATCGCGGCGAAGACGCGGTCGACGCCGTCGCGCGGCAGATGCGCGGTCGGCTCATCGAGAATGAGGACGCCCGGCCGATCGGCGGGAAGACCTTGCAGGCCGCGGAGGATCGCCAGCATGGCGCGGTCCGCTTCGGCGAGCCCCTGCGCGGGCTGGTCGGGCTCTCCCGATATGCCAAACTGCTGCAGCGCCGCCGCCGCGCGCCGTCTCTCGCCTGCCCAATCGATGCGCCAGCCGCGACCAGTTCGGAAGCGGCCGATGCGCAGGTTCTCCAGTATGCTGGCGGAACCGACGATAGGAAGGTCCTGATGGACGGAGGTGATGCCGGCAGCAGCGGCCCGGGTGGGGTCGAGCGGCAGTTCAAGCCGCTCGCCGCGGAGCAACAGGCTGGGCTGCGCTCCGCTTTCGTTCCTGTCCGGCTCATAGATGCCGGACAGGATCTTGATCAGCGTGGATTTGCCGGAGCCGTTCTGCCCCAGAAGGGCATGAACCTCGCCTCGCGCCACGTCGAGATCCACCCGATCGAGAACCTTGCGGGTCCCGAACGACTTGGAAACGCCGCGCAGCGCAATGACGGGGTCCGCGGGCCCGGCCACGATCATGCGCCCCAGAGCTGGCGATAGAAGCTGCGGAAATCGAAGCCGTACCACTCCGACGCGGGCTTCGTCAGGTCCACATCGCCGATATTGTCGACGGTGAACAGGCGCATCGGCTGGATCGCGACCGCCGCCTGCTGACCGCTGAGCAGACGGGCGATCTGGTCGACAGTGGCCCAGCCCATGCGCTCGTTCGAGGCGCCGATATTGGCGACCTCCTGATCGGTCTTGGTGGCGATCGCCTGCATGTCGGGTAGCGACGCATTGTTGCTGACGATCTTGATCCGGTCGCCCGCGCCGACAGCGATGACGGCCGGCTTGACCGACGGGACCATCGCGTCAACCGAAGGCACGATGTAGCTCAGCTTCGGGTCCACGGTCACCATGGTCCGCACCAGCGCCGGCAACGTCGTCTGCCACTGCATGAGCGGCGAGTCCTTCGGCGTGACCTGGCAATCCGGGCAGAGCCGCGCCAGCTCGGCCGTGAACTCCTGCACGAACAAGGCGTCCGAGCGGAATGTGGAGGAGGAGATCAGACCGATATGCGCATCCCGCTCGGCATTGGCGGCAATGAACGCCGCCAGCTTCTTGCCGACCTCGACGACGGAGAAATTGACCGCGCCGCCGAGGCCAGCGGCCGCGATGTCGTCCGGAACCGGGCCGGCAGGGAGCGCGGCGGTGCTGACGACCGGGATGCCGGCGGCCTTAGCGTCCGAGATCGAAGCCTTGACGGTATAGGGATCGATGCCCTGGAGGACGATCGCCGCCGCTCCCTGCCCGATCGCGCGGTCGATATAGCTGGAAGCTTTCGACGAGTCGCCCGCGGCGTCGGCGGTGGTTACGCTCATGCCGAGAACCTCGGCTCCTCCCTTCACTCCGCTCAGAACCTCCTGGCTGAATGAGAAGCTCAGCCCCGCGGAAATGTAGAAGATCGACTTGCCCGCCAGCTTCTGCCCGACATCGACCTTCGGCACATCCGGCGCATTTGCGAGAGGCGCGGACGCTTCCGCGACGATCTTCTTCGCTTCTTCCACGAGCGGATCCGACTGGGCAGCGGCGACAGACGTGCCGAGTATCAGAGCCGCTATCGCCGCCGTGAACATCCGCCCCGGGCTGCCGAAGAGGCCAGGTTCTGAAATGTGAGTTCGATGCGTTCCCATCTGTTTTCTCCTTGCTTCGAAGGGTTCAGTGCATGCTTCCATCAGCTCTTCAGCCGATCGGCGGCAATACGCGAAAGCGTGACGGCAAGGACGAGCGCCCCACCGTAGAAAACCTGCTCGATCCAGCCCGACAGGCCGAGGATCTGAAGGCCGACGATCCCGGTAACGAGGAAATAGACCGCGATGAATGCGCCCCACGGATTGAACCGGCCTGGCGTGATGGCGGTGGCTCCGAGGAAAGCGGCCGCGAAGGGCGGCAGAAGATAGCCGTTTGCCGCGTTCGGATCCGCGGAGCCGAGCACGCCGGCGAGCAGCATGGCCGCGAACGCGCCGGTCAGGCTCGATGCAATCAGCGAGCCGGCGCGCAGCCGATCGACATCGATCCCCGACAGCCGGGCGACCTGCGGGCTCGCCCCCGTGAAATGCATATTGCGCCCGAGCGGCGTGAAGCGCTGGACGTACCACCAGATGAGGGTCAGCAGCAGGCCGAAGTAGAACGCCATCTGGATGCCGAACAGCCTGGTGCGGGCAATGGCGGTCAGGCTCTCGGAAATGCCGATGATGCCCACGCCGGAGATGCCATAGGCGGCACCCATCAGGAGCGTTCCCATGCCCAGGGTCACGACGAGGGAGTTCACGCCGATCCGCACGACGATGAAGGCATTGAGCGCTCCGACGACGAGCGCGAGCAGAAACACCGCCGCCAGCACGGCCCCGATCGGCCACGCATAGTTCACGTTGAGGACGCCGATCAGCATCAGGCAGGTGGAGACCAGCCCCGCCATGGAGAGATCGAACTCACCCACGGTCAGGGGCACGATCATGCCCATCGTCATGACCACCAGGATCGCCTGCGAGCCGAAGATGTTGGCGAAGTTGGCGCGGCTCAGGAAGATGTCCGGGCTGGCAATCGAAAATCCGAGGATCAGCAGCAGCCACGCGATCGGCAACCCGTAACGGCTGGCGATCTCGCCGACGTCCAGGCGGCCCGGACGACGGGCAACCGAGGCGGACGGCTCCGCCTGGCCGCTTTCGGAGATTCCATCGTTCTGCCCGCTCATCGCATCTGTTCTCCTCGGCGCTTGGTCACCGTCACATAGGCAGCGGCGATACCGGGACGCCGGTTCGGAAGGCCGCCCGGACCTCCGCCCGCAGGCCGTCGTCCGTCATGAAGTCGACCGCCGTCATCGCGAGCGCAAGCGCACCATCGACGGCAGCCTTCATTCCCTCGTCCGAGGCGGACCAGGTCGCAAAGTCGCGATGGTGATGGACGGTCCCCTTCGGCGCCATCCCGATCATCGGGTGAATCGACGGCACCAGATAGGAGACGTTGCCCATGTCGGTGCTCGCCGCGCGCGACAACGGCACATCCTCGAAGCGCTCGAAGACCCTGCCGAGCGCTTCGGCATTGCGCTGATAGACCCCGGCGAGCGGCCAGTTGGTCCGCATGTCGGCGTAGACGATGTCGTTCCAGTCGATTTCCGCACGCGTTCCGGTGGCAAGCGCGCCTGCTTCGAAGCAGGCGTGGACGCGGGCGCGAAGAGCATTCAGCCGCTCGATATCGGGGGCACGGACCACGAATTCCCCTTCGGCAAATTCCGGCACGACATTGGGCGCGCTGCCGCCGTCGGTGATGATGCCGTGGATGCGATGACCGGCGGGAATGTGCTGACGCAATGCCGCGATCGATTGGTAGGCGGCGACGAGCCCGTCGAGCGCGTTCAGGCCCGCTTCGGGGCTCGATGCGGCATGCGAGGCCCGGCCATGGTAGCGCACCGTCACCCGCGCATTGGCGATCAGCGGGAAGGCAGGCAGGTCCTCCGTTGAAGGGTGGACCATCATCGCGCAATCGAGCTGATCGAACGCGCCACGTCTGGCCATCAGCTCCTTGCCTCCGCCCCCTTCCTCGGCGGGCGTTCCCAGATAACGGATCCGCCCCGGGAGCTGGTCGCCGAGGGCAGCCAGACCCAAGGCCGCGCCAAGGCCGGCGACGGCTATGATGTTGTGCCCGCAGGCATGGCCGACATCGGGGAGCGCATCATATTCCGAGATGACGCCGACATAGGGTCCGGCACGGCCGATCTCGGCGGCAATTCCGGTCTCCAGGCCGTAGGCCGGTCGTCGTGCCGGAATCCCGTGAGCGGAGAGGACTTCGCAAAGGGTGGCCGATGCCCTGAATTCAGCAAAACCCAGCTCGGGGTTCGAATGAATGTCGCGACAGATGCCAACAAGCTCGGGTGCCAGCGACTCGATGGTCGCCCGTATTTTCCGCTTGAGCTCCCCGGCCATTGCGCAATCGCCTCCCGCAGTGCAAAGCCTGTCGAAAGATGATTATATGCGATTTGCGCATATTGCAAGATGCACACATAGGGGAGCGCGAATGACGACTCTCAAGCACTCGTTTGGACGCTATATCAACATGCGCCTGGAGCGCGTTGCCCTGACTGCCCGCGGCGCAGCCGATCGCGTCTACCGGCGAGAGCTCGGCATGGATATCGAGCACATCCGGATCCTCAGGATCGTCTCGTGGAAGCCGGGCAAGCCGGTGAGCTGGGTCGTGCGGGAGTCCAATCTCGATAGGACGCTGGTCTCGCGCATAATAAGTACGCTGGTGAAGCAGGGCCTGCTGCAGCGGACGATCTCGCCCAGCGATGCGCGGCAGTTCCTTCTGACGACCACGCCGGAAGGCGAGGAGCGCGTCCGGGAGGCCAACGTTCTCGGGGATGCGCTGAACCTCGACCTCCTCAGCGTGCTCGATCAACATGAGCTGGAAACTCTGGAGCGTTGCCTTCAGAAGCTTTCCCAGTGGAAACCCAACTACTGACGATCTCGGGGAACCGGCGTACGGTTGGCGCATCAAGAGGAACGACCTGGCGGAGGTGCCATAACCCGATGCCTGCCTCGAAGCCTCTAGTGGACCAAGCGGAGCGCATCTCCTGATGAGCCGCATCCTCGTCCTCGGTGGCTATGGCGGGTTCGGCGCGCGGCTGACGCGCCGCCTTGCCGGCAGCGGCCATCACGTGCTGGTCGCCGGCCGCAACGTGGGCAAGGCGGCGTCGTTCTGTGCGGATGTAGCCGGGACCGAGCCGGTGGTCGCCGACCGCGACGGGGATATCGGCCGCCTGCTTGCCGAGCGCCGGTCGGACCTGCTGATCGATGCCGCAGGTCCGTTTCAAGGGAGCGGACAGCAGGTGCCGCTCGCCTGCATCCGCGCCTCGGTGCCTTATCTCGACCTCGCAGACGCGCGCGGCTTCGTGACCGGCATCGCTGCCCTCGATGCCGCAGCCCGCGCCGCAGGCGTGGCGGTCGTCGCCGGCGCGTCGAGCGTGCCGGCGCTGTCGGGCGCGGTGGCGCGCCATCTCGCCGAAGGGCTGGATGCGGTTCGCGACGTGGAGATTGCGATCAGCGCATCGAACCGCGCAACGAGCGGGAGATCGGTTGCAGCCGCAATCCTGAGCTATGTCGGCCGTCCGATCCGGCTGTGGCGCGGCCGACGCTGGACACGCGGATGGGGTTGGCAGGAGCTGCGGCGCAAGACCTTCGCCATCGATGGGGAGCCTGCGCTCGAGGGCCGTTGGCTGGCGCTGGCCGACGTGCCCGATCACGACCTCATGCCCGATATGCTGGCCGGCCGTCCGGCCGTCACCTTCCGCGCCGGGACCGACATAGCCTTCCAGACGCTCGGCCTGTGGCTGCTCTCCTGGCCGGTGCGCTGGCTGGGAGTGAAGTCGCTCGCCCGGCTGGCCTTCATCGTGCCGCCGCTGCAAAGGCTGACCCATTCCCTCGGCAGCGAGCGCTCCGCGATGTCGGTGACGCTTAGGGGCGTGGCGGGCGACCGCGGCATCGAGCGGCGATGGACCCTGATCGCCAATGACGGCGACGGACCGGAAATCCCGACGCTCGCCACCGTGTTGCTGGCCGAGGCGATCCTCGCCGGCACGATACGGCCAGGCGCCCGGGACGCAGGCCGGCTGCTCGACCTCGAACAGTTCGACCTGCTGTTTTCCTCCCTGTCGATCCGCCACCAGACGGTGGACAGCGACCTGCCGCCTCCGCTTTACGAACGCGTCATGGGTACGCGCTACGCATCGCTGCCCCAGGCGGTGCGGGAGATGCACCGCGTGCATGCGGATAGCGGCGCATCGGGCGAGGCCATCGTCGAGCGCGGGCACAACTTCGTCGCGCGCTTCATCGCCTGGGCTCTGCGGTTTCCGCCTGCAGGAAGGCATCAGCTTCACGTCGCCTTCACCGAGCGCGACGGCGTCGAGACCTGGACGCGGGAATTCGGGCCTCACAGCTTCACGAGCCGCCTGAGCGAGCGCAACGGTCAGTTGGTGGAGCGGTTCGGCCCGCTGCGGTTCCGTTTCGGCCTGCCTTCCGACGACAGCGGCCTTGCGATGGAACTGCGCGGATGGGACTGCCTGGGAATCCCGCTGCCGATGGCGCTCGCGCCGCGGAGCCGCGCCCGCGAGTGGCAGGAAGACGGGCGCTTCCGGCTCGACGTGCCGATCGCACTGCCGCTCGTCGGCCTGATCGTGCACTATACCGGATGGCTGGAGCCGGTCCGCACCGGCCAGCCGTCCAACACCTGAGGCTGAGATCGGATCAGCCCATGTCACGTCCACTTCGTGCCTGCGGTATTGCCGGGACGAAGCCGCCCCGGCTGAATGTCACCCGGCCATCCGAGAATCCCGAAAGCCGTTGCCGGCACCGCGCCTTCAGCGGCTGTGCACGGAACCGCGACGGTCGATCAGCTTCTCCAGGACGTCTTCGTCGAGGGTGAGGCCGAGGCCGGGCCCGTCGAGAACCGGCAGCATCCCGTCCTTCACCTGGAGCTTCGGCGACAGCAGTTCCGCGGTCAGCGGATTGACGTCGCCCCACAACTCCCCGATCACGAAATTCGGGACGGAAGCCGAGACATGGAGGTTGGCGGCGAACTGGATGGCGCTACCCACGCTGCAATGGGGAGCAAAGCCGCAGCCGAACTGATCCGCCAACTGGGCGATCTGCATCGACTCGGTGATGCCCACCTTGATGCTCTCGGGAATGACGATCATCCGCGCGCCGGCGGCGAACATGTCCCGCGTGATGGCCACGGTCCATACCAGATCGTTGGCGATCGGAATGGGCGACCGCTTCGACAGCTCGACATACCCCTTGTAGTCGTCGGTCGGCAGAGGTGTTTCGAACCAGAAGACGTCACGGTCGGCAAGCTTGCGCCCGAGCTCCAGCGATTGGGTATAATCGTAGCAGCCGAGGGCATCGACGAGCACAACGCCGTCGTCGCCGAGAGCCTCGCGCACGACGTCCACCGAAGCGAGGTCTGCCTCGGCCCCGAAACCGATGGCGATCTTCGCCGAGGTGTGCCCAAGCGCCATGGCAGCCTTGGTGGCGTCGTAGAGGCGCTTGCGGTCGCTGTCGCTCTTCGGATCGCGGATACCGGCGACGCCACTGTAGTAGACGGTGATCTCGGGCCGGTAGCGCCCTCCCAGCATTTCGGACACCGACTTTCCGCAGGCCTTCCCGATGATGTCCCAGCAGGCGATGTCGAGGCCCGCGGCGGCCTCCTGGTGCAGACCCTGCAGGTGGCCGCGCCCACGCATGCTGGCGCGGTAGCGGTCCCACATCACGCGGACGGCGAAAGGATCCTCGTCCACAAGCCAAGCGGCGAGATTGTCGTCGATATACTCCTTGACGGCATGCGGCGCGATCACGCCCTTGCTCTCGCCGATGCCCACGATCCCCTCGTCGGTGTGCACGCGCACGAGTATCGAACAGATGTCCGTGTTCCACTTGTGGCGCATGCGCCAGCGCAACGGGTAGGCGGTGTCCATGTGGCCGCCGCGCCGCCGGCGTGCCTGATAGTCCTGCTTCCATGCTTCCCGTCCCCAGTAATCCTCGTTGAAGGGAACGCGGATGACGTCGGTCTGGACCTTGGTGACCTTCATGGAAGTGCCTCTGCTGTTGCGGATTGGATCGTCGCCGGTGCGGAATAACTCTGTCCGGTTTCGGGTGAGAAAAACGAGAGCCGGTCTTCGTTGAACCTGACCTCGATGCGGTCGCCCGGCTTGAGCGTGCTGTAACCGCCGAGACGGGCGAAATCCTCGACACTGGTCTCGCCATATCTGCGTTGCCAGTTCTCGCCGAAGACGATGCCGACCAGCGTTTCGGGGCCGAGCCGCTCTATGGCGCTGACCGTCGCGGCCGTCCCGGCACCGCTCGACCCGGGGGTGACGAGAACATCCTCGGGCCGCGCGCCGACATGGAGCACTGCACCATCCGCCGTCTGCCGCCGAACATGCTCGGGCAAGGCCAGGACGGGGCCGCCATCGTCTATCGCGATGCGATCCCCCCGACGGCGGCCGACGAAGATGTTCATCGGGGGATTGCCTATGAAGCGCGCGACGAACTCGTTAGCCGGGTGCTCGTAGATTTCCCTCGGCGTCCCGATCTGCTGGACCTGGCCGTGGTCCAGCACCACGACAAGCGTCGCCATCGTCATCGCCTCGACCTGGTCGTGCGTCACGTAGACGAAGGTCTTGCCGAGCTGGCCGAAGAGGCGCGTGATCTGCGCGCGCATCTCCACCCTGAGCTGGGCATCCAGGTTCGAGAGCGGCTCGTCCATGAGGAAGATCGTCGGATTGCGCACCAATGCCCGACCGACGGCCACGCGCTGGCGCTGGCCGCCCGAAAGGGTACGCGGATGGCGCTCCAGCATTTCATCGAGCCCGATGCTGCGCGCCACGGATTCGACGCGCTCCCTCACCTCGGGCATCCGCTCGATCCGTCGCTTGAAGATGCTGCCGATGAATGGAAGATGGTGCCAGCCACGGGCGCGCTGCATGATGAGCGGAAAGGCGATGTTGCGACGCACGGTCATGTGCGGGTAGAGCGCGTAGGTCTGGAAGACGAAGGCGATGTTGCGCTCCACCGGCTCCATCTGGTCCACCCTGCGCCCGCCGATCTCGATCGTCCCGGACGAAACATCCTCGAGGCCGGCGATCATCCTCAGCAGTGTCGACTTGCCGGAGCCGGATGGCCCGAGCAGCACGACGAAATCCCGCTCCCCGGCCGACAGGGAGACGTTGTCCACCGCCTTGAACGCCCCGAACTGCTTGGTGACGCCGGTGAGGGTGATCGTCATGGTTCAGCCTTTCACCGATCCGGCGACGAGGCCGCCGATTACATATCTCTGTGCGAACACCGCGAAGATCAGCGTCGGCAGCACGTAGATCAGCGACGCAGCCATGATGACGTCGAGCGGCGTCGTGAGTTCGCCGACGAACGATGCAATTCCGACCGACGCGGGGCGCAGGTCCGCCTTGGAGATGAAGGTCAACGCGAACACGAACTCGTCCCACGCGTGGAAGAAGGCGATCACGGAAACCGCGGCGAGGCTCGGCAGGACCAGCGGTGCGACGATGCTGATCTGGATCGCAAGCCGGGGCGCGCCGTCGACGCGGGCAGCCTCCTCGATCTCGCGCGGAACCGCGTCGATGGCCGTCTTCAGGAGCCATGTGGCGACCGGCACCACGAAGGCTGCGTTCACGATCATCAGCCCTTCCAGCCGGTTGAGCAGCCCGAAGGTCAGGAACAGGCCGTAGATCGGGACGAGAAGGAAGACCTCCGGCAGGAACTGCGTCGCAAACAGCGCGAGCCCGAAGGCGCCGCGCCCTCGGAAGCGATAGCGCGAGAGCGCATAGGCTGCGAACCACGCGGTGGCGATGGTGAGGACCGTGGTGCCGACCGCGATGATTGCCGAATTCAGCAGCCACAGGAGCAGAGCGGTGTCGTCGAGCGCGGCCGCGAACGCCGCGAGATGACCGAAGTTGGGCAGCAGATCGGGGGCATCGAGGAACAGTCGCGACGTGTCGGTCGTGGCCGTGACCAGCATCCAGTAGATGGGGAATATGGTCAGCCCGACCATGACGACGATCGCCACGGTCCGCGCCACGCCGCCAACACGTCTGCCCGTCATCCGTTCCGCCTCCTTCAAGGTGTCATGCCTCTCCGGCGCGCCGAGCGGATCGCTGCTCGACGTAGTAGTAGACGATCGTGATCAGGATCGACGCCAGGAAGCCGACGACGCCGATGGCCGCGGCCCGGCCGAGATGTGCGTTGACGAAGCCCTGGCGGTAGAGATCGACCACCAGCGTATTGGTCGCCCGGACCGGCCCGCCCTGGGTCAGAAGCCAGATCAGCTCGAAGCGGCGCAGCGACCAGATCGAAAGGAAAAGGACCAGGACGAGGATCGTCCGTCTTATGCCGGGCAAGGTGATCTCGGTGAGCACCGCAAAGCCGCGGGCCCCGTCGATGCGCGCCGCCTCCTCGAGGCTGGCCGGTACGGATTGCAGCGCGGCGAGCAGAACGAGCGCCGAAAAGGGAAATATCTTCCAGATCGTGACCAGCAGGACCGACCCCATCGCCAGATCGGGGTCATTGAGCCACAGCACGCCGCCGTCGATCAGGCCGATGCTGCTGAGCGCATAGTTCAGGACGCCGTAGTCGGCATTGAATATCCAGACGAATACCAACGCGACGGCCACCTGCGGCGTGGCCCACGGCACGAGGATCATGGCACGCACCAGCCTGCGGCCGGGGAAGGCGCCGTTCATCACGAGAGCCGCCGCCAGACCGAGCACGACGGCGCCGATCACGCTGCCCGTCGCATATACGAGCGTCTTGACCATGGTGATCTGGAAGGAGTCGAGATTGAACAGCGCGGTGAAGTTGCGCAGCCCGACGAAGGTGCTGCGGTTCGGGCTGAGCAGGCTCGTATTGGTGAAGCTGAGGTAGATGCCGCGCAGGATCGGATAGCCCTGCACGGCGGCGAGCAGCAGGACGGCCGGTGCGATCCCGAACCAAGCCTCGCGATTTATGGCCCTCTCGTTCGACTGCATGTGCGCCCGGTTCAATCCAGCTCGAGGGTACGGGTGGTGAACGCGCGGGGATCGCGCGCTCACCCGATTGCCGAGATGCCTTCCGCAGCCGGTCGCCCGGCTACTCGGCGGCGATCGCCTTCGCCTGTTCCTGGGCTTTCTTCATCGCATCCTGAGCCGATGTCCCGTTGAACAGGACCTGCTCGAGCGCTTCAGACATGACCGTCCGCAGTTCGGACGCTTTCTGGGCAAGGCCTTCCGGGACCGTGGAGACCGCGCGCTGCGCTTCGATCGCGGCTTCCATCTCGCCCAGCCACGGGGCATTGCCGCCAAGGGGATTGTTGGACAGGTCGAGCTTGGTGCCCACGCTGACGCCGCCGAGCAATTCATAGAGCGCAAGCTGTCCTTCCTGCGAGAACAGGTAGCTCATGAATTCCGCTGCCGCCTTCTTGTTCTTGGAATTGGCATTGATGCCAATGAAGGTGGTCAGCGAGGCGTGATCGCCCGACTGAAACGGATTGCGCGCCACGCCGATCTTGTCGCGCATATCCGGATTGCCGGCGGCGATGATGCCGGGCAGCGAAAGGTTGTCGATGAACATCGCGACCTTCCCCTCCCAGAACATCCTGCGATAGGTCGCGGCATCGGCCCCCTTGGGCACGTAGCCCGACTTGTAGATGTTGGCGAGGCGATCGACGCCTTCCACGACCTGCGGGCCGTCGAACTCGGGCTGCCCGTCCTTGGCCCAGCGCCCGCCCGCGCCATAGACCCAGTTCGAAACGTCGTACCACATCCCCGCGGTCTCCGCCGATGTCGTGCGGAACGCGAAGGCGAAGACGCCCTTTTCCTGCAGGCGCTTGGCCACGTCCAGGAACTCTTCGTAGCTGGCAGGCACCTTCGCCCCGATGGAGGACAGAAGTTCCTTGTTGTAGATGAGGTTGTAGGTGTTCGCGCCCCAGACCAGGCCGTACTGCTTGCCGTCGATGACAGCGTCCTCATTGACCGAGGTCAGATTCAACGACGGGAGGTCCATCAGCTCCCCGAGCGGCTCGAAAAATCCGGCGTTCACCGCCTTCGGGAACGCATCGTCGCCGAGCACGAATACGTCGGGACCGGCGCCCTGCCCCGCCTGGGTGAAGATCGTCTGCTCGAACTGCGGGTAGGGAACCGCGACCTTCTCGATCTTGATGTCCGGATGGCCCTGCATGAACTTGTCGACGAGGGCGTTCAGCTTCTCGCCCCGCCCCTTCTCGGTGAATTGCCATGCGGCGAATTCAATCGTCACCGGAGAAGCGGACTGTGCGGCGGCCCATTCCGGACCGAGCAGGCCAGCGATGCCGAGGCCGATCGCCGCGGCGTAAGGAAATTTGCGAAATGACACGGCTTTCCTCCTTCTCGTGGGCCGGTGCTATCCCGGGCTTCCTCCAAAATTCATTTTATCTTCTATATCACATCATATAGAAGACTCAACGGGCATCAAGAGCGGCCGGCGCCTCTCACCGGGCGCATGATCGGGAGAAGGAGAATGACAATCCGGGTCGGCGTGGTGGGGCTCAAGCACGGGATGGCCTCGATCGTCGAGGTCGTGCGGAACCCGAAGTTCCGGCTGGTGTCGGTATGCAGCCGGTCGCGCGAGGACTACGAATATCTGCGCGGAGCCGAGATCGCCCAGCCGCTGGATAGCGTGACCTTCACCGCAAGCCGGGAATCGCTGATCGCCGAGGCGCGCCGGCATTGCGACTTCGGTGACGTCGCCTTCTTCGACGACTACGACCGCTTCCTGGCAGAAGGAGGAGTCGACGCGGTGATCCTCGCCGTTCCGGTCAATCTCAACGCCCGGTACGGCATGAAGGCGCTGAAAGCCGGAAAGCACGTCCTCGCTTCCAAGCCCTTCGCGATCGACGTCGACGAGGCGGCGGAACTCTACCATGCCGTCCGCGCGGCCAGAGGCGCGTTCGTCCTCAATTTCGAGTTCCGCTATTCGCCGCTCTTCGTCGCCATCCGCCGGGAGCTGGACGCGGACCGCATCGGCCAGGTCAGGTTGATGTCATGGAACATGTTCCGCATGCCGTTCCGGCCGAGCTATCGCCGCCGCGCGGTCAGCGGGGGACCTTTCATCGCCGAGATCTGCCACTGGGTGGATATCTTCCGCTTCGTCGAAGGCCGCGGACGGTTCCTGCGGGCGGCAAGCTTCGGCGGCCTCGACGTGCTGAAGGACATGCAGGACTTCGCGGATCACGCGGCCTCGATCGTCGAATATGATTCAGGCGCGGTCGGAAGCATCAACTTCACCTATTTCACCGACTATCCGGAGCACAACGTATTCGCCTTCGTGGGCGACAAGGGGAAGATCGCGGGCAATACGGACGGCGCCGGCGTCTATTCACTCTACCGGGACGGGCGCCGGGAGCCCGACGTGGTCCGGCTGGATCCGACCACCAATCATCAGGGCCATCTCGGCTTCGACAGATCGCACGCCTACTTTGCGGATGTCATCGAGGATGGGCTGAGGGTCAACGAGGCCGAGGCGGAGGCCGGCCTCGAAAGCACGCTCGCCACCGTCGCGCTCGACATGGCGATGACGGAGGGTCGGACAGTAACACGGGAAGAAATAGTCAGCTCCACGGAATTATACTAGCATATGCAAGATTGCCTCTGCGGAGGGACGAAAAAATTCGCGGAGGCGCAAGGGACGCTTGGTGTCGCGGCCAACCAGAAGCTTGTGGTAATTGCTTGAGAGATGTTGCGTCAGTGCTGATTCTCGGCAGAGGTCATGTGTGACGAAGATACCCGCCGCATCCGGCGAACTGACACACGCGGTGACTCATGGCATCCGACACGACGCTTCCTTCCTTCAAGCCGCTCTACCAGCAAGTTCGCGAGAGGCTGGTCGGCCGACTGATAGACGGCACATGGCCTCCCGGCATGGCGCTGCCGAGCGAACAGCAACTGGCCCACGAACTGGGCGTCAGCCAGGGCACGGTCCGCAAGGCGCTCGACGCGATGTCTTCGGAGCACCTTCTCGTACGGGCCCAGGGCCGCGGCACCTTCGTCGCGGACGTCGAGGACACACGGATCCTCTTTCGCTACCTCCGCCTCGTCGGGGACGACGGGCGGCGACTGGTCCCGGAAAGCAAGGTCACGTCGGTGCGCCAGCACAAGGCGACCGAACCGGCGCGCACGCGGCTCGAACTTCCGCGCGGCAGCAATGTCTGGACCATCGAGCGGACCCGCCAGATGGACGACCGCGTGTCGATCGTCGAGACGATCCTCGTGTCGGCCAAGCGCTTTCCCGGGCTCGACCGGTTCAGTCCGCTGCCCAACCACATCTACTCGCTCTACGGGTCGCGCTACGGCATCATCATCGGAAGGGTGATAGAGCAACTGAAGGCAATCGGCGCTTCCGCCAAGGATGCCGCCCTGCTCGGCTGCGAGCCCGGCGCGCCGTTGCTTCATATCGAGCGGACGGCGCTCGGGCTGGATGGCGTGCCGGCGGAGTGGCGCATTTCCCGCTGCCTCACCGACAACTTCCACTATCTGTCCGACCTCTGACCGAAATCGAGCTCCCGGTTACCTTCAGCCGAGGTCTTCAGGCCTTTTCCGCGACCCGGAGGTCCCGTCGCTTCGGTGCACTGACTAGATTGCCTTGATTTCGCGGACCAGCCCCTCGCCGACCGTCAATCCGTCCTTCCGGGCGGCTGCGCGCAGCGCCAACCTCCTGCTGCCCGGCAGACGGGAGCCCGGCTCGGCCTCGATCATCTCCGCGAGCAGGGCGAAACGCGTTGACGCATTGCCACCGAAAGCGTCCGGATCGATGGCGATGACGAGTTGACCGGTACCCGGAGGTGCTCCCTCCGCATCGAGGAACGACGAGGCTTCCGAGGCGTATCTGGCGTCGGTAAGACCGGCCGCGAGCAACTCCACCATCAGCGCCAGCACGGTGCCCTTGGCGTCGCCGAGCGGCACCATCGTGCCGGCGAGCGCCGCGACGGGGTCCGTGGTCGGCCTGCCGGCGGCATCGAGCGCCCAGCCCTCCGGAATCGGCTCTCCACGCTGCTTCGCAGCCAGCACGTTGCCACGCGCGACCTTGGAGAGGGAGAGATCGATCACGATCGGCGGGCGGCCTTCGACAGGGCAGGCGAAGGCGATGGGATTCGTCCCGAAAAGGGCGCGGGCGCCGCCCGCCGGTGCGATGGCCGCGGGCGCGTTGGCGAAGAGCAGCGATACGAGCCCCGCGCCGGCCAGACGTTCGACCGGGTGACCGGCGGCTCCACAATGATGCGAGCGGCGGATGGCGGCGGCGGCGATGCCCTGCCGGCGCGTGACGTCGGGCAGACGTTCCTCCGCGAGAGCGAGCGCCGGATAGGCGAAGCCGTGCGCGGCGTCGATGGCGACGAGCCCGGGCCGCGGCGTCGCGGCCGTGGGTATGGCGCGACCGTCCACCTTGCCGACCCTGGCTTGCGCGGCATAGGTCGGCACGCGGCTCAGCCCATGGCCCTTCAGGCCGTCCGCTTCCGCGGCAACCAGCGCGGCCGCGACCGATCGGGCGTTGACGGCGCTCGTGCCGGAGCGTTCGAGCGCCGCCGCGACCATGTCCTCGGCTTCGGCGATCGTCAGGCGGACACTGCTCATGCGTCACCGGAGAGATGCTTGCCGACGACTTCGGCGATCATCCAAGAAACGCGAACGTTGGATTCGACCGTCACGCCCGCGATGTGGGGCGTCAGCACGAGATTCGGCACGTCCCTGAACACGGCCGCCGCGTCGCCCTTCAGCGGCTCGGTCTCGAAGACATCGAGGGCCGCGCCGCCGATGCGGCCGGCGCGAAGCGCGGCGGCGAGCGCAGGCTCGTCCACGACACCGCCGCGAGCCGCGTTGACCAGGATCGCATCCGGCTTCATGCGGCCGATCGCCACCGCATCGATCAGGTTGCGCGTTTCCGCCGTCAGCGGCACGTGCAGGCTCACCACGTCGGACGTGGCGAGAATGTCTTCCAGCGACAGACGTTCGGCCCTTTCCCAGGCGGGATGGTCGGCTGGCAGATGCGGGTCGAAGCCCGCCACCCGCATGCCCAACGCCTCGGCCCGCGCCGCCGTCTCGCGCGCGATCGCGCCGAAGCCGACCAGGCCGAGCTGCTTGCCAGCGATCTCGCGGCCCATCAGCCGGTTTCGCGGCCACCCGCCGGCGACCATCTCGTCGGTCGCCCGGTAGGCCCCGCGCAACAGCATCATCGCCGTTGCGACGACATATTCCGCCACCGAGGCATTGTTCGCGCCGGTGGCGGGATAGACCGCGACGCCGCGCGCCTCGCAGGCCGCGACGTCGATATTGTCCAGGCCGACGCCCAGGCGGCCGACGCAGCGAAGCTCGCCGGCCGCGGCGAGAAGGTCGCCACGGACCTGCGTCCGGTTGCGCACGATGAGCGCCCGCGCACCCGCGACATGACGCGCAAGGTCGGCCGGCCGGTCGACGAGATCCGGCTCGTAGAGAACGTCGTGCGCCTTCCGCATGGCGGCGACGGCGTCCTCGTCCATGAATTCGCAGACGACAATCCTGGCCATCAGGCGCTGCGGTAGAGCTTCGTCATGACGAATTCGCGGTGGCCGAGCGCCTCCGCAGCGGTATTCCGGCCGTTGGCCGTCCGGGTGATCATCTCGATCAAGGCGTCTCCGGCCTGGTCGATCGTCATGTCGCGCCGCAGGATGCCGCTCACGTCCACGTCGATGTGCTCGGACATGGTTCGCACCGTGCGCGGATTGGCGCTGATCTTGATCACCGGGACGATCGGATTGCCGACCACGTTGCCCTGGCCGGTCGGGAATGTATGGATCACATAACCCGCCGCCGCCATCAGCGTAACGCACTCCGCGGCGGCTGAAGAGGAGTCCATGAAATAGAGGCCGGGACCCTTCGCCGGCGCTTCCGCGGGCTCGAGTATGTCGATGTAGCGGCACTGGCGCCCGATCTTCTCGAGATTGCCCAGGGCCTTCTCCTCGATCGTCGTCAGGCCGCCCTCGATATTGCCCTTGGTCGGCTGGCTCTCGGAGAGGTCGTCCACCTTGTGCGCCTCGATCACATCGTCCTGATAGGCCTTCCACATCTTGTACCAGCGCTCGCCCACCTCGGGCGTCGCCGCGCGTTCCTTGCAGATATGTTCCGCGCCGGTGATCTCGGAAGTCTCGCCGAAGACGCCGTAGATGCCCTCCGGGATGAGCTTGTCGTACATGTTGCCGACGGTCGGGCACGAGCCCAGACCGGTGGTGGTGTCGCTCTCGCCGCACTTGGTCGAGATCCACAGCTCCGAGACGTCACACTCCTCTCGCTGCAGCTCGCTCGCCCAGTGGACGAACTCCTTGGCCTTGCGCGAGGCGTCCATGATGGTCTTGAGGTCGCCGTTCTTCTCGATGGAGAAGCCGGCCACCGGCTTGCCGGTCTTGGCGATGCCGTCGACGATCCGCTGGGTCCAGCCCGGCTCGATGCCGATCACGACGCAGGCCGCCACGTTCGGATTGGAGCCGGTGCCGATCATCGTGCGGAAATGCAGGTCGAGGTCCTCGCCGAACTGCAGGCGGCCATAGGCATGAGGCAAGGCCATCGTGCCCTTGATGTTGTTCGCCACGCCCTCGCAGGCGGCGTTGGAGATGTCGTCCACCGGCAGGATGACGACGTGGTTGCGGACGCCGACCCTTCCATTCTCGCGGCGATAGGCCTGGATCTTGCCGCTACCGTACTTGCTCATTTGGGGGTCGCTCCTACCAGCGCTTCGTCTTCAGGTTATGCGTATGGACGTATCCGCCCTTCTTCACACCGGCGACGATCTTGCCGATGTCCTCGCCGTATTTGATCGCGGTGTCGCCGGCCGCAAGGTCCTTGAGCGCCACCTTGTGCCCGATCGGAACGTCCGCATCGACCTTCAGCTTGAAGGACGAATTGTCCTCGGTCACCACGCACAGCATTTCCGTTCCGGCCGTCAGCCCTTCGACAACCACGACGCCGACATTGTCCTTGTGGTCGTGCACCAACAGGTGAGGTGTGGCCATGAGACCCTGATCTCCAATTCTACTTCTTCGTAGCCGTCCAGTGCGGCGTAAGAGGTATATTATATAAGAGTTGGAGTGGTCAATCCGCATTTTCGGGCTCCGGAGGCCCTGTCGGCCTTGACCTGCCGCTGGGAGAATTATATCTTATATAAGAATGGGAGGACATATATGGCGGAAGTTCGTATCGCCGGCCTTCGCAAACGGTACGGCAGCGTCGAAGCCGTCCGGGGGATCGATCTCGACATCGCCGATGGCGAATTCATCGTGCTCGTGGGAGCGTCGGGTTGCGGCAAGAGCACCACGCTGCGGATGATCGCCGGCCTCGAAGAAATCAGCGACGGCGAGATCTGGATCGGAGACAGGCTGGTCAACGAGCTCCCCTCCAAGGAGCGTGACATCGCGATGGTCTTCCAGGACTACGCGCTGTATCCGCATATGTCCGTCTACGACAACATCTCGTTCGGGCTCCGATACCGCATCTCCGACCGAGCCGAGATCAAGCGACGGGTCGAGCAGGCCGCCGAAATCCTCGGCCTGACCCCGCTGCTGGACAGGAAGCCCAGGCAACTCTCCGGCGGCCAGCGCCAGCGTGTCGCCATGGGCCGCGCGATCGTCAGGGATCCGCTGGTCTTCCTCTTCGACGAACCGCTCTCCAACCTCGACGCAAAACTCCGCGTCCAGATGCGCACCGAGATCAAGCGCCTGCACAATCGCGTGAGAACGACCTTCGTGCATGTGACGCACGACCAGGTTGAGGCGATGACGCTGGCCGACCGGATCGTGCTCATGCGCAATGGCGAGATCGAGCAGATCGGAACGCCGGACGAAATCTACAGCACGCCGAAGACGGCCTACGTGGCCAGCTTCATCGGGGCGCCTCCGATGAACCTGATCCCGGCCATCGTCGACCGATCGGCAAAGCCGATGGTCCGCTTCGGAGAAGTCAGCCTGCCTCTTTCGGACGCCTTGTCCGCGAGGGCCGGTCCGGACGGCCGCAAGGTGACGGTCGGCCTGCGGCCGGAGCATTTCGTGACCCTGGGTCCGCGCAGCGGCGCTTCCGCGAGCCTCCCCATCAAGGTGGACGTCGTCGAGCCTCTTGGTTCGGACACGCTGCTCTTCTTCTCTCTCGCGGGCGTGGAGGGGATTGCCCGGGTGCCGCCCGAGCAGGCGGTTCGGCAGGGAGAGCGCATGATGCTCGAGCCGAACCTCGACCGGATCGTGCTGTTCGATGCCGAAACCGGCAAGGCGCTCTGAGATGGCGATTGCGGCGCAGGGCACTTCCGCCGGAAGGACCGCCGGCCGCGCGGGAGGGGCAAGGAGCTGGTGGACGCTCCGGCGCCGGCGGGCGCTGTTCCTGTTCGTCCTGCTCGCTCCGTCGCTGATAATCTTCCTGCTCTACCGGCTCATCCCGCTGGGCTGGAACATCGTCCTTTCCTTCGAGCATTGGTCGCTCGCGAAGCCGGCGCGCTTCGCCGGTCTGTACCACTACGAGGAAATGTTCCTCTACGACGACGTGTTCTGGGAAGCGCTGCGCAACACGCTCTACTTCATGCTGTCGGCCGTCGCCGGCATCGTCCTGGCGATCGGCCTCGCGGTTCTGGTGAACGCGCGTATCCGCGGCCGGAACGTCTATCGCACGATCATATTCATGTCGTATCCGCTGATGGTCGTCGCCGTCGGCATCATCTGGCGCTGGATCTACGACGAGAAGACCGGGCTGATAAACTATGCCCTGCGCTCGGTCGGCCTGATCGACCAGCCGATCGCGTTCCTCGAATCCTTCTCCACCGCGCTGCTCGCGATCATGGTGGCCGCCGTCTGGCAGATTATCGGCCTCTACATGATCATCATCATCACCGGGATGAAGAGCATCCCCGGCCACCTCTACGAGGCGGCCTCCATCGACGGTGCGAACCGTTGGCAACAGTTCTACCGGATCACGCTGCCGCTCCTGCGCCCGTCGATCTTCCTGTGCCTGATGATCGGCATCATCATGTCGTTCACCAGCTTCGATCTCGTGTTCGTCATGACGAATGGCGGCCCCGGCCACGCCACCGAGCTGCTGATCACCTACATCTACAAGACCGCCTTCAACGTCTCGAAGCTCGACTACGCCGCGGCGCTGACGGTCTTCACCTTCTTCATGTTCCTGATCCTCGCCCTGGTCATCAATCGCTTCAGCGGTGGTGAGGCCGGACAGGTGGAAATCAGCGAGTAGCCGCCATGCGCAGCCGGAACGCCGACTGGCCGGTCCATCTCATCCTGATCCCCGTCAGCATCCTCATGCTCGTCCCCTTCTACTGGGTGCTGAAGACGAGCATCACCGGCGAGAACATCTTCGCCTACCCTCCTTCCATCCTCCCGAGCGACCCGCATCTCTTCAACTATGTCGAGGCCTGGTACTCGATCCCCTTCGCCACCTACTTCATCAACAGCATCCTCGTCGTCTTCCTCGCCATCGTGGCCAACATCCTGATCGATGCCGCGGCCGGCTATGCCCTGACGTTCCACTTTCGCGGCAAGCGCCTCATCATGCTGATCTATCTGTCCTGCATGATGATCCCGTTCCAGGCGACGATCATCCCGGCCTATCTGATCACGGTGAATCTCGGCCTGGTGAACACGCTGCTCGGCATCGCCCTGCCCCATTTCTCGCACATCATCCTCATCTTCATCTTCAAGGCGAGCTTCGACGCCTTGCCGCGTTCGCTGCCCGAGGCCGCGCGCATGGACGGCGTGCCCGAATGGCGCATCCTGCTGCAGGTGATGCTGCCGCTTGCCCGGCCGGCCATAGCCACCAGCGTCGTGCTCACCTTCATCTGGTCCTGGAACGACTTCCTGTGGCCGCTCATCGTCGTGCGCGACGACGACGTCTCGACGCTGCCGCTCGGACTCGCGCGGTTCCTGTCCTATTTCGAGGACACCACCGCCGCCCTCTACGCCTTCGTCGTGATGGCGCTGGTACCGGGCATCCTGGTGTTCTTCCTCGCGCAGCGGCAATTCATAGAAGGCCTCACGGCCGGTGCCCGGAAGGGTTAGAGATGGGCACCATCCCGAGGCAGATGCTGATCAACCGGGTCACGATCACCTTCGCGGTGATCCTGGCGCTGATCGTCGGCTGGAACGCATACGTGGCCGCCAACAACGACGGCGTGCTGACGGGACAGGTGGTGGACAGCGGCGGGCGGGCGGTCGGCGGCGCGAAGGTAACCATAACCGCGCGGACCGTCGCCCACGACCTCGAGATCGGATCCATCGTCAGCGGCGACGACGGCGTTTTCCGCTTCGAGAAGCACGGCCAGTACAATCTCGTCCTCACCGCCGAGAAGGACGGTGTCGGAAAATCCGCGCCACGCCACATCCGCCTCTATTTCCGCAACCAGGACTTCGCCTTGGAGACGCCGCTCGTGCTTTCGACCGGCAGCACCAATGCGCAGGGAAGCTGACCTTAGGGTCAGATGTCGTCAACACGTAGAAGGGAGGAACCTCATGCGATTCGACAGACTGCTTAGGGGCGCCGCGTTGCTGGCGCTCGTGGTCGGCTACGGCGGCAACGCCGGCGCCGAGGAAATCACCGTTCTGACCTGGAACCATGCGAGCCTGGCAGAAACGTACTACAACCCGGCGATCGCCGAATTCGAAGCGGCCCATCCGGGCGTGAAGGTCAAGTGGCTGGACCGCAAGGGCACCGAGTTCAATGCCTTCCTGCAGACGCAGATGGTCGCCAACGCAACTCCGGACGTGGTCGAGTTCCAGGGGATGCTGTGGCTCGAGTATCAGGACAAGGGGCTGATCGAGAACATGGCCCCCTACCTGGCCAAGGAGCCTGACGTTGCCGCGCGCTTCGATCCCAAGATCAACGACTACTGGGGCATCGCCGACGGCCAGTGGGCGCTGCCGGCCCAGTGGGGCACCACCCTGCTTCATTACAGCATCCCCGCGTTCAAGGCCGCCGGCATTTCGGGGCCGCCGAAGACCTGGGACGAATTCATGGACTACGTTGCCAGGACGACGGACCCGTCGAAGCAGCAGGTCGGCTTCATTTCGCTCAATTTCGACTGGGCGTTCTGGCCGATGCTCGCCACCAACGGCATCGAGCTGCTCAACGAGGACATGACCAAGGCCGCGTTCAACACGCCCAAGATGAAGGAGGTCGTGACCGCCCTCGCCGATGCCACGGCGAAGGGGCAGATCAGCAAAACGTCGTGGACCGGGCGCTGGGTCGAGCCGAACGGTGAGTTTGCCGACGGCCGCGACGCCATGTACCTCGCTTTCTATTCGTCCTACTCGTTCTTCAAGTCGGCCAGCAAATGGGTCTCCCCCGAGACGCTGGGAACCGCCCAGTGGCCGGGCGGCTGGACCGTGCCTTCTCCGCAGGCCTGGTCGATCATGAAGGACAGCAAGCATCCGGACCTCGCCTGGGAATTCGTGAAGCTGATGACTTCGAAGAAATGGGCGGCGAAGTACGGCCAGATCTACGCGCTCCTGTCCGGCAACAAGGAGGCCGACGCGGAGAACGTCGAATACTTCAAGAAGAACGATCCCAGCGCCGCCGAGGTCCTCGAGGCGAACCTGGGCGCGCTCGACAAGATCACCGGCGCCTGGAAGACGCCGAAGAACGCCGAGATCCTCGGCGTTCGCCGCAGGTCGGGATGCGCAAGCAACCGCCAGCTCCGCGCCAGCTCCGCGACCGGGCCCAGAACACGCACCAGATCCGGCTCCGCGTCGCCCAGCGCCGTCGGCAACGGACCGAGCCCGATCCCCGATTTCACCGCGGAGACGAGGCCCAGGACGCTGCTGTTCCGGGCCACCAGCTTGGCGTCGGACGCGACCGCAGCGAGCCATTTCGACGCCCGGTGATTGGTCATGGCGCCGTCGAAGCCGACGATTGGATGACGCGACAGCTCCTCGATGTTTTTCGGTTGGCCGTGCCGCTCGAGATAGACGCGGCTGGCGTAGACGGCCCAGATCGAGTCCGCGATCTTGCGGCCCACCAGCTCATCGTCGGTGTCGCCTGACCGGAACGCCACGTCGGCCTCGCCTTTGGACAGATCGAGGTAGCGATCGCTTGTCACGAACTCCACCCGGAGTCCCGGATGC
>JAFKJY010000095.1 GCA_017305835.1 Hyphomicrobiales bacterium
CAGCCGGATCGCCTCTTCCACCGCAATCTCGTCGAACGGGTTCATCGCCATCTTCACGTTCGCAAGCTCGACCCCGCTCCCGTCCCCCTTCACACGAACCTTGACGTTCGCGTCAACAACTCGCTTCACAGGAACTAGGATCTTCATCGGTCTTCCTTCATCTAACGATTGGCGGCGAGGCCCAGGCGCTGACGGGCGATGATGCTCTCCATGATCTCGGTGGTGCCGCCGCCGATCGATTCGGTCATGGTCTGCCGCCAGTGCAGCGAGGTCGGCGCGTCGAGCTCCATCGCCTCGATGCCGCCGAGCGCGATCGCGGCGCGCGCGATCTGCTGGATCGCGTTGACATGGGCGAGCTTGTTGGAGGCGGCGATGCCGGAAGAGTCGCCCGGCGTCGCCAGCAGGCGCAGCACATGCGCCTCGGCCTGCAGGACCAGCACGGCGAGCTCGTCCATGCGGCGGCGCGCCGACGGGTCGTCCAGCCGGCCATGCTCCTCCAGCCAGCGGCGCAGCGTGAAATAGTCGTAGCGGACGCGGCCGGGCGTGAAATGGACGTAGCGCTCGTCGGCGAGCGCCTCGGTGATCAGCCGCCAGGCGCCGTTCTCCGGCCCGATGCGGTGGGTCACCGGCACCTCGGCGCGGTCGAAGAAGATCTCCGTCACCATGTTGCCGCACATCAGCTCGAGCGGCCGGATGACGACGCCGGGCGCCTTCGCGTCGACGATCAGGAGGGTGAGGCCCTTCTTGCCGGACGAGGCCTCGCCGGTGCGGCACAGCAGCCAGAGATAGTCGACCGTGTGGGCCTTCGAGTTCCAGCACTTGTTGCCGGTGACGAGGTAGCGGTCGCCCTCCAGCACGGCCTTGCATTGCAGGCTGCCGAGGTCGGAGCCGGCATTGGGCTCGCTGTAGGCGAGCGCAAAGGTGATGTCATGCCGGCGGATCGGGTCGAGCCACGCCGCCTTCTGCTCCTCGGTGCCGTGGCGGATGATCGTCTTGGCGACGACGCCGACGCCCTGCGGGGCGCGGCCGATGTTGCGGAAATGCGCCTCGTTCCAGAGCAGGAATTCCTGCACCGGCGAGCGGCCCATGCCGCCGGCCGAGACCGGCCAGGAGAGCGCCAGCCAGTTGCGCGCGGCGAGCGCCTTGTAGAAGGCCTTGAGTTCGGGCGTCGAGTTGCTGACGACGAAGCCGCGCGTGTCGGCGAAGGGCTCCAGCGCCTGCTGCACCTCGGCGAGGAAGTCGGCGTCCTCGGGCGACAGGGAAAGGTTCATCGTGCCATCTCCGCCTGTGCCCGGACGATGCCGAGCGATCCGGTGCCGAGCGCGGCGAGCGCGTCGACCGGCCGCTCCTGCGGGAACTGCGCCGCGAGCTGGCGGATGCGGCGCGAGCGCGCATAGACCGGGCCGCCCTCCAGCACGCCGAAGGCGCCGTAGGTCTGGTGGGCGGTGATCGCGGCCTGCTCGGCGGCGCGCGCGGCCGAGAAACGGGCGGCCGTCACCAGCCGGCCGTCGCCGGCATCGAGATGCGCGGCCGCCGCCTCGGCGAGCACCTTGGCCGCATCGAGGGCGAGAACGGCGCGCGCGAGCGGCGCGGCCACCGCCTGGAACTCGCCGATCGTCTTGCCGAACTGGACGCGTTGGGAAGCGTGCGCGGACGCCGCCTCGACCAGATCGAGCCCGGCGCCGACCAGCCAGCCGGAGACGCACAGATCGTAGCAGTCAGCCCACGGCACAAAGGGGCCGAGCGCCCGGCCGGCCGAGGCGCGCACACGCGCCCACGGATCTCCGGAGAGCATCGCGACGGGCTCGGCGGCCTCCACCTCCAGCAGCGCGGCGTCGCCGCCGGCCTCGGTGACGTGGATCGCCCTGGCGTCGGGCCAGGGCACCAGCGGCGGCCGGCCGAGACAGGCGACGACCTCGCCCGCCACGACCGGCTCGAGCAGGTCGGCGGGAGCGCAGGCGGCGAAGGTGAGGGTGTCGGCCACCGGGCCGTAGAAGCCGTTGCGGCCGAGCGTCTCCATCGCCGCCACCATGGCGGCGTGGGAATTGTCGCCGAACAGCTCGGGCAGGGAGAAGAGGCCGAGCTCGGCAAAGCCGCGCCACGCCTCGGCAAAGCCGGCGCCTTCGGCGAGCGAGCCGCAATAGCGGCCGACCGATTCCGCGACCGCCGCAACGCTCTCGTCACGGTCCAGACTGAGACTCATATCCCGGCCTCCTTGTGGTCCGGCTTTAATAAGGGTACTTTTTATGGCCAGCAAGTGGCAATTCCGAATTGCGGCCGCCGGGGGCGCCGCCCGGCCGGGACCGCATGGCAAAGCTTGCACGATGGCGGGATGCCGGCAACGCCACGTTTCCAAGGCTTCCGGCGCGATTTCCCCCAAACCGGCCCGATGCGCCAGTCCGGGCGCCGGACGGAGGCAGGGACGCCGGGAGCGCGGATCGGCGCCATCGGAAATATTGACGCGCGCCTAAAAAAGTATACCGTATAGCCATCTCTTGCCGCCCTTGGGAGGAATCGATGGCCGCAGAACCCACCAACACGACATTCCCGAACGCCGGGCCGCGGCCCGATCGCCGCGCCGTGCTCAAGCTCTCGGCGGCGCTGGGCGCCGCGCTCGTCCTCGGGCCGACGGCCGCGTGGGCGGCCTATCCGGACAAGCCGGTGCGCATCGTCGTGCCGCTGGCGGCCGGCGGCCCGACCGACGTGCTCGCCCGGCTGCTGGCCGAGGCGATGACGCCGATCCTCGGGCAGCAGGTGATCGTGGAGAACCGCACCGGCGCCAGCGGCCAGATCGCGGTCGACTACGTCGCGCGCGCCGCGCCGGACGGCTACACGCTGCTGATGGCGACGCTGGGCACGGTAATCCTGCCGCAGACCAATGCCGGCTTCGACGCCGCGACGCTCGACAAGCTGCAGCCGGTCTCCAAGGTCGAGGGGCGCCCCGTCTATCTCGTCGCGCCGTCGAGCCTGCCGGCCAACAACATCGCCGAGCTGCTCGCCTATGCGAAGGCCAATCCGGGCAAGGTGCGCTACGGCGCGCAGGGCGCGTCCGACATCCTCGGCATCGGCAATCTGAACAAGCTCGCCGGGGTCGACATCCAGGTGGTGCGCTACCAGGGCGGCGCGCCGGCCGTGCAGGCCGTGGTCGCGGGCCAGGTGGAGCTGACGCTCGCCACGCCGGGCGCGGCGGCGCCGTTCGTGAAGTCGGGCGACATGAAGGTGATCGCCGTGACCTCGCCGGAGCGGCTGAAGGATCTGCCCGACGTGCCGGCGATCGCAGAGGCCGTGCCGGGCTACGACTTCATAAGCTGGACCGGCATCGCCGCGCCCGCCGGCACGCCGAAGGAGGCGGTCGACACCATCGCCGACGCCATGCGCAAGGCGCTGTCGGAGGAGAAGGTGGTCGAGCGCCTGCACGAGCTCGGCACCTCGCCCAGCCCGTCGACGCCGGAGGAGTTCACCGACTTCTTCAAGGCGGAGATCAAGAAGTGGGCCGACGTCGCGGCGGCCATCGGCTTCACGCCGCAATAAGGCCTGCGGAAGCGGGCGGGCCGGCGGCCCGCCCGGCCGCCGCGCGGCCCAGCTTCAGCGAGGGAGGCGACCATCAGGGGCCAGCAAGAGTTCTTCTCGGGACTCCTCTTCGTGCTGATCGGCCTGGCGTTCGTCGCGCTGGGCTGGCGGCTGCCGATGGGCTCGGCGACGCAGATGGGTCCGGGCTACATCCCGATCGGCGCCGCGCTGATCCTGATCGCGCTCGGCGCGGTCTCGCTGCTGCGCGGCCTCGCCAGCGAGGGCGCGCAGCCCGACGCGATCGTCTGGCGTCCCGTCCTGTTCGTGCCGCTCGCCGTGCTCGCCTTCGCGCTGACGCTGGAGCGGCTGGGGCTGGTGGTGGCGATCGGGCTCACGGTCCTCGTCGGCCGCTTTGCGATCACCAAGGCGCGGCCGCTCCATACGCTGATGCTGGCGGCGGGCATGGCGGCGCTCTGCGTGGCGCTCTTCCACTACGGATTCGAGGTGCCCGCCCCGGTCTGGCCGCCATTCCTGCTTCCGAGATAGCGGACCCCTCGCATGAGCGACTTCCTCTCGAACATGATGCTCGGGCTGGCGACGGCGGCAACGCCGTTCAACCTCCTGATGTGCTTCGTGGGCGCGCTGCTCGGCACCTTCGTCGGCGTGCTGCCCGGCATCGGGCCGCTGGCGACGATGGCCATGCTGCTGCCGATCACCTTCTACCTGCCGCCGGAATCGGCCCTCATCATGCTCGCCGGCATCTACTACGGCGCGCAGTATGGTGGCTCGACCACGGCGATCCTCGCCCGCCTGCCGGGCGAGACATCTTCGGTGGTGACCTGCCTCGACGGCTACCAGATGGCGGTGCAGGGCCGCGCCGGGCCGGCGCTCGCCATCGCGGCGCTCGCCTCCTTCTTCGCCGGCACGGTCTCGACGCTGATCGTGGCGCTGTTTGCGCCGGCGCTGGCCAAGGTCGCGCTCTACTTCACCGACTACGAATATTTCTCGCTGATGGTACTGGGGCTCGTCGGCGCGGTGGTGATGGCGCGCGGCTCGGTTCTGCGGGCGATCGCGATGATCTTCGTCGGCATCCTGATCGGCTGCGTCGGCACCGACGTCAACACCGGCATCAGCCGCTACACGCTCGGCTTCCCAGAACTGCTCGACGGCATCAGCTTCGTGCCGATCGCCATCGGCCTGTTCGGGCTCGCCGACATCATGGCCAATCTCGAGCGGCCGCGGGAGCAGCCGACCATCAAGACGGCCGGCCTCAAGGGGCTGTGGCCGAGCCGCTCGGAGTTCCGGCAGGGCACGCCGGCGGCCGTGCGCGGCACGCTGCTCGGCTCGGCGCTCGGCATCCTGCCCGGCGGCGGGGCGGTGCTCGCCTCGTTCGCCTCCTACGCGCTGGAGCGGCGCATCGCCGCCAACCCGCAGCGGTTCGGCAAGGGCGCGGTCGAGGGGCTGGCGGGGCCGGAGGCGGCCAACAATGCTGGCGCGCAGACCTCGTTCATCCCGATGCTAACGCTCGGCCTGCCGTCCAACGTGGTGATGGCGCTGATGATCGGCGCGATGATGCTGCAGGGCATCCAGCCCGGGCCGCAGGTGATGACCGAGCGGCCGGGGCTGGTGTGGGGCATGATCGTCAGCATGTGGATCGGCAACCTCATGCTGGTGATCATCAACCTGCCGCTGATCGGCATCTGGGTTCAGCTCGTGCGCATCCGCTACGAGTTCCTGTTCGCGATGATCATCGTGTTCTGCTGCATGGGCACCTACGGCATCAACAACTCCGTCTTCGACGTGTTCATCGCCGTGGTTTTCGCGCTGTTCGGCTACCTGCTGATCAAGCTCGACTGCGAGCCGGCGCCGCTGGCGCTGGGCATGATCCTCGGGCCGATGATGGAGGAGAATTTGCGGCGCGGCATGCAGCTCGCGAACGGCGACCCGACCATCTTCCTGACGCGACCGCTCAGCCTGACCTTCCTGCTGCTCGCCGCGGCCCTGCTGTGCGCCGTCGCGGCACCCGCCATCCGGCGCGAACGAGCCGAGGTGTTCGATGAAGCCGACTGAACCCGCCAACGCTGCCACGGACGCCGTGGAGCCGGCGCTGTTCTCCCCGATCGCGCTGCGCAGCGTCGAGCTGGCGAACCGCATCGTCTACTCGCCGATGGGCCAGTACATGGCGGACCGCACGGGGGCGGCGACCGACTGGCACAAGATCCATCTCGGCATGATGGCCCTGTCGGGCGCCGGGCTGATCTTCACCGAGGCCTCGGCGGTCGCGCCGCTCGGACGCGACGCGCCGACCTCGCTCGGCCTGTGGACCGACGCCCACGAGGAGGCGCTGGCCGGCGTGATCGAGACCTGCCGCAGATACGCGCCGGCGAAGCACGCCATCCAGCTCTGGCACGCCGGCCGCAAGGGCTCGATGGACATTCCCTGGCATGGCTGGCGGCAACTGCCGGAGGAGGAAGGCGGCTGGCCGCAGACGGCGCCCTCGCCCATCGCCTTTCCCGGCCGCACCAACCGGCTGACCGTGCCGACGGCCGGCGAGCTCGACAAGATCGCGGGGCAGTTCGCGCAATCGGTCAAGCGGGCCGCGCGGATCGGCTACGATCTGCTGGAGATCCACTGCGCGCACGGCTACCTGCTGCACTCGTTCCTGTCGCCGGTGAGCAACCGGCGCGAGGACGAATATGGCGGCTCGCTGGAGAACCGCATGCGCTTCCCGCTGCAGGTCGTGGCGGCGGCGCGGGCGGCCTGGCCGGCGGAGCGGCCGATGGGCGTGCGCGTCTCGGCGACCGACTGGATCGAGGGCGGCTGGAGCCTCGACGAGACGCTCGCCTTCTGCGCGCGGCTCAAGGCGCTTGGCTGCGACTACGTCACCGCGTCCAGCGGCGGCAGCGATCCCGGCCAGAAGATCGCGCTCTATCCCGGCTACCAGGTCGATTTCGCGGCCGAGATCAGACGGGCGACGGGGCTGGCGACGATGGCCGTCGGCCTTATCACCGAGCCGGGCCATGCGGACTACGTCGTGCGCTCCGGCAAGGCCGACATGGTGGCGCTCGGGCGCGGGCTGCTGCGCGACCCGCGCTGGCCGTGGACGGCGGCCGACGCGCTCGGCGGCAGCATCACGCATCCCGACCAGTATCTGCGCGGCGGCGGCCGCACGGTGTGGCGCTATTCGTCGGCGCTGAAGCGGTAGATCGCGCCGCTGCTCAGCCGAGCTGAGCGGCGCGCAGGTCCTCGTCCAGCATGGCGTCGGCGGCGCCTTCGGGGGCCGGCTCGCGCAGCCAGGGGCCGATCGCGTCGACGTGCTTGCCCATCCGGTAGCGCGCAAGCGCGCTGTCGCCGCCGATGATCGCCTCGGCGATCCTCGCATGCACACGGTTCATGCGGACGGCCGCTTCCCTGCGGCTCTCCTCCGGGATGATGCGCTCCTCGGACAGGTCGACCAGACAGCGCACGAACAGATAGATAGCCGGGTTGTGCGACATCTCGGCGACCTTGAGGTGGAACTCCTTGGCCACCAGCGGCGAAAGCGCCGCCCGCTCGACCTCCTCCTCGACCAGCCGGCGCAGTTCCAGCCGCTCGGCATCCGTCGCCCGCTGGGCGGCCAGCTCGCTCGCCAGCCCCTCGATGGCGCTGCGGATCTCCAAGAGCTCGCCGCCGCGCACCTTGGCGAAGGAGAGGTAGACCGACATGGCCCGCGCCACCGCCTCCGGGTCCGGCTCGCCGACGACGAGGCCGCCGCCGGGGCCAGGCCGCATGCGGCCCACCATGTGATGCTCGATCAGCCGCACCGCCTCGCGGAACACCGCACGGCTGACGCCGTATTTCTGCACGAGCGCGGCCTCCGAGCCGATCACCTGCCCGACGGGCCAGCCCATCGCCGCGATGTCGCGCTCGATCTGGGCCGCGACAAGCTCGGCCCTCTTCCGCTCGGCCCCTGCCATAAGATCCTACTCCGCCTTCCCGCAGGCGCCGCGCGCCTCCACCGTGGGTAAGCGCAACCGCGCACGATGACAACTCCAATCAGGCGCGCTTCACACCTCTGGACACCATATTGGCCACCACCATCAGCGCGATGGTGACGACCACGAACACGACCGACACCGCGGCGATCACCGGCGTCAGGTTGAAGTCGACGTCCTCGAAGATCTTGCGGGTGATGGTCTTGTGGTCGACGCCGGAGATGAAGAAGGAGATCACCGTCTCGTCGAAGGAGGTGAGGAAGGCGAACAGCGCGCCGGCGGCGATGCCCGGCGCGATCAGCGGCAGGGTGACCTCCCTGACGACGCGCCAGCGCGAGGCGCCGAGGTTGAGCGCCGCCATCTCCAGCGAGGGGTCGACGCCGGCGAGCGCCGCCGAGGTCATGAGCACGACATAGGGCACCGCCAGCACCGAATGGGCGACCACGAAGCCGAAGGTGGTTCCGACAAGGCCGAGCGGGGCGAAGTGGAAATAGAGCGCCAGCGCCAGCACGACGTGCGGCGTCACCAGCGGGGCGAGCACGAGGCCGGCCAGCAGCCGGCGGCCGGGAAAGTCGCCGCGCGCCATGGCGAGCGAGGCGGCGGTGCCGATGACGGTGGAGCTGATCGCGGTGAGGGCGGCGATCTTCAGCGAGAAGAAGGTCGCCGAGCGCCACTCCGGATCCTCGAAATAGGCGCGGTACCACTGCAGCGAGAGGTTGCGCGGCGGGAAGCGGATGTAGCTGTCGCCGCCGACCGAGATCGGGAAGACCAGGAGGGTCGGCAGGATCATGTAGACCAGGATCAGCGCGCAGCAGATCGCGAAGACGAGCCTGAATGCCCTCGTGCCGGCGGAGCTACGCATGGAGCGACATCCCCTCGACCCTGAGCATGCGGCGGAAGACCGCCGCAATCCCCAGCGTCAGCACGAGCAGGACCACCGAGATCGCCGAGGCGAACGGCCAGTTGAGCAGCTCGAAGGCCTGCTGCGAGATCAGCGTCGAGATCGTCTGCGCGCGCGGGCCGCCGAGGATGGCTGGCGTGATGTAGAAGCCGAGCGCGATGATGAAGACCATCAGGCAGCCGGCCATCACGCCCGGCAGGCTGAGCGGCCAGGTGACGTTGGCGAAGACGCGGAAATGCGAGGCGCCGAGGCCGTGGGCGGCCTGCGGCAGCTCCTTCGGGATCGAGCGCAGCGAGGACTGGATGGGCAGGATCATGAACGGCATCAGCACCTGCGTCATGGCGACGACCACCGCGCCGGTCGTGTAGAGCATGGTCAGCGGGCGACCGATCATGCCGAGCGAGATCAGCGCGTCGTTCACGATGCCCTGGCGCTGGAGGATGATGATCCAGGCATAGGTGCGCACCAGGACGGGCGTCCACAGCGGCACCAGCACGCAGGTGGTGACGATCCAGGCGGCCGGCCCGCGCAGGCGCGACATCAGGATGGCGATCGGGTAGCCGAGCACCAACGCCGCCACCGTCACCACGAAGGCGGTGACGACGGTGGAAGCCAGCACGCGCATGTAGAGCGCACTGGTGAACAGCTTCTCGTAATGCGCCAGCGTCGGGGCGGGGTCGAGCACGCTGGTCGAGACGAAGCCGACGAGCGGCCAGACGAACGCCACCAGCATGAGCAGCGCCAGCGGCAACGCGATGAGCGCGGCCGTGGTCTTCGACAGGCCGCCGCGGATGTGCCTCTCGCTCATGCCGCACCGGCCGGGAAGACGAACACGTCCTGCGGCGCGGCCGAGACGTGGACGGTGGCGCCGCGCGGCAGGTTCGCCTCGGGATCGTTGGGCGAGACCGTCGCCCACAGCTCCTGCCCGTCCGCCATGGTCATGTGGACGGCGACGTTGTTGCCGTTGAAGATGGTGTGGCGGATCGTGGCGGGATGCGCAGGCGCGACGCCGCCGGTCGGGCGCTCGTCGACCGACAGGCGCTCGGGGCGGACGCCGACCCGCACCGCCGCGCCCGGCGCAAGGGCCGCCGGCCCCACCGGCGTGCCGAGCAGGCGGCCGAAGGGCGTGGCCACCGCGCAGGCGCCGGACTGCATCTCCTCGACCTTCGCGTCGAACAGGTTAATGTCGCCGATGAAGTCGCCGACGAAGGGGCTCGCGGGCCGGTCGTAGAGGTCGCGCGGGGTCGAGAGCTGCTCGATGCGGCCCTCGTTGATGATCGCCACCCGGCTCGACATGGCGAGCGCCTCTTCCTGGTCGTGGGTGACGTAGATGACGGTGGCCTTGAGCCGGTGCTGCAGCTCGGTCAGCTCCACCTGCATGTGCTTGCGCAGCTTCTTGTCGAGCGCGCCGAGCGGCTCGTCCATCAACAGGATGCCGGGCTCGAAGACGATGGCGCGGGCGAGCGCCACGCGCTGCTGCTGGCCGCCGGAAAGCTGGGCCGGCACGCGGTCGAGATGCTCGCGCAGTTCGACCATGTCGAGCGCCGCCTTGACGCGACGCTCCTGCTCGGCCTTCGCGACGCCGCGCATGCGCAGCGGGAAGGCCACGTTCTGCGCCACCGTCATGTGCGGGAACAGCGCGTAGCGCTGGAACACCATGCCGATGTCGCGCTTGTTGGGCGGAACGCGGCTGATGTCGCGGCCGTGCAGCCGGATCTCGCCGCTGTCGGCGGTCTCGAAACCGGCGAGCAGCATCAGGAGCGTCGTCTTGCCGGAGCCGGACGGCCCCAGCAGCGACACGAACTCCCCCGCCTCGACGTCGAGCGAGACGGAATCGGTCGCGGTGACCTTGCCGTAGCGCTTGACGAGGTTGCGAAGCGAGAGGGCGGCCGAGCCGCCCTCCCCGAGACTGGATGGGGACATGCCTTGTCCTTCCCGAATTGGCTGGTCGAGACCGGCCGGGCCTTCTACTGCGCGATCCAATTCTTCCAACGTTCCGTAATCATCTGGCGATTCTGCGCGATCCACTCGTAGTCGGACTGCACCATCGCGTTCCAGTTCTCCGGCGCGGTCAGCGCCGAGGCCCGCTCCTCGTCCGTCAGCAGGTCGATGGCCGCCTTGTTCATGGTGTCGTTGAAGTTCTGGCGCCGGAAGGCGAGGTGAGCCTCGGGACGGGTCATGAAATAATCCATCAGCTTCAGGGCCTCGCTCTTGTGGGGCGCATCCTTGACCATGATGAAGTAGCCGTTCGTCCGAAGCGAGCCCGGAACGACCATCTGCAGCGGCTGGCCCTCGTTCTTCAGCATGAACGCCCGCCCGGACCAGAGAACACCCGCGACTGCCTCGCCGGAGCGGAACATCTGCTGGCTCTGGTCGCCCGACTTCCACCATACGGCCACATCCGGCTTGATCTTGTCCAGCTTGGCAAAGGCGCGGTCGAGGTCGAGCGGGTAGAGCTTGTCGGGCGCGACGCCGTCGGCGAGCAGCGCGATCGCCAGCATGTCCCACGGCGTGCCGCTGTCCATCAGGCCACGCGGCCCGGGGAATTTCTGCGTGTCGAACAGGTCGGCCCAGCTCTGCGGGCCGCCGTTCGGGAAGGCCTCCTTGTTGTAGGCCAGCGTGCCGATCGTCCCGACGACGCTGATCACGCCATAGTCGCTGCACGCGCCCGGCAGACCCTGCGCGGCGACGTTGGGCAGCTCCGCGCAGTCGATCTTCTGGATCAGGTCGCGCTGCGTATGGAGGTCGGCCTCGACGCCGAGGATCAGGTCCCACTCGACGTGGCCGGCCTGGCTCATCGCCTTGATCTTGGCCCAGGCTTCCGCCGTCGAGGAGCTGACCTGGCGGACCCTGATGCCGGTCTCCTCGGTGAAGGGCTTGAAGAACAGCTCGTCGAGTATGCGCCCATAGGCGCCGCCGGTGGTGGCGATGACGACCTCGCCCGCGTCGGCGGCGCGCGCCGGAGCCGTCGCCAGCGACGCGGCAATGCCGATCCCCAGCGCCGCGAGCGCCGTTTTCCAAAGATGCATGTCAGTCCTCCCTGTTTGCCAATTAAGTATGCTTTATATAGGCAATTTCGTCAACTATGACCGAAAAATTCTACAATCTTAGAAAATAAGCGCTCCTATTCTAAAACAGGGAGATCAGGGCCGACGGTAGGGAATTGTGGCGTGTTTGGATGCCGCCTACGCTAGGCCGCTTCCGTGCAGCCCTGCGGGTGGCGGACGTGCCAGTCCGTCGCCTTCTGGTACTGGTGGGCGAGCGCGATCAGCAGCGGCTCGCTGCGGTGCGGCCCGACGAGTTGGAGGGCCAGCGGCGCGCCGGCGCCGTCCTCGCCGCATTGCAGCGTCAGCGCCGGGTTGCCGGCCGCGTTGACCGGCGTCGTGAAGTCCGAGGTCGGGCCGAGCCGCAGGAAATCGGGCGAGGCCCGCGTCTCGTCCGGCGGCGTGCCGTCGCGGAACACCGGCAGCACCATGACGTCGACCGCCTCGAACAGCCGGGCGATCGCGGCCGAGAGCTTACGTCGTTCCAGCCCTGCGCGTGCGACCTCCAGCGGGTCCATCCTGCGGGCGGCCTCGATCGCCTTGGCCAGCCAGCTTCCATATTCGCCGGCATGCTTCTCGTAGAGGGAGGCATGCGCCGCGGCCTGCTCGGGGCCGATCAGGAAGCGCTTGCAGGCGCGGAAGGCGGAGATGTCGGGGAAGCGGATGTCGACGATGCCGGCACCGATTTCCGCCAGCACCCGCAGCGCCTCGTCGAAGGCCGCGGCGGTCTCGGGCGAGAGCCGGCCAGCCTCGGAAAGATCGTAGCCTATGCGCAGGCCGTGCGCGCCGACGCGCTGGTCGAGCGCGGCCGAGCAGGACTCGACCTTGCCCGGCAGGCTGGTCGGGTCGAGCGGGTCGAAGCCCGCCACCGCGTCGAGGATCAAAGCGGCGTCGGCGGCGTTGCACGCCATCGGCCCGAGGCAGTCGAAGCTCGGGGCGAGGTCGTAGACGCCGTGGCGGCTGACCAGTCCCCAGGTCGGCTTCAGCCCGGTCAGGCCGTTGCAGGCGGAGGGGTAACGGATCGAGCCGCCGGTGTCGGAGCCGATCGCACCGAAGCACAGCCCCGCGGCCACCGCGACGCCGCAGCCGGACGAGGACGCGCCGGGCCACAGCGCGGCGTCCCACGGGTTGACCGGGATCGGATAGGCCGGATGGTGGTGGAGGGTCGCGCCCTCCGTCATGTGCAGCTTGCCGAGGATGACGGCTCCAGCCGCCTTCAGCCGCGCCACGACGGTGGCGTCCCCGGACGGCACATTGTCGCGCAGGAAGGACATGCCGGCGGCGGTCGGCATGCCTTTCGTGTCGCAGAGGTCCTTCACCGCCAGCGGGATGCCATGCAACGGGCCGCGGTCGCGGCCGGCCGCCAGCTCGGCGTCCGCGCGCGCCGCGGCGTCCAGCGCCATTTCGGCGCCGACGGCCCTGTAGCTGTGCAGCCGCGCGTCGATGCGCGCGATCCTGTCCAGCATATGCCTGGTCAGCTCGGACGCGGAGAGCCGGCCTGCGCGGAGCTGCGTGGCGACGGTCCGGATCGGCTGGAAGGCGATGTCGCTCATGACGCTCCCGCGGGCGCGATGCGGAAGGCTCCGCCAGGCGCGCCATTCGTTGCTGTCGTCGGTTTCAGGGTTGGTGCCCGGCCCGTACCGGGCTGGCGCTGAGGCACGCGGGCCTCGCATGAGGCGGGGGGCCTGGTTTCCAGGCCCCCCTTGCTGCCGGCCCACGGGCCGTTCGTCCGGGAGGATGCAGCCTTACTGCGCGATCCAGGTCTTCCAGCGCTCCGTGATCATCTCGCGGTTCTTCGCGATCCACTCGAAGTCCGGCACGATGAGCGTCTTCAGGTTCTCCGGCGAGGTGAAGGCGGCGGCCTTCTCCTCCGGCGTCAGCAGGTCGATCGCCGCCTTGTTCATCGTGTCGTTGAGGTTCTCGCGGCGGAACTCGACGTGCGCCTTGGGATCCTTCATGAAGAAGTCGATCAGCTTCAGCGCGTTGTCCTTGTTGGGCGCGTTCTTGGCGACCATCCAGTAGCCGTTGGCCTGGATCGAGCCGGGCAGCACCGCCTCGACCGGCTGGCCTTCCTTCTTGAGCATGAAGGCGCGGCCGGACCACAGAACGCCGGCGACGACCTCGCCGGAGCGGAACATCTGCTGGCTCTGGTCGCCCGACTTCCACCACACGGCGACGTCCGACTTGATCTTGTCGAGCTTGGCGAAGGCGCGGTCGAGGTCCAGCGGGTAGAGCTTGTCGGCCGGGACGCCGTCGGCGAGCAGCGCGATCGCCAGCATGTCCCACGGCGTGCCGCTGTCCATCAGGCCGCGCGGCCCGGGGAATTTCTGCGTGTCGAACAGGTCGGCCCAGCTCTGCGGCCCGCCGTTCGGGAAGGCCTCCTTGCTGTAGGTCAGCGTGCCGTTGGTGCCGACGACGCGGACGACGCCGTAGTCGCGGCAGGTGTCCGGCAGGGCGGACTCGGCGGTGATCGGCAGCTTGGAGCAGTCGATCTTCTCGACGATGTCGCGGCGCGCGATCAAGTCCGCGTCGAGGCCCGACAGCAGGTCCCATTCGACCTTGCCGACCTGCTCCATGGCGGCGAGCTTGGCCCAGGCCTCGGACGTGGAGGCGCTGACCTGGCGCACGGTGATGCCGGTCGCGTCGGTGAAGGGCTTGAAGAACAGCCGGTCGAGCAGCGCGCCATAGGCGCCGCCGGTGGTCACGACGACCACCTCGTTGGTCTGCGCCGCGGCCGGCGCGGCGAGGCCGAAGGCGAGGGTCGCGGCACAGGCGGCCGCCACCAGCGCCGATTTCAATCTGCGAGATCCGAACAAGGTAACCTCCCGAGGTTGTTTGGTTTCGGTATACTTGATTATTGCGCTGCCGCCGGCTGCGCGTCGCCTTGCCGGTGCAGGATTTCGGTCAGGATCGGGGCGCCGACGGCGAGCGAGTGGATGCCGATGCCGCTGGCCAGCGAGATCACCTCGGCGATCTCCTCGCCGCTGGCGCCATGCGACAGCGCCTCGCGGATGTGGCGGCGGATGCCGTCGGCGGCGAGCACCGCGGGCGCCGCGTTGCAGGCGAGCGCGATCAGCGCCCGCTCCTTCGCCGGCAGCGCGCCGCGCTGCCAGGGATGGGCGAGCATGTCGAGCAGCGGGCCGACGCAGTTCGGCACGAGGTCGGCCGCGACCTGCAGCCAGGCCGGCGGCTCGCCCGGCAGCTTGCGGGCGGTCTCGGCGAGCGCGGCGCGCGCGGCTTCGTCGGCAGCGGGAGCGGCGCCGGCGGCCGCAAGCTCCTCGGCGAGGATGGGGAAGGCCATCGCCGGAGAGAGCCCGGTCAGGCTCGCGGCGATCTCCAGCGTCTCGATCACCTCGTCGAAGGTGGCGCCGTTCTTCAGCGCCAGCTCGGCATGGGTGCCGATGCCCTTCGGGTAGAGATGGCTCGGCACGGCGTCGATGCCGACATAGATCAACTGGGTCAGCCGCATCGAGATGCGGCCGCTGTCGTTGGGTGCGCAGACGAAGGCGAGATAGCGCTCCACCCAATCGGGGTCGAGCTCGATCATCGCCGACTGGAACGGCCCCACATAGCCGCGCAGCCTGAGCACGCGGGCCCTCATCTCGTCGCGGTCAATTGCCATGTCGACCTCCCCGGCGCGGCGCTATTTGCCGCCGAATTTCGGCTTTCTCTTTTCCATGAAGGCGTGCGCGGCCTCGCTGTGGTCCGGCGAGAAGAAGGTCTGCGTCTCCAGAGCCAGATGCGTGTCGATCAGCATCTCGAGCTGCGCGCGCAGCAGCGCGTTGATGGCGATCTTGGTGCCGGAGATCGCCGGGGCGGAGCCCTCGGCCAGTCTCTCGGCCATGCCGAACACCTTCCCGTCGAGCTCGGCCGCCGTGCAGGATTCGGTGACGAGGCCGAGCTCGGCCGCCTCCCTGCCGGTCAGCGAATCGCCGGTGAGCAGATAGCGCCGCGCGCGGGTGAAGCCCATCAGCAGCGGCCACAGCAGCGCGCCGCCGTCGCCCGCCACTAGCCCCATGCGCACATGGGTGTCGGCTATTCTTGCGTCCTCCAGCATGTAGGAGATGTCGCCGGCGACGGCGAGCGTGGCGCCAAGCCCCATAGCGTGGCCGTTGATGCGGGTGATCAGCGGCTTCTCCAGCCGCAGGACGCCGCGCAGGATCTGCCGCGCCTCCTCGATGCCCTGGTACCACTCGCCGACCCGGTTCTCCTCGATGCGGCGGACCATGTTCCTGATGTTGCCGCCCGAGGAGAAGGCGTCGCCGGCGCCGGTCAGCACGACGACGGAGGTCTCGGCGTCACGGTTGATGTCGGTGAAGACGCGCGACAGCTCGGTGTGCATCGCCGGCGTCATCGGGTTGGTGGGCGGATTGTCGATAGAGATGACGAGGATGCGCCCGCGCCGCTCGAACTTCAGACCCGTATAGGATTCGTACACGGACGCTCTTCCCTCGCCGGTCGTTTATTCAGGATACTTTTTTAGGAGAGAACCGGCCGGCCTGTCAATCCCGCACCCGCGCGGCGCCAAGCCTTTCTCACACCGAAAGTAGTGCACTGTATTTTGCGATTGTCAATTGATCGCGACGGCATGATGGCCGTATCCTGCCGTTTGTCGACGGTTCGTGGCGGGCGACTTTCATAAAAAGTGTCCTGATCGTGCCGATGGCGCCCACATGACCGGGGAGAGAGATGGACACGGGCATAGCAGGCAGGGTGGCGGTGGTAACGGGCGCGGCCAACGGCATCGGCGAGGCGATCTGCCATCGCCTCGCCGGGGAAGGCGTGCGCGTGGTGCTGCTCGACAGGGACGCGCAGCGGCTCGAAAACGTCGCGACCGCGCTGGGCGCCAGTGCGGCGGCGCATCATGCGCTCGACCTCACCGACAGGGCGGAGGTCAGGCGCGTGTTCGGCGCGATCCGGGTCGATGTCGGCCCGGTCGAGATCCTGATCAACAATGTCGGCCAGGCGCCGCGCGAGCGCGCGCAGGAATTCTCCGAGGCCGACCCGGAGTTGTGGGACTTCATCCTCGACGTGTCGCTGAAGACGACGCTGACGTGCTCGCAGCAGGTGGTCGCGTCGATGCGCGAGCGCCGCTGGGGCAAGGTGATCAACATCTCCTCCGAGGCACCGTTCACCGGCGGCGTGCGCTCGCCCGAATACACCGCCGCCAAGGCCGGCGTGATCGGCTTCACCCGCGCCCTCGCCCGCCAGCTCGCGCCGTTTTCGGTCAACGTGAACTCGGTCGCGCCCGGCCCGACCAAGACGGCGGCTATGGCGTCCTTCTCCGAATCGCAGCTCGAAAGGATAAGCGCCTCGGTCGCGATGGGGCGGCTCGGGCGGCCGGACGAGATCGCCGACGCCGTCTGCTTCCTCGCCAGCGAGCGCGCCAGCTTCATCACCGGGCAGACGCTGCTGGTGAACGGCGGCGGGGTTTTCCACTGATGTGCGGGGCACCTATAAAAAGGATACTTTATTTGGCATCGTGATTGCCAAGGGGCGACACGATTGCTAGAACGCCGTTAAATAGGTGTAATCTTCACAGACGGAACGTTGCCGAAGATGGACTTCAGCTGGACGGACGAACAGACAGCATTCAGGGAGCGCCTGCAGGGCATCATCGCCCGCGCGCTGCCCGCCGACTGGGGCGAGAAATCGCGCTACGACACCAGCTCGGCCTATATGTCGGAATTCTCCCGCACCTTCTGCCCGATGCTCGCGAGCGAGGGCCTGCTCATCCCGCACTGGCCGGTCGAGCTCGGCGGCGGCGGCATGGACCCGTTCCACCACTGGATCCTCGGCGAGGAGATGTTCTACGTCGGCGACCCGCGCAGCTACCAGTACATGAACGTCAACTGGGTGGGGCCGGCGATCATCCAGTACGGCACCGACGCGCAGCGCCGGGAGCACATCGGCCGCATCGCCAGCGGCACCACGATCTGGTGCCAGGGCTTCTCGGAGCCGTCGGCCGGCTCCGACCTCGCGGCGCTGTCGACGCGGGCCGAGCGGCGCGGCGACGGCTACGTGCTCAACGGCTCGAAGATCTGGACCTCGGGCGCCAGCCTCGCCGACTACTGCTTCCTGCTGGCGCGGACCGGCGGGCCGGGCACGCACGGCATCTCGGTGTTCCTGCTGCCGACGAAGATGCCCGGCATCGAGATCCGCGTCGTGCCGAGCTTCATGGGCCAGTATTCCTTCCACGAGGTGTTCCTGACCGACGTGCAGGTGCCCGCGGAGATGCGGCTCGGCGAGGAGAACAAGGGCTGGACCATCGTGCGCTCGGTGCTCCACAACGAGCGCATCGGCCAGCCACGCTACATGCTGAGCATGCGCGTGCTCGAGCACGCGATGGGGCTGCTCGTCGCGCGCGGCGAGGATACCGAGCTCGCACGGGCCCGCGCGGTGCAGGCGCAGGCCGGGCTGGAGGCCGCGCGCTACCTCGCGCTCGGCGTCATCGACCGCCGCGCCAAGAAGCTGCCGGTCGACACCTCGACCAACATCGCGCGCTACGCGCTGGTGACCGCGGACCGGCTGGTCGCCGACTTCCTCTGCGACTTCCTGCACGACGACGTGACGGCCGACATCGACCCGCTGATCTCGGTCGGCTTCCGGCGCACCGGCTCGACCGGGCTCGCCGCCGGCTCCGCCGAGATTCAGCTCAACCTGATCTCCAAGCATCACCTCCAGCTTCCGGCAGTCGCCTGATGGACCTCGATCTCAGCCCCGACCAGCAAGAACTCCAGGCGGCCATCGGCCGCATGGCCGCGCCCTACCAGTCGGCGCCCGCCGGCGACACGTCCTACTACCTCGACGGCATGCCGCTCTACGCGGAGATGGAGGCGGGCGGGTTCACCAACGCCGCCGCGATGGACGACTACGGCGCGCTCGGCGGCCTGCTGCTGCTCGAGGCGGCGAGCGCGCTGCCCTATTCCGTGCCGCTGACCGGCGCCGCTCTGGTGGCGCCGATGGCGGTCCGCGAAGGCCTGAAGGGACCCGTCGCGCTGGCGTTTTCCGGCCGCGGCGCCGCGGTGCGGCACCTGCCGATGGCGTCGACGCTGCTGATCGTCGGCGACGACGAGGTGCGGGCGCTGGACCTCGCCGGCCGGCAGGTCGAGGCGCTGCGCTCGATCTTCGCAGACCCGTTCGGCACGATCTCCGACCACGAGATGCGGCAGGGCCGCCGGCTGGACGGCGTCCGGCCGCAGGACGTGGTCAAGTGGTGGAGCGTCGGCGTCGCGGCCGAGATCGCCGGGGCGGCGGCGGCGGCGGTCGACCGCACGGTCGAGTTCGTCAAGATGCGCCGCCAGTTCGGCCGCCCGATCGGCAGCTACCAGGCGATCCAGCACCGGCTGGCCGAATGCGAGGTGCTGGCGGACGCGACGCGCATGCTGGCACGGCGGGCGGCGGTAACCGGCGACGCCGCGGCCGCCTTCCTCGCCGCGACCTATGCCGAGGCCGCCGCGGGGCGCATCACCTACGACACCCAGCAGTTCCACGGCGCCGCCGGCCTGACGCGCGAGATCGAGCTGCACTTCTTCACCTACCGGCTGCGCTCGCTGCAGGGCGAGCTCGCCGGCGTCGCCGGCTCCGCCGCCCGGGCGGCCGACCAGCTCTGGCCGCGCCGAGAAGCCAGGCCGGTGGAGAAGCATCTGGTCGCATGAGCCGCGTCGCGGTCTACGGCGCCGGCGCGGTCGGCGGATACCTCGCCTGGCAATTCGCCCGGGCCGGCCACGCGGTGTCGGTGATCGCACGCGGCGCGCAGCTCGCCGCGATCCGCGCCGACGGGATCACGCTCGACGTCCACGACCGGCCGGCGGAAAGCGTCGCCGTCGCCGCCACCGACGCCCCCCGCACGCTCGGCGCGCAGGACATGGTGATCGTGACGCTGAAGCATCCGGGGCTGGCCGGGGCTGTCGACGGGCTCGCCCATCTCGCCGCCGCCGGCACACCCTTCGTCTTCGCCACAAACGGCATACCGTGGTGGATGGAGCCCGGCCTCGACCTGCTCGACCCCGGCGGGCGGCTCGCCGGCGCGATTGCGCCGGCGCTCAGGGTGGGCTGCATCGTCAAGGCCTCGATCGAGGTGACGACGCCGGGCGTGGTCTCGATGGACACGCCGTCGGCCCGCTTCATCGTCGGTCCCGCCTCGCCCGACGCAGAGGACGCGGCGGGGGCGGCATTCGCCCTGTTCGAGCAGGCGAGCATCCGGACGACGTTCGAGCCCGACCTAAGGCCCGCCGTCTGGGACAAGCTGCTCCTCAATCTCGGCTTCGGCCTGCCGGCAGCGATCCTCGGCCTGCCCGTCGGCGCCTGCGCCAGCCAGCCCGACATGCAGCCGCTGCTCAAGGAACTGCTGGACGAGATCCGGGCCATCGCGCGGGCCGGCGGCGTCGCGACGACGATCGCCGACGACGTGCTGCGCGACGCGGCGATCCTTTCGTCGCCGCACCTGCCGTCGCTGCTGCAGGATCTGCGGCGGGGCCGACCGGCCGAGATCGACGCGCTCGTCGCCGCGCCGCTGCTGATCGCGCGCCGCGCGGGGATCGCCGTTCCCGCCCTCGAACGGCTGGGCGCGCTGGTGACGGCCAAGGCGCGGGCGCTGGGAAGCTACGAGGGATCCGCCGGCCATGGCTGATGCACGCGTCATCCTGCAGCGCCGCCCCGAGGGGCAGGTCGGGATCGCCGACTTCGCCGTGGTGCCGGTCGAGATCGCTCCGCTCGCGGCAGGCGAGGCGCTCGTCGCGCCGGCCCGCATCTCGCTCGACCCCTATCTGGCGATCCAGGTCTACGGGCGGCCCGTGCGCGGCGTGACGCTGGAGCCGGGCGAGGCGATGCGCAGCCGCATGGTCGGCACCGTCGTCGAAAGCCGCGACCCGTCGCTCGCGCCGGGCGACATGGTGCGCGGCGTCGGGCCGTGGCAGAGCCGCTTCGCGATTCCCGCGGCGCAGCTCGAACGGCTCGACACGCTGCGCGACCGGCCGGAACTGCATCTCAGCGCGCTCGGCACGTCGGGGATCACCGCCTGGGTCGGGCTGCACCGCGTGGCGCGCATCGCGCCGGGCGAGACGCTGATCGTCAGCGGCGCCACCGGCACGATCGGCAGCATCGTCGGGCAGTTGGGCCGGCGGCACGGCTGCGACGTGATCGGGATCGCCGGCGGTGCGGAAAAGTGCGCCCACGCGACCGGCGCGCTCGGATTCGAGCGCTGCCTCGACCATCGGAGCGAAAGCTTCGGCGAGAGCCTGTGCGGGATCGAGGCGCAAGTCCATTTCGAGAATGTCGGCGGCGCGCTGCTCGACGCGGTGCTGCCGGCGATCACCGAGCACGGCCGCATCGCGCTGTGCGGCATGGTCGCCCACTACGACACGTCGCGCGCGCACAGCTTCCGCAACCTGCACCTGCTTCTCGAAAAGGTCATCGAGCTGCGGCCCTACCGCGTCTCCGAGCACGCGGCCTCGCATGCCGAGGCGCTGCGCGACCTGACGGCAGCGGTCGAGGCGGGCGAGCTGACCTGCGACCACACATTCGCGGACGGGCTGGACGCCGCCGCGGCCGGCTTCGTGTCGATGCTGCAGGGCAAGGCGCTCGGCAAGTCGATCGTCCGGCTCGACGGGCGGGAGGCGTGATGGCGGCAGCCCCCATGTCAGAGGTGGGCGCGCCGATCATCGGCCCGGTAACGCAGCTCGGCTTCGTCGTGCGCGACATCGAGGCCACGCTCGACCACTGGGTGGGCGTCATGGGCGTGCGGCCGTTCCTGTTCTGCACGGAAGGCTCGGGGCTCGACCCGCGGCCAACCACCTATCGCGAGCAGGAGGTGCGGGTGCAGACGCGGCTCGCCTTCGGCTTCGTCGGCGACGTGCAGGTCGAGCTGATCGAGCAGGTCAACGGCGCGCCCTCGCCCTATCGCGAATTCATCGACGGCGGCCGAGAGGGATTGCAGCATCTCGGCTACTGGATCGACGACCACGAGGCAGCCTGCCGGCGCGTCGAGGCGGCCGGCTACGTGGCCGAATACCTGATCCACGGGCCGAACCGGCCGCGGCCGGTGGTCTACTACCGCACGCCGTCGCTGCTGGGGCCGATGCTGGAGCTGATCCCGCCCGAGCTGAAGCGCAACCGGCAGGCCGTGCTCGACATGGCCCGCAACTGGAGCGGCGGCGACCCGCTGGTGCGCCACCGCACCTATGGCGAGTTTTTAGCGGCGTCGGGAGTCAGCTAGAAGCGTCCGCGTCCGCGAGGACGGCACGCAGCACCGAGACAAGCGCGAGCGGCTGGTCGACCATGACGTGGTGGGCGGCCTCGGGGATCGTCAGCAGGCGCGCTGCGCCCCGGCAGGTGGCCTCGATGTAGCGGACGTCGTCGGGCGTGTAGAGCGCCGAGCGGCTGCCGAGGATCACCGTCATCGGCACGCCCGCTTCGGCGGGCAGCCTCTCGATCGCGTTCTGGCGGTCCGGCGTCCAGTGGCGCGGATCGAGGCACCAGCGCCAGCCGGCTCTCTCCCCCTCCTCCACCCGCACCAGCGAGCGCCGGGCGATGAAGTCGGCGATGAACAGGTTCTCGCAGGGCTGCCAGGGCGAGAAGCGGAAGCGCCGCACCGCCTCCTCGACCGAGCCATAGACGCGGTGGGCCTTGGCCGACGCGCCGGCCCAGCGTTCGCGCCGCCGCGCGATGGTCTCGCGCGAGAAGAAGGGCGGATCGACGAACACCGCCGCACCCAGCCGCCCGCCCATGCGTTCGCACATCAGCGCGGCCATCAGGCTGCCGAAGGAGTGCGCGACGACGACCGGCTTCGCCTTCGCGGCGAGGGCGCCGCCGGCCTCCAGCGCGGCCATCGCCTCCTCCGCGAGCAGGTCCTCGGAATAGGCCTGCCGCCAGCCGGAGCGGCCCATGCCCGACCACGAGATGGCGACCACGCGGTAGCGGGAACTGAAGAACGGCGCGAGGAAGCTCCACCAGTCGGCGTGCGCCCCCTTGCCGTGGAGGAAGAGCAGGCCGGGCGCGCCGATCTCACCCCAGGTCAGCATCTCAACCTCGGCGCCACGCACCGCGATCATGCTGCGCTCCGGCTCCTCGGCCACCGCTTTGACGAACCATGCGGGCGCGGGCGGGACCGCACCGGTGAGCAGCGGAGGCGTCTCGGCCGGCGCGTTCATGCCGCACCCTCAGTGCCGCTCGCCATCGCCATATCCGCCGAGCACCGATTTCGCGATGATGAGCTGCTGGATCTGCGACGTGCCCTCGTAGATGCGCATCAGGCGGACGTCGCGGTAGATGCGCTCGACCGGATATTCGGCCATGTAGCCGGCGCCGCCGAAGATCTGCACCGCGCGGTCGGCGATGCGCCCGACCGCCTCGGTGGCGAACAGCTTGGCGCAGGCCGCCTCGCGGGCGATGCGGGCGCCGTGGTCGAAGGAGGCGGCCGCGGCGCGGGTGAGCGCGGTGGCGGCGAGCAGTTCGGTCTCGCTGTCGGCGATCATCGCCTGCACGAGCTGGAAGTCGGCGATAGGCGAGCCGAACTGTTTTCGCTGGAGCGCGTAGCCGCACATCTCGTTCATCAGCCGCCGCGCCTGGCCGATGGCGAGCCCCGCCATGTGGATGCGGCCGCGGTCGAGCACCTTCATCGCGGTCCTGAAGCCGCGGCCGAGATTGGCGGGCCCGCCGATCAGCGCGTCCTCCGGGATGCGGACATTGTCGAAGGCGATGTCGCAGGTGCGCGTGCCGCGCTGGCCCATCTTCCGATCGTGCCCGCCGATCGTCACGCCCGGCGCGTCGGCCGGCACGACGAAGGCCGAGATGCCGGAGGCGCCGGGGCCGCCGGTCCGGGCGAGCAGGGTCAGCATCGTCGCGCGGCTGGCATTGGTGATGTAGCGCTTGGCGCCGTTGATGACGAAATGGTCGCCGTCGCGTTCGGCGCGCGTGCGGATGCTGGCGGCGTCCGAGCCCGCGTCCGGTTCGGTCAGCGCGAAGGAGGCGACCGCCTCGCCGGTGGCGAGGCGCGGCAGCCATGCCTGCTTCTGCGCGTCGGTGCCGTCGATGACGATGCCCTGCGAGCCGATGCCGACATTGGTGCCGAAGACGGAGCGGAAGGCGAGCGCGGCCTTGCCGATCTCGGCCACGACCTCGAGCTCCTGCGCGAGGCTCAGGCCGAGGCCGCCATAGTCGCGCGGGATCGACAGGCCGAACAGGCCGAGCTCGCGCATCTCGGCGACGATGTCGGCCGGCACGTCGTCGGTCTCCTCGACGGTCCTCTCGGCCGGGACCAGCCGCTCGCGCGTGAAGCGGGCGACCGTCTCCAGCACGGTGGCGAAGCTGTCCTCGTCGATGCCGGGATTCATGTGTTCGTCCTGCGCGGTTGCCGTCCCTGCCACCCGCCTAGGCGGAGGCCGAGCGGGACGCCTTGTCCTTCTCGTTGCGGGCCTTGATATCCTCGCGCATCCGCTGCCAGTCGTCGCCCGTCCTGCTGCGGTAGGCGAAGAAATTGCCGCCATTGGCGAGCCAGTTGCCGCCGTCGATGGCGATGACCTGGCCGGTCAGCCAGTCGACGCCGTCGGCCATCAGGAAGGTCGCGAGGTTCTGGAGCTCGTGGATCTCGCCGACGCGCCTCATCGGATTGTCGTCGGCGCGCCACGCCATGCCCTCGCCGGGCGCCAGCCGCGCCGAGGCGCCCTCTGTCGGGAAGACGCCGGGGGCGATGGCGTTGAGCCTGATGCCGTAGCCGCCCCACTCGACGGCGAGCGAGCGGGTCAGCGCCTGCACCGCCGATTTCGACATGGCCGAGGGCACGACATAGGGGCCGGCGTTGAAGACCCAGGTGACGACGATCGAGACGACCGAGCCCGGCAGGCCGGCCGCGATCCAGCGGCGGCCGACCGCATGGGTGACGTAGAAGGTGCCGCGCATGACGATGTCGGAGATGGCGTTGAAGCCGCGCGGCGACAGGTCCTCTGTGCGGCTGACGAAATTGCCGGCAGCGTTGTTGACGAGGCCCGTCAGCGGGCCGTGGTCGGCGAAGATGCCCTCGACCATGCCGTCGACCGCGTCGGCGTCCCGGATGTCGACGGCGTGCGCATGCACCACGCCGCCCGCGCGGGCGGCCATCAGCTCGGCCGCCGTGTCGCGCAGCACCGTCTCGCGGCGGCCGCAGATGTGGATCTCGGCGCCCAGCGCCAAGTACTTTTCGGCGATGGCGCGGCCCAGCCCGGTGCCGCCACCCGTCACCAGGATGCGCTTGCCTGCGAGGAGATCGGACTGGAACATGGGAGAGCGCTCGGTCGGTTGGTTGCGGGTCGTCAGGCGACGCTGCCGAAGCGCTGCGCCCGGACGGCGATGCCGGCCGCCTCGCGGTCCCAGGTGTCGGCCGTCACGCCGTCGCGGCGCAGGTCGGCCTTGCGGATCTTGTTGGACGGCGTGCGCGGCATGTCGCGCAGCACGCGGACATAGCGCGGCACCATGAAATGCGGCATGCGCTCCGTCAGGAACGCGATGAGGTCGGCCGGCACCACTTCGGCGTCGCCCAGCGGCGAGACGACGACGAGGATCTCCTGGTCGCCATGCTCGCTGGAGACCGCGATCGCCGCCGCGTCCTCGACGGCGGCGAAGGCCTTGACCTCGCGCTCGACCTCGATCGAGGAGATGTTCTCGCCGCGCCGGCGGATGACGTCCTTGATGCGGTCTGCGAAGAAGACATTGCCGTCGGCGTCGCGCCAGGCGGCGTCTCCGGTGTGGAACCAGCCGTTGCGCCAGGCCGCCACCGTCGCCTCGGGGTTGGCCTCGTAGCCGTCGTTCACCGTCCAGGGATGCTGCGCGCGCACGACGATCTCGCCGACCTGCCCGGCCGGGACCTCCATGTCGTGTGCATCGACGATGCGGACCTCCATGCCGTCGCGGACGCGGCCGCAGCTTCCCTCCACGGTCGAGTCGAGATCGCCGACGATGGGCACGGACAGCTCGGTCATGCCGAAGCTCGGGAAGAAGGAGACGCCGAAACGGCCGGCGAAGGCGCGCGAGGCCGCGTCCGCCGCCACGACGTTGACGAGGCGCAGGCCGTGCCTGCGGTCGTCGGGATGCGCCGGGGCCTTGTTGAGGAAGTTGAGGAGCGACGGCCCCATGCCGGGAACGGCGGTCGCCTCGAAGCGCCGGACGTCGTCCCAGAAGGTGCTGGTCTTGAAGCCCTCGAGCACGATCACCGAGGCGCCGGCCATGATCGCGCCCATCAGCGCGGCGAGCGGGCCGATATGGCAGAGCGGCGTCGTCAGCATCACACGGTCGGAGGCCTCGAGGAAGCCGAAATGGGTCCTGCCGACCGACCAGAGCTGGCCGTTGGGCACGCGGACGGCCTTCACGCCGCCCGTGGTGCCGGAGGTGTAGAGGATGACGCCGAGGTCCCAGGGCTGGGTTCCGGCGGGCTCGGGCAGGCCGTCGGCCGGCATGCGCAGCGGCTCGCCTTCGCCGCCGAGGACCACCGCCGGGCACGGCGCGGGCGCCTCCATCTCGGAGAGCCTGTCGGCCAGCGCCGCATGGGTGACGATCAGGCGGGGCTTCACCACCTGCAGCGAGTCCTGCAGCGAGCGGCCGCGCAGCGCGGGGTTCATGGGAACGGGCGTCGCGCCGAGCAGCGCGGTCGCCAGCATCACGCGCAGATGGGCGGCGCTGTTGGGCAGCCAGTTGACGACGCGGTCGCCGGCCGAGACGCCGCGCGCGGCGAGCGCGGCGGCCGTCTCCCGCGCGACCAGCAGGGCCTCGCCATTGCTCCAGCGGGAGCCGTCGGAAAACAGGGCGAAGGGGGCGTCGGGCGCCTGCGCCGCGCGGCGGACCAGCATCAGCGCGATCGAGCATTCTTCGGCGCCGGGGGTCCTGGCCTCGCCCAGCCATACCGGATGCGTCTTCAAGTTACCCTCCGTCTCCAGCGGAACGATCCCAATTAAGTATTCTTATTATGCCCGTCAATCCACAATGGCGGCCATATGCCGGTGCAAATTTCCAATTCCTCATACGCGATAGGCCGCGGCGAGCGACCCGTTTCGACCGCCTCGCGCATCCTGTCCGGGCCACTCAGCCGCCGAATGCTGTGACTAGCACGGCTTTTGCCGTGAACGGTCCCGTTTCCGCCTGTTATCAATGCGATCTGGATCGGTGGATCCGTCCATTCCGCGAGACGAACGACTGTCCATGAGCTTCCACGCCGACCTGCACATCCACTCGAAGCACTCCCGCGCCACGAGCCGGGACCTCGACCTCGAGCATCTGTTCTGGTGGGCGGCGCGCAAGGGCGTGCGCGTCGTCGGCACCGGCGACTGCGTGCATCCGGTCTGGCTCGCCGAGATCAAGGACAAGCTGGTGGCCGAAGGCAACGGGCTGTTCCGGCTCAGGCCCGAGATCGAGGCAGCGCTGTGGGAGACGCTGCCGCCCGCCTGCCGGCGGCCGGTGTCCTTCATGCTCTGCACCGAGATCTCGACCATCTACAAGAAGGGCGACAAGACGCGGAAGATCCACCACCTGATCTATACCGCCGATCTCGACACGGCCGACCGGCTGGCGGCGAGCCTTGGGCGCATCGGCAACATCGCCTCCGACGGCCGGCCGATCCTCGGGCTCGATTCGCGCGACCTTTTGGAGATCGCGCTGGAATCGGGGCCGGACTCCTACCTCGTGCCGGCCCATATCTGGACGCCGTGGTTCGCCGCGCTCGGCTCGCAGTCGGGTTTCGATTCCATCGAGGAATGCTATGGCGACCTCGCCGGCCACATCTTCGCGGTGGAGACGGGCCTGTCGTCCGATCCGGCGATGAACTGGCGCATCTCGGCGCTCGACCGCTTCCGCCTGACCTCCAATTCGGACGCGCATTCGCCCGGCAAGATCGGCCGCGAGGCGACGCGGTTCTCCTGCGAGCCGGACTACCTCGCGATCCGCCGCGCGCTGGAGACCGGCGAAGGCTATGTCGGCACGGTCGAGTTCTTCCCCGAGGAAGGCAAGTACCACATGGACGGGCACCGCGCCTGCGGCACCCGCCTCGACCCGCGGGAGACGATCGCGCTCGGCGGACGCTGCCCGGTATGCGGCCGGCCGGTCACGGTGGGCGTCGCGCACCGCGTCGAATCGCTCGCCGACCGCAGCGAGGCGGAGGCCGTGCCGCCGGCCACGGCCGGCGCGGTGTCGAGCCTGGTGCCGCTGCCCGAGATCCTGTCCGAGATCGTCGACAGCGGCGTCGGCTCGAAGACCGTCACTCACACCTACGACCGCGCCATCGCCGCGCTCGGGCCGGAGCTCGACGTGCTGCAGGAAATGCCGGTCGAGGACGTCGCCAAGGTGCATCCGCTGCTCGGCGAGGCGGTGACGCGGCTGCGCGCCGGCGACGTCATCAGGCAGGCCGGCTATGACGGCGAATACGGCGTCATCCGGCTGTTTCAGGACGGCGAGCTCGACAGCCTCGCCGGCAACCGGCTGCTGTTCGACGCACCACGCGCCAGCCGCACGAAGCCGGAAAGGCGCAGGGCGAAGGAGGAGGACGCGGGCGAAGCCGCAGCCCCCGAGGAACACGCCGCGGCGCAGCCTTCGGGCCGCGAGGGCGTGCTCGCCGGGCTCGACGCCGACCAGGCGCGCGCGGCGGAAGCGGTCGACGGGCCGCTGATGGTGATCGCCGGCCCCGGCTCGGGCAAGACGCGCATGCTCACCCACCGCATCGCGCATCTCGTGCGCGAGCGCGGCGTGCCGGCCGACGCGTGCCTGGCCGTCACCTTCACGCGCAAGGCGACGGAGGAGCTGCGCACCCGGCTGGCCGGCCTGCTCGGCGCGGAGGCGCGGGCGGTGGCGGTCCACAGCTTCCATTCGCTTGGGTTGGCGATCCTGCGCGTGCATGCCGGCCGCGCCGGCCTCGGTGGCGATTTCCGCATCGCCGCGGAGGCGGAGCGCAGGGCGGCGCTGGCCGCCGCGCTCGGCATCGGCGAGGCGCGGGCCAGCCGCCTGCTCAGGGCCGTCTCGGCGCTCAAGCGCACCGGCGCCAGGGGCACGGACGAGGAGGAAGCGGCCCGCGCCGCGCTCGATCAAGCGGGCCGCGCGCAGGGCTGGGTCGACTTCGACGACCTCGTCGTGCTGGCGGCCGACCTGCTCGAAGCCAATGCGGACATCGCGGCCGACTGGCAGGCGCGCTTCCGCCACGTCGTCGCCGACGAGTTCCAAGACATAGACGAGCAGCAATACAGGCTGCTGCGGCTGATCGCCGGCGACGACGGCAGGTTCTGCGCGATCGGCGACCCCGACCAGGCGATCTACGGCTTTCGCGGGGCGGACGCCGCCTGCTTCGCCCGCTTCGGCCGCGACTTTCCCGGTGCGCCGACGCTGCGGCTGACGCGCAACTACCGCTCGGCCGGCACGATCGTGACGGCGGCGTCCGGCTTCATCGGCGCATCGGCCGGCATCATGCGCCCGGCGGGCAGCCCGATCGTCACCCACGCGGCGGCGAACGAGGCGGCCGAGGCCGACTTCATCGCGGGCGCAATCGAGGACCTGCTGGGCGGCCACGACCTGCTGGCGGCCAACCGCGGCGGCGGCAGGGCCGCCGGCCGGCCGCTCGGCTTCGGCGACTGCGCCGTACTCTACCGCACCGACGCGCAGGCGGCGGCGCTGCGGGCCGCCTTCGACCGCACCGGCATCCCTTACATGAAGAGCTCGCCCGCGCCGCTTGCCGGGCACTCCGGCGTAAGCGCGATCCTCGACGCGCTGGCGGTGGAAGAAGAGGCGGGAACGCCCCTTTCGGCGCGCATCGCGCAGGCGGCGGAAAGCGCGCGCAGGGCCGAGAAGGCGGATGCTGCCGCGCTCGCCGAGGCGCGCGGCTGGCTCGCCACGCTCGCGGCGTCGGACGCGGTGGCCGGCGACGCTGGCCGCTTGGCGGAGGCGGCGGCGCTGTCGACGGAAGCCGATTTCCGCGACGCGCGCGCCGACCGCGTCTCGCTGATGACCATGCACGCGGCGAAGGGGCTGGAATTCGCGATCGTCTTCGTGGTGGGCATGGAGGCGGGGCTGGTGCCGTTCTCGTGGGACGCCTCGGCACCGCAGGACGCGGCGGCGCTCGCCGAGGAACGGCGGCTGTTCTACGTCGCCATGACGCGCGCCAAGGACCGGCTGTTCCTCACCCGCGCGGCCGAGCGCTTCCAGCGCGGCGCGGTGCGGCCGGCGGCAGCCTCGCCCTTCCTCAGCGAGATCGCGGCTGAGCTGACCACCAGCGAGGCCGGACTGCGCCGACGCAGGCCGGCGCAGCAGCTCAGCCTGCTCTGAGCTGGCACGTCGCCGGCCTACCTGATCAGGTTCGGCAGGAACAGCACGATGATCGGCAGGGCAATGATGAGCGTCACCACCACCATGTCGGCGGCGAAGAACAGCGCCACGCCGCGGAAGATCTCGCCCAGCGTCGCATATTGCGAGGCGACGTTGCGGATGACGAAGACGTTCATGCCGAGCGGCGGCGTGATCATGCCGATCTCCAGCATCTTGACCAGGAAGACGCCGAACCAGACGAGGTCGATGTGCTGGGCGTTGAGCACGGGCATCAGCACCGGCAGCGTCACCAGCATCGCCCCGAACGGCTCCATGAACATGCCGAGGATCAGGTAGATGATCACGATGATGATCATCAGCTCGGCATAGTTCAGGTCGTAGGACTGCACGGCGCTGCTGATGAGCCCCGCCGCGCCGGAAAGGCCGAGGAACTTGGTGAACATCACCGCGCAGACGCCGACGATGAACAGCGAGGCGCAGGTGCCGAGCGTGTCGAGCACGGACTTGCGGAACACCTCCCAGGTCAGCCGGCCGGTGAGGCCGGCGAACAGGATGGCGCCAGCGGCGCCGACGGCGCCCGCTTCCGTGGCCGTGAAGTAGCCGCTGAACAGGCCGCCGAAGATCAGCAGGATCAACCCGACCGTCGGCCAGACGGCCCGGATCACCGCGCCGGCATCGAGGTCCTCGACGCCGATGGGCGTGCTCGGGACGATGTCCTTGCGGAACGTCGCCACCAGCAGGATCACGGCGATGTAGCTCGCGGCGGTGAGCAGACCGACCGAGATGCCGCCGACGAAGACCTGGCTGACCGACGTCTCGGAGAAGACGCCGTAGATGATCATCAGGATCGAGGGCGGGATCAGCGCGCCGATGGTGCCGCCGGCAGCGAGCGCGCCGGTGGCGAAGCTCGGCTTGTAGCCCGCCTTGACCATCTCGGGGATGGCGATGCGGCCCATCGAGGCGGCGGTGGCGAGGCTGGAGCCGCAAACGGCGGCGAAGCCGGAGCAGGCGAAGACGGCGGCGATGCCGAGCCCGCCCGGCACCCTGCGCAGGCCGAGCTTGGCGGCGTCGAACAGGCCCGCCGTCAGGCCCGAATAATAGGCGACGAAACCCATCAGCAGGAACATCGGCACGGCCGACAGCGTCCAGCTCGCGACGAAATCGTAGGGCGTATTGGCGAGGATGCCGATGGCCGGGTGGATGCCGAACAGGAACCAGACGCCGCAGAAGGCGATCAGCGCCATGGCGATGGCGATCGGCACCTCCAGCGCGATGAGCACGAAGAAGGCGGCAAGGCCGATGAAGCCGGCGGCGGTGTTCATGGCTTGCTCTCCAGGGCAGGCCCCGCGGCCGGCTGCACGACGTCGATGATGCGGTAGAGCGCAACCAGGGCCGCCAGCGCGAAGCCGACCGGCAGGGCGAAATAGCCGGGCCAGGTGGGGATGGCGTGGTGAAGCGAGATGACGAAGGAGCCGGTCTGGTATTCGCGCAGCGCGACCGACCAGGTCGTCCAGGCGAGCACGGCGTAGACGGCCGTGGTCACCACCGCGACGAAGAGGTCTACCCCGCGCCGCACCACGCCCCTGTAGAATGTGCCGAACACCTCGATGGTGATCATGTCGCCGCGCCGCTCGGCCCAGGCCAGCGGCAGGAAGGCGACAAGCACCATGTAGTAGGTGGAGACGATCTCGACCGTCGCCGGGATCGGGCTGGCGAGAAAGAGCCGCAGCACGACATAGGCCGTGATGTGCAGCAGCATGACCACGACCCCGGCGGCGCCAATCAGCGCGAGGCCGGCCGCGATCCGGTTGATGAACCTGTCCAGACTGGCGCGCATATCCCCTCCCCGCGCGGACGGGCGCCGCAGACGCCCGGGAGATCGCGCCGGCGCAGGGACGCGCCGGCGCCGGTCGTTCAGCGGCCGGTCACAGGCCGTAGGTCGAGTAGTCGACCTTGTCCCAGACCTCTTCCTGCACCTTTGCCGTGATCTTGCCGACGTCGCCGCCGGCCTCGTCGACGATCTTCGTCCACTTGTCGACGAGCTCGCGGAAGTGCGCTATCTTGGCGGCTGCGTCCTTCACGCCGAGCTGGCTCTCGGCGATCTTCACCGCCGTCTCGGGGTCGCTCTTGCGGAAGGCGTCGGTGGCGTCGAGCATGTCCTGCGAGGCGGGGATCAGCTCGAGCCCCTTGTCCTTCGCCATCTTGCGGACGTTGTCCGGCCGGTCGTAGCCCCAGTTCTGCGTGAACAGCGCGCTCGACTTGTTGGCGGCGCGGGCGAAGCCCTTGCGCTCGTCTGGGGTCAGCGAGGACCAGGCCGCGCTGGCGACGGTGAAGTTGGAGGTGGTGTGATAGGTGCCGAGCGGCAGCTCGATCACGTATTTCGCCACGTCGATCAGCCGGTAGGAGACGAGGTCGGAGATCGAGGCCATGGTGCCGTCGAGGACGCCTTGGGAAAGGGACTCGAACGTGTCGCTGACCGGCACCTGCGCCGGTGCGGCGCCGACCGCCTCGGCCCAGCGCGCATAGGGCGCGCCGCCCGAGCGCAGGCGCAGGCCCTTGAGGTCGGCCATCGAGCGGACCGGCTTGGTGGTCAAGAGCACGTAGACGTCAGACGAGCCGGCGCCCATGAACACGCCGCCCATCTTCTTGAACTCCGCCTGGCAGTCGGCGCAGGTGACGACGTATTCGGTCATCGCCGCGCCCATCGCATGCGGGTTGGTGGCGAGGAAGGCGAGGTCTGCCGTCAGCACCGTGTTGGGCAGGTCGGCGGCTGCGAACAGCGGCAGCAGGTTGCCGACCTCGGCCAGCGAGGACTGCAGCGCCTGCTTGACCTGGCCGATATTGACGACCTCGGGTCCGATCAGGATGCCGCTGAGGGCGCCGTTGGTCTCCTGCGGCAGGAACTCTGCGAAGCTCTTGTAGAGCGGGTCGGCGGCCGGGTGGACCGGCGGGGCGCCGGAAGCCAGCCGCAGATCCCTGGCCTCTGCGGCGGTGAACGCGATGGCGGCCAGCGAAGCGGCCGCAAGCAGGCTTGCAAGCATTCTCATGGTCTTCCTCCCGCGGCCCCTCGGCCGCTCTTGCTGTCGATCACCCGGCCGCTTGTCGCGGTCTTTTCGTTACATTCCGAGCAGACGGCGCGCGTTCTCCTTGAGGATGAGCGGACGCACGTCCGGCTTGATGTCGAGCCTGTCGAAATCGGCGAGCCACCGGTCCGGCAGGATGGCCGGCCAGTCCGAGCCAAACAGCATGCGGTCCCTGAGCAGGCTGTTGGCGTAGCGGACGAGGATCGGCGGGAAGTATTTCGGCGACCAGCCCGAGAGGTCGATGTAGACGTTGGGCTTGTGGGTCGCGACCGCCAGCGCCTCCTCCTGCCAGGGGAAGGAAGGGTGCGCGAGGATGATCGGCATGTCCGGGAAGTCGGCCGCCACGTCGTCGAGATAGATCGGGTTGGAATATTTGAGCCGCATGCCCATGCCGCCATGCATGCCTGCGCCGACGCCGGTCTGCCCGGTGTGGAACAGGGCCGGCAGCCCTGCCTCCGCGATCGCCTCGTAGAGCACGTAGGCCGAGCGGTCGTTGGGGTAGAAGCCCTGCATGGTCGGGTGGAACTTGAAGCCCCTGATGCCGTAGTGCTCGATCAGGCGGCGCGCCTCGCGGGCACCGGCCCTGCCCTTGGCCGGGTCGATCGAGGCGAAGGGGATCAGGATGTCGGAATTCGCGGCGGCCAGCTCCGCCATCTCCTCGTTGTCGTAGCGGCGGAAGCCGGTCTCGCGCTCGGCGTCGACGGCGAAGATGACGGCCGCGATATTGCGCTCGCGATAGTAGGCGGCGGTCTCGGGGATCGTCGGCGGATGCGGGAAGGGGGAGCGGAAATAGGCCGACATGCCGGCCTGGAAGTCGTCGTAGCCGTCGTCGCCATGCGTGCCGCAGGGCTCCTCGGCATGGGTGTGGAAGTCGATCGCCGCGACGCGGCCGAGATCGATGGCCATCGCCCTACTCCGCCTCCGGCGGCCAGCCGGCGATCTTGCGCGACAGCCGCAGCAGCTGCGCGTGCTCCTCGTCGTCCAGCATGGAAAGCGCCAGCCGGTCGGAGCGGTACATCTTCTCCTGCGAGGCGGCGATCTGGCGGCGGCCCTCGGCGGTCGCCGCGAGGTGCACGGAGCGGCGGTCGTTGGGCGGCACCTGCCGCTCGATCAGGCCGCGATCCTCCAGCGCCCGGACCAGCTTGGTCATGTTCGGCCACTTGATCTTCAGCACGTCGGCGAGCACGCCCTGGCGGATGCCGGGGTTCTCGGCGATGGCGTAGAGCACCGTGAACTCGGAGATCCTGATGTCGCTGTCGCCGAAGACGGCGAAGAAGCGGTCGAAGACGGTGAGCTGGGCGATGCGCATGACGAAGCCGGCCGAGTGCTCCAGCCCGCCGAGCGAGACGGCGGCCTTGCCCTCGGCTGCTTCGTCGGAAAGGGCGGGGGCTTCGGTCACGGCGTCTCTCCCGGCGCGCGCAGGCGGGCGGCGCGCTTCTCGACGAAGGCGCGCATGCCGGCGCTCGCCTCGGGCGTCATCTGCGACAGCGTCGCGATCATCGACTCGAAGAACAGGCCCTCGTCGTAGCCGCTGTCGTGGATGCGCTGCAGCGCGTTGATGGTGGCGTAATTTGAGAGCGGCGCGTTGGCGGCGATGCGGCGGGCGAGCGCCATCGCCTGGTCGAGGCCCGTACCCGCCGCTGCGAGATAGTTCACCGCGCCGATGCGCTCGGCCTCGGCGGCGCCGAAGGTGCGGCCGGTCAGCATCATGTCGACCACGCGCGGCACGCCGACCAGGCGGGTGATGTTCACCGAGCCGCCGCCGCCGACGAAGATGCCGCGCTGGCCCTCGGGCATGGCGAGGAAGGTGTCCGGCTCGGCGACGCGGATATGGGCGGCCGCCGCCAGCTCCAGCCCGCCGCCGACGACCGCGCCCTTGAGCACGGCGACATAGGGGATCGCGCCGCGCTGCATGCGCGAGAACACGGCGTGCCAGCCGCGCGAACCGGCGATGCCTTCCATCAGGCCCTTGGCGGCATGCTCGGCAAGGTCGAGGCCGGCGCAGAAATGCGCGCCATTCGCGCACAGGACGGCGGCACGGGCCTCGCCGGCGGCGCGGTCGACCGCCGC